>PWNJ01000170.1 GCA_003558985.1 candidate division CSSED10-310 bacterium
CTCCAAACTTCACTCCACTCTCCATCCCCCGCATCATTCGATGCCAGCACCCTCCAGAAGTAGGTCGTTTCAAAATACAGACCCGACACCTCAAATTCCGTCTCCTCTAAACCAACCTCATCCACCACCATCGACTCAAAATCCCCGCTCGCAGACACCTGCAGCCTGTAACTTGCAGCTTGAGACTTCGCCTCCCAACTCAGAACCGGATCAACGACTACATCTGTAGCTTCATCCTCTGGACTCACCAACACCACCACCCCTGGCGGTACTAAAGGCTCTTCCTCCGTCGCAAAACTCCAAACTTCACTCCACTCCCCATCACCCGCATCATTCGATGCCAGCACCCTCCAGAAGTAGGTCGTTTCAAAATCCAGACCCGACACTTCAAGCTCGGTCACGGTTACCCCATCCTCATCCACAACCAGGTCCCCAAACTCCGAGTCCAAAGCCACCTGCACCCTGTACCCTGTACCCTGCTCCACCGCCTCCCAGCTCAACACCGGATCAACGGATACATCCACTGCTCCATCTTCAGGCGATATCAAAGCTACGATCCCCGGCGGCACTAAAGGCTCCTCCTCCGTCGTAAAACTCCACACCTCACTCCAATCCCCATCTCCGGCTTCATTTGTTGCCAGCACACGCCAGAAATAGGTGGTTTCATAATCAAGGTCCGACACCTCAAACTCCGTCTCCTCAATCCCTGCCTCGTCAACCACCATCGACTCAAAATCCCCGCTCAAAGACACCTGCACCCTGTACCCTGCACCTTGCTCCACCGCCTCCCAATTCAAAACCGGATCAACAGACACATCCACCGCCTCATCCTCAGGACTCACCAACACCACCACACCCGGCGGCACTAAAGGCTCTTCCTCCGTCGCAAAACTCCAAACTTCACTCCACTCCCCATCCCCCGCATCATTCGAAGCCTGCACTCTCCAGAAATAGGTCGTTTCATAATCCAACCCCGTAACCCCAAACTCCGTCTCCTCTAAACCGGCCTCATCCACAACCGTCGAAGTAAAATCCCCGCTCGCAGCCACCTGCAGCCTGTAGCTTGAAGCTTGTGGCTCCGCCTCCCAGCTCAAAACCGGATCAACGGATACGCCCATAGCTCCATCCTCAGGCGACAGCAATTCAACCGCTCCGGGAGGATCCAACACTCCATTTGTCTCTTCAGCAACAAACCGGTAAATCCTGCTAAAACTGCCCTGGAATCTCAAAATGTAAATCTCCCCATTTGAGTCTATTCCAAAAGATGGAATTCTGTAATCCGTTAAAATGAGCTCCTCATTTGAAATGACTTCTTTTTCATCATGGTCCACTTCCAGGGCCCAAATTCTGCCGGAGATAAAATCACCATAAATGTACTTTCCGAATAGTGAAGGATTAGCGCTGCCCCGGTAAACATAACCACCCGTTACCGATCGTCCCGTATCATCTTGACCCCATGGATACTCAAATAGCGGCATTTCAAGGCCGGTTTTATCGCACGTATCTGCCGCGTAGCAATGACTG
This sequence comes from candidate division CSSED10-310 bacterium, assembly GCA_003558985.1. GTDB lineage: Bacteria > CSSED10-310 > CSSED10-310 > CSSED10-310 > CSSED10-310 > CSSED10-310. The sequence continues at coordinate 1,525 of PWNJ01000170.1, forward strand.
CCTTCGACTATTGGCCACCCATAGTTTTTTCCTTTTTCAACTATATAAATTGACTCCCACTCGGTTTGTCCAACATCAGCTACCCATAAGTATCCCGTTACCGGGTCAAAGCTCATCCGCCATGGGTTCCTGAAACCCCATGCATATATCTCATCGAGGCCATTTTCGTCACCTACAAACGGATTATCGTCAGGTATTTGATAGCCTTCTGAAACATTAACATCTATGCGTAAAATATTCCCATAAATATTCTGAGTATCCTGGCTGTTAAATCTGCTATCTCTCCCCCCATCTCCCAAAGCAATATATAAATAACCATCCGGTCCAAAAGTCAGCTGTCCACCATTGTGGTTATCTTGTGGCTGCTCAATCTCCATCAGAATCTCCTCGCTCTCTACTGAAGCCATACCGTCGGGTGCCCGGAATCTGGATATACGCGTATAAATAGTTTCATCTTCACCCACGATTGTGTAGTTGAGATAGAAAGTGTTGTTTTCAGGAAAGTTGGGATGAAATGTTAACCCGAGCAGGCCCTGCTCTCCAACCGGGTTTATCCTTTCGGAAATATCAAGCCACTCAACAGACCCTTTCTCTTTATCCTCGATATCCAGCTCTTTGATTATCCCTATTCTCTCAACAATGTAGATTTTTGAAGGAATATTTACCGCATACTCAAGGCCGAGAGGGTTTGTGAATACCTCCGGAAATGGCTCATAAATTTCAACTGACTGAGCACTTGAACTTGAAATCAACAACGAAGAGTATGTAATTGCAAACAAAAGAGCCAGTTTGGCAAAAAGTCTGCATTGAGTATTAAAAATCATTAATGATCGTTTTTAAGCTCACATTTGCTCGATATTTTACAATTGTAATATCTGTAATAATATAATATATCTCTATATAAAACCGGAGATGAGGAAAAACTGAGTGGACTTTTTTTATGGCCGACGGATTCTTTCTATCAGGCACCAAGTTAGGTAAACATGAGACCTTACCTCAAGAGTATACCCGCAATATAAAAGGAAACACCTGCCCGGAGCTTACTTAAACAAATTTAACTGCGGCAGCAGCGTTTTCGTTAAAAAAAGTTTCATCAAAATACCGGTAGTTTTACGTTTTGACAACTGATTTGCCATTGCACGCGTTTGTACCATCTGAAATACAACCACAGAATGCTTGATAGGATCTATAATTACATTGTTAGAGGGCCAGATCAGAAAGGTGCTTTTTCGACACACGAAAAGCTCGAATTCGGGAATTGTTAACACAGGAAAATTTCTAAAGTTGCTGAGTTAAAAGTTTTACTGAAATACGATTCAAAACATTACCAGAATAAATTTCAGGTGAGAATAGCAGGGATGAGATTCATTTACTTATTTCAATTTTAACGATTACAGGGGGTATTTATGGCAGCCGTGGTGGAAATTTCGGGTAAATGGCTGATGCTTGAGCAAGGGCAGTCAGTATTATGGATAAAAAGCATGAAACATAGCGTACATGATCCGGGACTCAGGAAGATTGGAGAGAGTCTCATATCGGAAATTATTCGCCTGAAAAAGAATGAGAATGTTGCTGATCTGCTAAAAAAAAAGGAGTTTTGGCATCTCACCCTGGTTTATAAATCACCAGAATACACTCTTTTAAAATCGGATATTGTCCGATCATCACCTTTAGTTTACAAATTTTCCGGCGATCAGCTATGGATTGCAGACTGCATAGGATTTGATCGTGACCATAGCATTGACGGGAATATAATTTATGAATTCACTGAGATGAATAATGTTCTGGGAGACAGAACCGTGTTTCTGGACGTCTCAGGCATACAGGCTGCTGAAATTGTACTTTTTAAAAATGGTGAAATAGAGAAATGCCGTTTTTTCAGGTACGATATAGATCAGCCTGCCGCTATCAGCGACCTTTCGGGCTTAAAAGAGAATGCTGCTACCCTGGATCATATCTTAACAAAAATATTCAGTGAAATAGTTGAGAATATGGACGAAGGCAGCAGAATCATTGTGCCGCTTAGCGGAGGGCACGATTCGCGGATCATTGTAAACTACCTATATAAGCTTGGCTATAAGAATGTAGTCTGTTACACATATGGTATGCCGGGCAATATCCAGTCAGCTATCAGCGAAGAAGTTGCAAAAGCAGCGGGCTACGAGTGGCATTTTGTCGAGTATAGTGAAGAAAAATGGCATAAACTTCACGATTCAGGTGTTTTTGACAGCTATATCGAATTTGCCAATAACGGGATATCGAATCCCCATCTGCAGGATTTTCTGGCTGTTTATGAACTAAAAAATAGAAATATTGTAAAACAAGGTGACATGTTCATGCCAGGCCACGGACTGGATATGATCTCCAACACTCTGGACTACTCACTGCTTGCCGGCAGTGCAGCTGAAAGGGCTCTGAAAAAATTCAGCTGGAGTGAAGATTTTCCGAAAAAGAAACCGGAGGCACTGTTTACGATTCTGAACGACATTTTTGAGGAGTCCGGCCTTTCTGAAAAAGCATTCCTGGACTATCTTGTATGGCAGGAACGACAGGCTAAATTCATATTTAACAGTTTTCGGGTGTATGAGTTTTTTGGTTATGAAGCTTTATCTCCTTTTTGGGACCACAGATTGGTTGAATTCTGGCTCTCTGTAGCACCGCCTTTAAAATTTTCCAGAGACTTTTTTAAAGAGATGGAAAGGCTGCATTTATTAACTGATATGCTAAAGGAGGTCCCCTTCTCAGATCAGAGAAATTTGAATGTTGGTCAAAAAAAAATGAATTTGAAGCGGCGTGTGCCGGCCTTTCTGAAAAGGCCTCTGTTGCGCCTTGTTAAAAAGAAAAGTGCTGTAAATGAGGGGCTGCATATGACTTATAATCTAAAATCCGGCTCTGTGGGGGAATTGTTGGGTCCCATCGATAACTGGCCGGAAAATGTGGTTAAAATTGTAAAACCACACATATACAGATCTCCCCACCAAATAAATTACGGTTTTTTGACAAGTTTATATACTGTAAAAAGAATAGTTCAAGAGATTGAAGAGAACCATTAAGTGTTATTGAGTATCAGGTAACTCCGGTATTGAAGTGGAGCTGATATATTTTATAGCACTCCTCCATTTTCCGCGCTCTGTTAAGAGAAGTCGAGAAGTAACTAAACTACTGCGACAGACACTTTGAAACAACTGCCTACATTATCCCATAGAAATTCCGGATGTTGAATATTTTTCTACCGGCTCTTAATGCAAATGTTGTTCAGGCAACCACCACGCAGCCGGTAAATTGGAGCTGCGGTTTAATAGTGTGCTAACCTGAGAAACGTGTACATGTATTCAAATCATTGCGTTGGTTTTGCTGGTAAACACAACGTAAATATAAGAGCATGACCCAAAATGGATTTCCTATTCTTTGCAGCCTTTACCGGGGCACTACGGATATCCTGATTAAGAGCGGCAGTTGAAGTCAGCTGTGCAGTTATTTCCTCATTCTATAGTGATCCCTCAATATTGCAGAGTACTCAAATAGAGCGATTCGCATCCGTTCAATATTTGTAGTGTTGGGCAACCATGACCTTCTGCTGTATGGATCGCCCAATATCCGGTAGCATGCAGGTGAAGGCGTTACCTGC
>PWNJ01000073.1 GCA_003558985.1 candidate division CSSED10-310 bacterium
CCGGATTTTGTAGAACCCTGTGTTTGCATCAATCAACAGCGCTTTTATTTGTTGTTTCATAACTCATCCTTTCGTTCATTTCAGTTACGTGATCGGTAAGCTTCCCGAACATCAAGTGAAAAAACAAGCGTATCAGGCTCTGCAGGAATCGATACATCCGGAAAATGAAATACACTGACTCGCCCCGGAAGCTGGTTCATATAATGATCCCATGTTTCCATACCCTGACCTTTGCTTAAATCCATCAACGGCGCCAGGCCGCATCGGCGATGGGACTCCAGATTGAAAACCGTGTCCCGTTCATGTGAGATGTTAATACTGACAGCTCCGATGCGTTCTGGAACATCATAAAGAATAATCCGACCCCCTTCTTCAAGATGCCGGCAATAATGGTCAACCGTTGTTAAAACAAATTCCGTTACCCGGCCTGCCCGGTAAAAATCACGTTGATGCCCGTGCTGGCCAATTATCCACAAAATGGCTACCAGAATAATCAGCGGTAATCGCATTCTTGTCAGCTTGCTGAACAATGGTCCCAGGATTAGAGCAACCCCGACACTTCCCAGATACATGTATCTGGGCGCAAGCAGTTCTGTTGAGTGATGTAAAAACACCATTGCCAGCATGATGTTTGACAGGACAAGGATTAGCAGACCCGACAAAAAACAGCGAGTGGATTCCCGTGAACGAAATCCCGAAAACACGACGATTACGGTTAAAACAATCAATCCAGCTCGAAGCATCCATGTATAATTGATATCCTCCGACGATAACGGGAAAAAATGTATTGTCGGCAATTCCAGAAAAACTTTATTCAATAAAGCGACGACTACATTGCCTGATGTGTGCGGCGCTGTGATATCGAATCCGTATCCTCCAAGACCCGAGTACAGGGTTTGACGAAAAGACACATATAACACTCCAGCAAAAGAAAGGGTAGCGGCAAGAATCGCGGCTTTAATCAGGGACAGTCTGTCTTTGTTACCCAAAAGCACCATTCCTATGGTAATGGGTACCAGAACAAATGCTGTTTCTTTCGTAAACAAAGATAATGTTAAAAATAACAATCCGGTTATCAGCGATTTAACACTTCCCGAATGCGAATAATAGTCAACAAACTGTATCAGAGCGGCCAGTAAAAAGAACAAATAGATTGCCTCAGACTGTCCTGATGGATAACAGACGGACTGCACAGCGGCTGGGTGGAGCAGGAACAGGCATCCGATGATGAATGCTGTTTTGGGTGACTGGTTGAGTGATTTGTGTGCGAGGTGATTGACCAGCAAAGCATTACCCGCATGCCATGCGATACCCACGATTCGGTATCCGGGCATGAATAAACCGAACAGGGTATGCTGAATATAACATATCAGTAATGCCACCGGACGAACCCAGAAATACCCGCTGGCGGGATTCAGCAAATGATGCAGTGACCCAGGATCGGTACTGTCAAACCATAAAAAGTAGACAAAATCATCGAGTATTGGAAATGTTGAGTATTGCCGGGCAAACAAAACAGCCGAAACCGCCAGGTAGATGAAATATGTTATCCATGTCTTTTGCGCGAATCGACTGTTTTTGTTCATTGTAGTTCAGCTCCGGTCTGTTAATTCAATCAGCAAACTGCCTATACAATACTTGTTATTGCGCTCTGAAAAAAGACTCTTTCAAACTGAATCAAGTTAAAATAGTGGAATTTTTATTGATCCAGATTATTATACTCATGATTCAGCCGGAAAAGACACCGGAACAGGTTAGCAATGGAAAGACCAAAAAAAATTACATTTATAACGCCGACACCTCCCGATATCAGCGCGTTTGGTGTGCGGGCCCTGTCTGCATGGCTGAAACGTTGCGGTCATTCGGTCACCTGTATTTTTTTACCTGGAGGTATTGAACAGCTTCGGCATTCCGGTTCGTATCGTTATGCGTATCCGTCCGAGGTTGTCGACGCAATTTTGCGTATTACCGAATCGTCAGACGTCGTGGCGCTTTCGTTTTTTTCGCAGTACCGTGACAGAGCGCTTCAGTTGACGGAGGCAATTCGTACTACCCAGGGTGTTTTCACAGTTTGGGGTGGTATTCATGCCGAGGTACATCCTGAAGACGGATTAAAACATGCCGACGCGGTATGTATTTGTGAAGGTGAACAGGTATTGGAAACGCTGCTTGAGCGTGCTCCGGAATCCGGCGGTCGTTGGAACGCTGATGAAATACCTGGATTGCTGACTCGGTCACAGCCAGTCAATTGTGAGCCCACACCCTGCTTTGACAACCTGGACGAGTTGCCGTGGATGGATATGGGGCCGGACAATCATTATCTTCTGGACCCGATCACCAGCACAATTAACCCGATGACACCGGATATTCTTTCATCCGTGCTGCCGTTGATGCCCGGTCCAAATGGAACAGCGCTCAAGGTATTCAGATTGATGAGTTCACGGGGCTGTCCGCATCATTGCACCTATTGCGCCAACACAGCCAAGGCAACCCACTATTCCGGCAAACGATATCTTCGTTTTCGCAGTCCTGATCATGTATTGGGTGAAATACATGATGTGCTGAAGAAATTTCCGTTTGTTCAGGGAATACATTTTTTCGATGATGTTTTTACCGCCATGCCGGATCATGATCTGGCAAATCTTTGTCAACGACTCAAAACAGAAATCGGTTTGCCCTGGTATGCCCAGGCAAGTCCGGCAACCCTGACCCGTAAGCAACTTGAGATGTTTATTGATACAGGGCTTGTATTCATAGAAATGGGTATTCAGACCGGAAGCGATCGGATACGAAAGATGTATGGCCGTCCTGAGACAAATGAAACGATTCTTTCCGGCGCTACATTAATTAATGAATTCAGGGACAGTCTTTTAAAACCTCATTATCATGTCATTCTGGACAATCCGTGGGAAACACGCGATGATGTTCAGGCAACGCTGAATCTTCTGACACGTATTCCCGGAAATTTTATGTTGTGTCTGGCGTCATTGACGCTGTATCCGGGTACCCAACTGGCTCAGAAAGCGTTGAAAGAAGGTATTTTAACTGATTTTGACAAACAGGTGTACCGCAAACCTTTTTTCATACCCAAAGGACGATATCTGAATTATCTGATTTATCTGACTGATATTCGATGGATTCCACGTTCTTTATTACGTTTTATGGGTGGTTTTCCGGCAATTATCCTGGACAAGCCAGTATTTGGCCCAATGTTTGATATCCTGCGTCGCCTTACAGACAAGCTTCGTCTTGCTGGGAAGGGGCTTGGCGCTTTGCGAAAAGGTCAATGGCGCCGAATACGGAATTATTTTCGCAGAATACGTTAACTGGTGTGCGTTGCGTCGGCGTTCTCGCGACCGTCGGCCGCAGCCGGCAGTTCAATCCAGAACCGACTGCCTTCACCCACTTCGGAAAGCAGGCCAATTGAACCGTTCATCCGCTGAACACCCCTTTTTACTATCGCCAGTCCCAAGCCAATCCCCGGATATTCCTCACTGCTGTGCAGTCTTTCAAAAACTTCAAATATTTTCTTCTGATATTCCGGGGCAATACCAATTCCATTATCGATAATCCACAATCGCACGATTCCGTTTCGTGATTCAGCTCGCATTATTACCCTGGATTTTATTCCTGGCTCAACATATTTGACAGCATTGGTAACCAGATTCTGAATAACCCGAAACAACGTGTTGGCATGTGCAATGACACGAGGCATCGGGCGCTCAATTTTCACATCGGCATCCTCGGTCCGAATAATACTGTCAAGCTGCAACAAGACTTCACTGCATATCTGTGACAGTCCAACCGGTTTCAGTTCCAGGACATTTCTGCCCAGCCGGCTGTATTCCAGAATCCCTTTAATCAAGGCGCCAGTCTTTTGGGTCTGGGAAATACAAAGCTCCAGCTCTTTTCCAATTTCAGGATCGTCAATCTGTTGCCTTTTCTGTATTCGTATCAATGAATCATGCACCGTTCGTAAAGGCGCTTGCAGATCATGGCTGACTGTTCCGGCAAACAGATTAATTTCCTGATTCGCCTCCTCAAGCTCCCGTGTGCGTTTTTCAAAACTTTTCTTCAACGTGTTAAGTTTTTCAATGTAACTGCCCTCACGACTGATCCTGTCAGAAATATCCCTGATTACAGCGATAACCTTCCAGCCAGCGCCATTGGTGTCTGTCAGAGAACAATTGATTTCTACATTTCGAACAACACCCTCTTCCGTTACAATGCGTGTCTCAAACAAATGAGTATGTTTCGTCTGTAGCCGATTGATCAGATCCGGTATTCGCGCTTGTTCGGATTCCTCAAAAAGGTCTTTTATCCTGATTGATTTTAAACGTTCTTCTGTTCGTCCCAGTATCAAACAGGCCTGTTTATTCATGTCCCTTATAGAACTGAATTCACCCTCAGGACTTAAATACGATACAACAACACCATCATTAATTCTGTTAAACAGCGACAGATAATGTTTTTCAACTTCTGTTTGTTGTTCGGTTATAACATTCAGTCTGTTCGACTGTGCATTGATTTGTTTTTCTTTTTCATTCAGGCGTCTGACCAGATATTTGACCATTATAATCAAAATAACTGATAAAGCGATGACGCTGAGCACAATGAAAGCGGTTATAATATTATGTGAACCTGTTGAATTCTCTTCGGGCCTTCTGTCTGCATGGATATTGTGTTCTTCTGTTTCATGCTGGATGGTATAGGTAGACGTACCAATCACCGAAAGAGCAGACAAACTGTATAAAAGTCCTGATATCATTATCAGAAATACAGCTATTTTTTTCAGATACAAAAGTGTCTTCATTTTTATACCGCCCTGATTCTCCTCTTCTTCGGACGCAACCCTAGCAAAAATTTTTGGTTATGCCAAGTGTTTGTGTATTTATTTTTCCAATATTGTTTTCGGTATCTTCAAAAAGAGTGTTGACTTGATTTTGCGGCTTTTCGTAAAATTGGCATGTTGGTTGGTTTCTGTTTTTTCAAGGAGGAGTAATTTCATGGGAATCTGTCCGGAATGCCACGCGACAATTATGGATGAGGGATTTGACATTGGGGAAGTTATTGAATGTCCTGAATGTGGTGTTGAACTGGAGGTTGTCGGAGTGGAACCTTTGGATCTGGAATTGTTCGAAGAAGAAGAAAAATAGCTTGTGTTTACCGAACTGGCCTTTGAAAGAGACTCACGAGGACTATACCGATTTCGGTACATTAGTGGCAGGATGCCGTACCGCCTGGCAGCAGAACAAATCCTGAAAACGACGGGTACTGTCTTTTTATTGACTGGTTTTTATGTTCTGCGTGCCCAAACGCTGGAAACCGACGGCATTACCGGAACATGGGTGCTCTGTCAGATATTAAAATCTCTGGGATACAACGTCATAATTCCGGCTGATTCCAATGTGTTCAATATGTTCCAATCCGTGTTTCCGGACGAGCTTCTGATACCGTTTCCCATCACCGATACTTTGACTGCCCGCCAAACCGCATCGGGTTTTCTGAAGAAACATCAACCGGATGTCATCATTTCTGTTGAACGACCCGGACCATTGCCGGATGGTTCGTTTCGGAATTATAATGGTGACAACATCAGTGATTTTTGCTCTCGCATGGATTATTTCTGGACAGACAATTGTCTGAAAATAGCCATCGGTGACGGTGGAAACGAACTGGGAATGGGAATACTGCATGATGTCGTGTCAGATAAAACGTTGTCGTGTCCGATACCAGCGGATATCACACTGATGGGGTCCACATCGGATTTTTCAGCATGGTGTCTGGCCGCAACTCTTGAAACGCTTGCAGGACAATCCGTGATGCCTCCCCAAAATGATGTCAGGCATTTGTTAAACCGGCTTCCGAAATATGGATTTGTTGACGGATTCAGCGCAAAACCGGCTGCAACGGTTGACGGATTTTCGCAACAACAGATGACAGATAAATATCATCAGATACAAACAGCCACCGGCACACTTCGCACAGCAAACAGTATATTGAATAGCTATATCGCTGACTGCAGTAAATCACACGCCGTTCCGGTTGTTTCAGTTACTACACGGCCAACAAAGTCCGGCAATACCGTAGACCTTGACGGTTACGTCCTGCTAAACACACAATTGAAAACTCTGAAAACCCTTATGCAGAAAGCCGGTATACTGGTAGCAGGGGTTCCGGATGTTTTGTCAGACCTTGACGCAAACAATGGTGAGTGGCTGCATGTGCCGGAATTGACGCTGGATTTGCTGGATCAGCCCAATGGCCGCCTTACAACTCAAATAGCAGATTATGATCAATGGATACGAAGACTGTATATCCATAACGGCTGGAGTCTTTATCAAACACCTGACGGCGCATTGGGCTGGTCGGACAATCAGGAATGGCTGTCGTTACCAATCCAGACTCCCAAAGTTCATCCATGGGAAACCATTGTACGTCCCGTTAGTAAAAATTGCCTCCCCGGTAAAAAACCTCTCGGTGTTCTGGTCAATGCAGCGGATAAATTGCGCGCCACACCCTATCTGTGGGGCGGAAGAAATCCGGATGGACTGGACTGTTCGGGAATGACACAACGTATTTTTTACCGAACCGGCATATTGCTTCCGCGCAATTCCAAAGAACAGCGCCGCTGCGGTAAACGCATACCATTAAACGAAATGATCCCCGGTGACCTTCTTTTTGCCACCACAAAAACAAACAGGTTTCACCATGTTGCGCTGATCGTGCCGGACGGCGTCCAACACGCCTGCCTTGGACAGAAAAGCGTTATTGTTGAATCATTGACGCAATTTCGAGACCGTTACAATCTGATCGGGGCACGCCGTATTTCTTCCTTTGCATAATCACCGTTCAGTCAGCACAATAGGAACCTGACTGAGGAGGTCATATTTTGGCAATTATACCGACACGTGACACATTGTTTCAGTACAAACATAAAAGGGTTCATATCGTCGGCGCAGCCGGCGCTGAAGGATTTGCTATTCTTGAATTTCTTCTGAAAAACGGGTTTACAAATATCACCGCACACAATTTATTCGAAAATCACGCGTTAAAACGCTCGTTTATGGTTTCCCACATCGCCATGCCTCCGGCGCTTCGAAAACAGGCCTTTGAACGGTTTTTGAACGCTCCGATCACGTTTTGCACCGGAGCAAACTATTTGCAGTCAATTGAAAATGCCGATTTGATTTTTGCAACTCAAAACTGGTTTGCTCACAAGGAAAACATTCCGTTGCAGCATGCAAGAAAACGCGGAATACTCGTTTTTTTTCTTACTCAGCTATATTTTGCATTGTCGCATGTTCCAATAATCGGTATCACCGGCACCAACGGCAAGACAACCGTGACAAACTGTATTGCCCATCTGCTTCGAACAGCCGGGATTCCCTGTTTGAGCAGCGGCAACGACCGGTATCAGAGTCAGGTTCTGGACCAGCTTGAAACCTTGCCCGAAAACGGATTTCTGGTTCTGGAAATCTCGAACCGTCAGCTTATGGAGCTTCATCAGGGGCCGCACATTGCAGTTTTGACAAACATTCGTCCTGACCATATTGATGAACACGGTTCGTTTGAAGCGTATCGCGAACTGAAAGCATCGCTTTTCAAACAGACACCGAAAAACGGCTGGTCGGTATTGAATACGGAAGACAAATCGTTTGAGTATATCTATCCCGAACTCCAGTCCCGGTGTGCCGGATACGGTTTTAACGCACCTGACCAGCCATATTTTTCGGGCCAGATAAACGACACTTTTGTCATCCTTGATGCCCCGGGAAACAGTCATTTACTGTTTGATCAAAAGGATATTCAACTGCCCGGAAAACATAATCAGTTGAACTGTCTTGCGGCAGCAACCGCAGCATTTCTGGCAGGTGTTCCGGCGGCATCCATTCAAACTGGTATACAAACTTTTTCCGGTGTGCGGCATCGAATTGAATGCCTGGATAACATAAACAATGTGGTATATTTTGATGATGAAGGCAGCACCAATCCGCAGGCCACCTGTGCCGCGTTGGAAACTATGGACAGACCCGTTGTCTTGATTGTGGGAGGTGACATCAAGGGTAATACGGAGGATTACTGCATTTTATCTGATGTGATGAAAAGAACAGTGCATCATATCATATGTCTTCCGGGTGAGGCCGGCAATCGGGTTGTTGCGAATGCAGGCGATATACCAATCCACAAAACAACTGATCTGAACAGCGCCATGCTTATCGCGGATGCGTTACTGAAACCGGGTTATGCATTGCTGTTAAGCCCTTCCGGCGCCGGTTTTCATTCCAGATTCAATTCAGGTCCCAAAGGATTCAGGCGGCTTGTCAGAGATCGCCGTCGTCTGGCAAACAAAATTGACAGACACCAACCAATGTCGGACAATCGTTGATAATGGTTTCAAGCATTTCATACAACAAACGAACATCCTGGCGATTTGCCGATCAAATTCCCGGGGCACCGGCTTCAGAGTTTCGCGTAACCGGTGTTCCGGAAACCCCGGTTGTGAAACAAACAATTCCGGGCCTGGGGGATGTTCTTTTTAAATTGGAGCACACTTGTCCCACCGGTTCGCACAAAGACAGAGCCGCTGTTTTCCAGATTAGCGCAGCTCGATCCGAACAGGCATCCGGAGTTGTCATACCGTCATCCGGAAACGCTGCGATCTCTGTTGCTGCTGCCGGAGCAGAATGCGGATTACCGGTATATGCATTTATCTCACCCAAAACTCACCGGAGTAAACTGAACGCTTTGCTTCAGTTTAAACCCTGGGTGATTATCTGTGATCAACCGGTCAATCGTGCCAGAAATGTATCACGCAGATTCGGTTTTCCTAATCTTCGGCCATCCAGAGACGACAATGCGGTCAAAGGATTCATGTCTTTGGGATATGAACTGGGCGAAGCATTTGAAGACCATCGTTTCAGCAGTGTTTTTATCTTTACGACCAGCGGCGCGACACTGACCGGTATAGCCCGGGCGTTTCAAACACTGAATCAGAACGGTCGAATCTCTTTTATGCCAGAACTGCACGCTGTTCAGTCGGGCAATGCGACGGGTATAGCGGCCTGTTTCGAGCATGTTCCGAAAACAGGCCAGACAAAAGGCGCTGATCCCGGTTTTGGTGGAGTTCAAAAATCATCTCTTTACCCCGAGTTACTGGACCATATTCGTAAATCAGGTGGACGCGGCTGGTACACGAATACCTCTGATGCTGACGACATGGACCGGCTTCTTGTGTCACAACGGCTGGAAACGTCGCCTGAAGGCTGTTGTGCTCTGGCCGCCGTGTTTCGATGGCAACAAAGCGGCGGAAAAGGTCTTCCGCTGGTTATCCTGACAGGCAAAAAGTATTCCGGCGCTACGAACGATACAATGCTGCATCACAAACGTATTTGTTATGGAAATACGTATCGTCAGATTGAATCCTGTATTAAACGCTGGAGAGACGAATAATGCGACTCCGGCCATGGATAGAGCAGTTAAAATCGCTTCCGGGAACTATCGTCTCGGCAGGTATTGAAACGATTCAGCTTTATCCATTTGGCGGACAACTCAATAATCTGGCTCTGGCAGTATCAGAAAAACATGATTGGATAGAGCATTGGCGGCAGCAGGGAATCAACGTCTTTTGTCTTGAAGAACACACCGACACTTTGGAACGCAATACCGGCAAACTGCTGGAACATCCGAAAACTCTGGAATTTCTGGTCCAATGTCCGCAACCGGTCTATATATTGATGTTCAAACCGGATGCACAAAGCTGGAACACACTGACACAATCAGGATTTCAGGTGATCGGCTGCCATCCCTCCATTGCCCGGCGCCTTGAAAACAAACTTAATTTTCCCTCCATTGCCAGGTCTGCCGGAGTTTTGTCGCCAGACACATTGTACGTAAAAACGGATTCTGCTGGCCGTTTGCCGTCAAATCCGGAAAACAACACGGTTTCCTATCCATATGTCTGTCAGTTTGCCAAAGGATTTTCCGGAAACCGGACATTTTATGTGCAATCCGATGACGACTGGCAGATAATAATCGACTCTTACCCCAACAGGTCCTGCCGAATCAGCAGAATGATTGACGGCGACACCTGGACAGCGAACGCCTGTGTGTTCAGGAATGGATCGGTTGTCGTCTCGCCACCTTTTCTTCAGGAAACCATCTTCTTGCAACCGAACGACGGATTGCCGGCGCGGATAGGCTCTGCCGGAAACCGCTGGGGCCAGTATACACTTGATGTTGCAGAGCATGTTACCAACATGGTCGTATCTATTGGGAAAACATTGCTTTTCAAGGGGTTCTACGGTTTTTTCGGGATTGATCTTATTCGTCAGAAAAACACAGGGACATGGTATGCAATTGAAGTCAACCCGCGTCTGACCGCATCAGCGCCGGTGTTGACATCATTTGAAATGAACGGGGAGGCGCCGCCAGTAGCTGCGTCACATATTGCCGCTTCGCTGGGGATGGAGCATTTTGATGCAACACCTGCAACTCCCCCTGCCGGTGGACAGCGAATATACAGACCCGGCGGGTTGCCGTCCCTGTTTAATATCGAACAATGTCAAAACGGTATTTATCGATGGAATGGCGCTGATTTGACAGATTACCGGTTTTCTGCCGATCCGTCAGACCTTGCAAACAATGAATTGCTTATTTGGAAACCATCCCGGCACGATTATTTTGCAGAAAACATGCGTGTCATATATCGTGGAGACCATACCGCTTTAACTTGACCCTGTCCGAAAAGGTGTTTGCACTTGACTCATCGTGCTCGTGCGTGTAATCGTTCTCGTAATCGATTAATTTCAAAGTATAATTAAAACATTTTCGCAACCTTAATAACGTCAATTTTCGACGCCCGATTGTCCTTTACAGGTGTACGCTCAGTTCCCTTGCTATTGCCTGTCCCCGTAGACCGGTTGCTATGACTGAGCCGTCCGGTCCGATCAGCAGATTGTAAGGAATACCCTTTACGCCGTACAGTGATGCTATTTGCGCTGATGGACCGTCAAACACATTGGGCCAATCCATTTTTTGCCGGTTGACAAAATCCGTCATGGCGCGTTCGCTTCTGTCCAGACTGATACCAATCACTGCAAAGTCATTGTTATCCTTGTATGAGTCTGCAATCCGTTTTATATGAGGTATTTCCTGTCTGCACGGCCCGCACCATGAAGCCCAGAAATTCAGCAACACTGTTTTTCCGCGATACTCGTTCAGTTTGATCGTATTGCCATCCAATGTGGTCGCCTCAAAAGACCGCGCCTGTTCACCGTTTTGAAGCATCGGCAAACGTTGCCGGCGTTCAGGTTGACGCGATGCTGTTTCTTGAGTTGCCGCTCGTTCAGAAGCAGCTCGCCCGGCCAGTATGGCCCGAACCGTTTCGGGATCAGGAAACGCCGGGCCCGGATCACGTGTTTCTGTTTTTGTATCTGCGACAACATCGCCCTCACCAGAAGCGCTATCAGCATCCGGCCTCTGTCTGCATGCAATGAAAGAAACAGAAATGATAAAAATGAAACATAATGAGATCAGTTTCTTCATGAAATTCTCCTGTTACAAACCAGTATCTTCAATTTGATTAGCGTCATCGCTGATATTATTGCTCTCTTTGTATATTGCCGAATAACATGCATAGTTTTCCAGCACTTTTTTTACAAACATTCGGGTTTGCCTGAATGGAATGTGTTCAATCCATATTTCATCAGGATACTGATATTCCACAATCCAGTTATCAACCCGGTGTTCACCGGCGTTATAGGCCGCCAGAGCTTTGGGTATTGACCCGTCATAGCGATTCAGCAACCATGCCAGATATTCAACTCCGGCACGTATATTGTATTTGGGGAGCATATATTGTTCAGGAGCGGGCTGATACGGCCATTCTGCTGACAACCGTTCAAATAACTGAGGCATAATCTGCATCAGACCGCCGGCAAGATTATGTGACAGGGCATTTTGATCAAAACCGCTTTCCTGCAGAGTGACCGCAGCGGCAAAAAGTGGGTCCAGTCCTTTCAGACGAGCGTTCTTTTCGTAATAGTATCGCAAATGTTCCGGAAATGGATACAGTATTTGCGCTGCTGTTAAAGGGATATTCCCGTTGTTGACTCTGTTGCCATATTGTCGAAGAATACTGCGGCGAGCCGACGGAACTTTTCCTGCGTTAACCAGTCCGTTCAATCTGTGTTTGGTCAGACCGTCGGACGGGCGATGTGCCGTATTGAATCCGGCCTCCCATTCCGCGGATGCTCTGTCCCACAATTCCAGTTTTTCCAGTATGAGCGCCGCTTTAACAGTTGGCAAACGCTTTTCATCGACCGACATTTCGGGAACAGTTTCAGCAACGGGTTCCTGAATTGTTTGATTCAGACGTTCATGTGACAGAACGCCATAGTATTCCCAGCCAAAATCTGTTGCTATCCGTCGGTATTCGGCCTGATCCCTTTCGGTTGGAACGTCGGCCAATTCACGAAATCGAGCCCGCCAATAACGCATCGGCCGATCCCAGCCGGAACCCGCATATTGAGCCATCATTTGAGTCAAACGTTCCGCGGCCTGACCTGGATCTCCTCTATTGAATGCTGTCCAGACCCATTTCCACCATGCCTGATCCCGGTTATCGCCACCCGAACGCATCACCTTCCGGTAATCCGCTTCCGCTTTGTCCCATTCCTGCTGACTTCGCCAGTAATCACCGCGGCCGACCAGCATTCCATTCAACCGAATACTTCCCGAATGATGCCGCTCAACCCGGTCAACCATTTCCAGATATTTCTGATTATTCTGCATCCGTCGGTAAACAATGCTTTTACGCATAAGAACCGTGGCGGTTGATGAATGTCCCGGAAAATCATTTAAAAACGACTGGTACAGGGCCATGCATTCATCGTTTTGAAACGTATCATACAGGATTTTTGCCCGGAACAAGGTAGCATTTGCTTTCAAATCTCTGCCAACATTTCCGTCAATAACCTGCTGATATGTTTCGGCCGCCTCATGTCGTCTGCCGATACGGTCCAGGGCCCGGGCACGCTGGTATAACTGTTGAACAGAGACCCCCGGATAAGGTTTGTCCAGTTTTTGCAGCGCCTTCTGATACAGATCATCAATATCATTTGCCAGGCGAGCATTATCAGGATTCAGCCAGAGCGGCCTGACAATGGATTCCGTCTGTTCGGGGCGATTCAGGTGGTAATGAGCCGTGGCTCTCATATATTGATGAGCCGTGTTTCGGGAAGCGGCCGATATTGCTTCTAAAAGGCTGCTCCATTGTTTTGCATCAAACAAAAACCAAAGAAGTTCCTCTCGCGCCTGCGCATGTTTGGTGAAATCACGATTATCAGCCAGTGATTTCAGTTCACGAATGATACTGTTTTTCAGTGTTGCAATCGTATCTTCGGTCAGGGAATCGTTTGTCTCAAGCAGTTGGACACCGTTTTGTGCCGCCAGATGCAATGCATGGTACCGAATCGGGCTGGAGCTGTCATCGGCCAGTTGGCGCCATATTTCTCGGGCAGACGCATAGTCGCCTTCTGTTTGGTGTTGTATCGCCCTTAAGGCCTGATTGACTGTTTGTTCTGCGACATCAACCGTATTGGCGGTGATACCGGTTAAACACCAGTAGCAGATAACTGTTGTCAGAACGATGGTTTTGAATGATATCATGTTGATTATTTTGTTTTGTTTCATTGAATAACACCTGTTCATAGCCGCTTTTATTTTGCTGATCCTGTTTTTAATAATCAAATGGTTTTGTAAAAAAAACCTCCCCCGAAAAGGAGGAGGTTTTATTAAATCAAACAAGGATGATGTTATTTTCTTCGTTTCAGAAGCAGACCGGTCAGCGCTATCAGAAGCAATCCCAGTCCGATGGGTCCGGTGGCAGGAATTGGCGGTGGATCGGTTTCCGGAATCAGGCAGAATGCAAGATCATAATCCGATTCGGGATCCGTCGCAAATCCTGTGCCTGTGTCCTGTGCATAGCTGCTACCATACGTTGTTGCTCCGGCATCTGCCCACAGGAACCAGCAGTCTTCACCAGCATCTTCGGCAACGATTGATATCCAGCCCTCGGTTACCAATACCGGTGAAGCCAGATTTGCCCGGTATTTATTAATGAACCCATAAAGCGGATTACCGAATATGTAAACAGGGGATGGATATTTGATTGCTGTGACAGATTCCTGATGGATGATGCTGCCGGGCAAACCACCGACATTTGTGTAGAATGTAATTTCAAAATCCAGGATTGTCTTGTTACATGATCCCCAGGCGGCGCCGTCATAGAACAATTCACCGCCCCACCATTCGATGGTTTTTACCGGTTCATCAATGATTCCGAAATCATCCGCGGCATATATTTCGATATTGTGATCTGATGTGACATATACCGTTTCACCAACCAATGGTTGACCGAAGATGGTATCCGGATCGCAGTCTTCTGCATCGGCGGGTGAACATGTCAGTGTTGCAACGTATGGCACCTCACATTCATACACAAGTGAAAACGAATCAACGGTCGTAAATGCCCAATAGGTTCCCGGATCAAGCGTAATTTGAACATAAGCGGTTTCACAATACTGCGACGAGCTTATTACCAGAATATCAAAATCCTCACAATCGCCACTTCCGGGATCTATAATTGCCGCAATCATTGGCGCTTCGCCATAGACTTCCCATTCCACCAGACTGAATTCGTCAATGGTAAATTCAAACCAGTCTGTGTCACGATATATATCTTCCGGACCAAACGGGAACACGCCTGTCTGACCGCAGATTATATCACCGCAGTTAATTGGCTGGAAGACTGGCGGAGTGCTGTTACAGCCACCGTTGAATGTGTCAACATAATCTGGCCCACATGGCGGTTCGCCTTCGGGAATACCTCCAGGAGGACATGACACGCAAGGTGTCATTTCAATGACATTAATTTCGAATGTAAAGTCCATTTGCATATCAAAATAGTTAAGAGCGTAAGCTGGTAACAGATAGGTTGCCGGACCGGGGAGCACCCAGTTTATTTGCGGGTTTTCCAGTCCGCCCGGGCAGGTCACAAAATCGAAGAAATCAGCAATAATATAGGCATTACAATCTGTTGGACAACCGGATGTTGCGGGGCCTTCATAAAGAACAACACCTATTGTTCCAATCGGATCCATTGATGGGCAAAAGTCTATCACGATATTGTTAACAGCGTAGGGCGCTTCAAATTCATACCAGACGGCTGTCCAGTCAAGCACCCCGGGACAATCAATTGTGGCCCCGATAGTAGTGCCGTCAACAACCTGCGGGTATGGTTGAGGAATAAACTCGGCATCTTCACAGTTGTCATTTGCCGGTGGGTCCGCGGGAATACATGACAATTCTGCAATGTATGGTACTTCGCAGGGATACCCGCTGAAAACATTGGGAGCGACAAATGCCCAGTAGGTCCCGGCTGGGAGAATTGCTGTTGCTATGGCTGTTTCACAATATAATGAATCTTCCATTGCCAGTATTGAAAAGTCTTCACAATTACCACTTCCGGGATCAATTAATGCTGCCATCAACGGTACTTCGCCGTACACTTCCCATGTTACCAGACTGGTGGTACCAATTGTGAATTCAAACCAGTCCGTATCACGCATTTCGTCACCATCAGCCACATAGGTTCCGGTCTGACCGCAAATTATGTCACCGCAGTTAATCGGCTGGAAGACCGGAGGTTCACTATTACAACCGCCATTGAATGTATCGACATAATCAGGACCGCACGGAGGTTCGCCTTCGGGAATACCACCGGGAGGACACTCAACACATGGATCCTGATCAATATCGAAATACATTTCCAGATAAAATCCAACATATGGATCTCCGCCAAACCAAAAGTTACATCCTTCACCATAAGCAGGATGATCCATATAAAAAAAGTTGTCGGTAAAACCAAGTTCAGCTTCACCGCTGATCGCCCATGAAACATGATCTTTGTTTGGCGTCACGCTTACCCATACATTCTGAGGGATTGCAACTGGTGTCGGCAATTCTGCTTCCAGTTCAATAAACCCTGTATTCATAATACCAGTCCATGAAAATTCTGTTCCCGGAATAATGTCGCCGGTTTCGGGACAATCATCCCAGACAGCAGCGGTGAATGAGAACGGCGGCACTGCATCATCAGGATCTGCATAAACAACCACTCTGTAACAGGTCAGTTCACCACCAGGAATTGCCAATTCCACATCATCTGCGACCGGAACATTGGCGCCAGCATAGAAAATATTTACAGACGTGTCCGTATTACTGTATCCCATTGGTCCGCTGCAGGCGTTTCTTTGTTGTTTCGTTTCGAATCGCAAACCCGAATTATCACGAACAACCATATTCGATTTTTCCAATGACTGAGTTCGGGTCACTACAGTTACCTGATCCAATGCAGCGTTTTGCAGGCTACCTGGGTCAGATTGAATCATTTCAACAGATTTCAATCCAGATTCGGCATGTCTGAATGCTGATACTGCATCAATCCTTTGTACTGCTTCAGGATGTGCACAAAGAAGACCGCTTGTCATTGCTATGAGAGCACAAACCAAAATACTCCTTTTCATAAAAATCCTCCTCAACTGGTTTATGGGACACAAAGCCTTCGCGTTCGATCCCATTGTTTAGATATTATTTCCATCGTCTGGCACATATCATATCAAACCATACATCGCGTATATCAGACCCACTCTATTTGAACGCGATTTACTGTTCAACTGCGCCATTAAAAACTCCCAAAAATACCGTACTAATAATATCCATGTAATTGGATGAATGTCAACAATTATGATCTTCTTTTTTAATGCTGGTTTTTACGCTGTCTTCCGGCCTCATCAATGGAAACAATACGCAATTCTTGATGTTCTCCTCATTGAACAGGAATTTCATAAACCGGTCAATCCCCATACCCCATCCGGATGTCGGCGGCATGCCATGCTCAAGCGCCAGTACAAAATCCTCGTCATACGCCATCGCTTCGGCATCCCCGGCCGCTCGCAGCCGCGCCTGTTCCTCAAACCGTTTTCGCTGATCCACCGGATCGGCCAGCTCAGAATACGCGTTTACCAACTCCACGCCGCCGGCCACCAGTTGAAACCGGTCAACAATCGAACTGTCATTATCATTTGAACGAGCCAGCGGCGACACATCCATCGGATGTCCGATCAGAAACTGCGGCTGAATCATTTTTGGTCTTGAAATCCGTTTATACAACAAGTCTATCAGATTGCCCCGCCCAAGTTTATTCAGCTCATCGCGTGCAATATCCAATTGAATGCCCCGCCGGGCAATTTCGTCCCTCAGCACATCCACAGTCGGAAACATATCCAGATCAATCCCTGTGTCACCTTTAACCACATCCCGAAACGTGACTCGCGGCCAATGACCCGAAAAATCAATCTCCCGGTTTTCAAACATCACCGTTGTCGTGCCAATCACCTTCATCATCACGTTTTGAAACAATGTTTCAGTAAACCGCATGTTATCGTCATAATTCCAATACGCGACGTAGTATTCCAGCATGGTAAAATCCTGCAAATGATCCGCGCTGATACCCTCGTTTCGAAAACACCGCGCAAATTCAAACACACGAGTGTATCCACCAACAATCAGGCGTTTGAGCCATGTTTCGGGTGCAATGCGCAAATAAACATCCATATTCAGCGCTTCGTGATACGTTTTGAACGGCCGCGCCAGAGCTCCGGACGGTTTGCATTGCAATACCGGCGTTTCCACCTCGACAAAACTGTTCTGAAGAAGGATGTCGCGTATCGTCTGTATCAGCGCGCTCCGGGCCAGAAATTTCTTCCGCGCGTGATCACTCATGATCAAATCCAGATAACGACGCCGAAAAATGGTTTCGGTGTCCGTCAGACCATGCCATTTTTCCGGCAATGGACGCAACGATTTGCTCAAAAACACATATTCACCGGCATCAATCGTCAATTCACCGGTTCGAGTGATAAACATGCGACCCTCAAGACCGATAAAATCACCGATATCCAGCACATCCTTTGCCAGATCAAATGATTCATCGCTGATGCCGCCCTTGCGCAACGCGATCTGTATTTTTCCGGTAATATCCTGAAGATGCAGAAACATAAGTTTGCCCATCTTGCGCATGGACACTATTCTGCCGGCACACCGAACCCCCTCAGCGCCCTCTTCCAGTTCAACCGCCTCACCGCAACTGATCGCATCCGGATACCGATCCGGATAAACCGCTACTCCCGCCGCTTTCAGCGTTTCAATTTTTTTCAATCTGAACATCCTGTATTCGTTATCCGATGTGTTCGCGTCCATCTGATTCGTATTGGTCTCTTCCGTCACTTTTCGCCTCCGGTTTTCTGTAATTCCATCCAAATTTTTTCCGCGGTAAACGGCGCATCCCTGAGCCGTATTCCCACCGCATCATATATTGCATTGCTCAACACCGGCAACGGCCCATTCGTACAAATTTCAGATACGGATTTGGCGCCGTAGGGGCCGCTGTCTTCATATGTCGGAATCAGTATCGTCCGCATATCCGGCACATCCCGAATCATACCGATTTTATAGTGTGTGAACGACGGGTTTCTCATTCGCCCGGAATCAGTAAATTCGTAGTTTTCCCACAGCGCAGAACTGATGGCATTCATAACTCCACCCTCGGTCTGGCCTTCGGCAAGCGTCGGATTGATTGCCGTGCCGCAATCCACGGCCGCCACATATGTCACCATTCTGACGTTGCCGGTATTTATATCCACTGCCACACGAGC
>PWNJ01000204.1 GCA_003558985.1 candidate division CSSED10-310 bacterium
ATTCACAATAAACACATTGAAATACCTCGCCATTCAATGTCCCGGACTGTTCTTTGTGACAGGATGCACATGTAACGCCGGAATACTGTTTCATTCTGAAGCCAGCCTCCATGCAACAAATTTGCGAATACCCGCCGCAGCAATTATGGTTAGAGCTATCGATAAAAAGACTGAATTCAAAGACAACCATGTTCCGGTTATCAAAGCAACCAGACCCGTATAGGCACCTGTCGCCATTATAACTCGTCCAAATGAACCAGACCCGGGCAATCCCGGTGGTGGCCTCTCCAGCAGAATATCAGCATTGTATCCGTTAACCAGAACTGTTGACGTAGCACTCCCCCAGGGCACAGTGATAATATAAAACGGAACAAAAACGATAGAGGCGGTTGCTTCTGCCGGATAATCTGTAAACTCCGACTCCAGTTCCAGCAACCCCTGTTCAAGAACATAGTCAGGGTGAATCAGTTGAAAATCATTATGTTCCTGCGCTGATAAAAGCATCTCCGGCAACGCACACTGATAATCCGGCAATAACCGGTAGGGCATTCCTACCGCTAATTTCATTCGCACTTTGTTCTTCCTGCGATATACAACAAATGGAACATACCACCGTTTTTTTTCAATGATTTTTGGCGGTGGTTGATTAAATGATTCGT
Source organism: candidate division CSSED10-310 bacterium (assembly GCA_003558985.1). Lineage (GTDB taxonomy): Bacteria > CSSED10-310 > CSSED10-310 > CSSED10-310 > CSSED10-310 > CSSED10-310. The sequence continues at coordinate 660 of PWNJ01000204.1, forward strand.
ATGCCCGGGCTATACACAAAGAGACATTGACATCACGGATTCGAACCGGCAGATATGACCATGCATGTTCTGAATGAAAGTTTTCCTCCAGATCAGCTTCTGTCAAATACCAGGACGACATATCAATGTGTCCGCCCTTCAGGAATGGGCGATCGATCCGGTTTTCCAAATGCGATTCCACGCACAAACCATTCTGCCCCAAGGTTTTCAAAACGAATTTCTACAGACCGTATTAATATCGGTTCATCAATAAATAGCACGGTTTGAGTATCACTGATCCCTGTTTCGACCGGATTCAGAACCGGCCATCTGCGCTCCAGAACTGACGTGTTTTCAGGAATATAATCCGAGCTTGCAATATTTTCTTTAAATACGATCGGAAAGCTGTACGTATCATTACGAAAGTCTATCAGAACAATGTCACCGATTTGCTGACTCTGTTCCAAATCATGGTTATCAAGTCTGGATACAAGAACCACTTTGTCGGCTTCAACAGGTTCATTAAAGGTCCACCTGGCGCTGTCAGCAAAAGCATGGTCGCGAATATGTTGCGCCACTTCACCGGATGCCAGAAAACGTGTGCCATCATATTCCGCCTTGTATTGCACAATGCGTCTGCGGTTCTCAGGCCCGAATATCAGACCTCCCCTGAACCCCTGAAATCCGGATGCCGGATTCAGGCGGAGTTTTTCTGCTGATGCAAAATAGCCCAGAGAATAAATATCAGGGACATGATACGTTTTTGCAGCGCCGGTTAAATAAACCAGCCAACCGGTTACCAGCAGCAAATAAAACGATACTGATAACAGAACACAGGTACGGGTTAATGCCGTTTTGACAGATAAATCTACCGCTTTGAAATACCATGCACAGCTCGCAACAATTGTAATAGCAATGACGCCCAATAACAGACCTGCATAATCACCCATCAGACCATTGACAATCAGGCCCGTGCGAATCAACTCTGCCATGTGGCCGGGAGATGACGTAAATTGCGCCCGCACCATGTCGCTGGTTGTCATAACAACCCATGGTTCACCAAGTCTTGAATAGTAATATTGCCCCATAAGTAACAAATTCCAGACAATCAGCAGACTTCCAATGCTCCAAAATGTTGTTTTCAGCCATCGCCGGGACGGTTTTGATGACAAGGCGAATATCACCATCAACCCGATGGCAAACCCGGGCGACAGATTTAAAAACCGTCGCATACCGAATCCAACGCCTGCCCAGTCCCTTCGAACTGCGTTGATACAAGATTGACTTAGCACCAATAGTGTCAGTCCCCAGGTCAGACGCCTGTTGCGTTTCCACAAAAACGGCAGCGCGAGCGTTGCTGGCAGAAGAACAGGATTCACAGTAAATAAACCTTTGATACCATCAAACAGTATCAACCGAAACCGGGGATTAAGCCACTGCATACCGCCCTCACCCTGAGGATCCGTTACCCATGTGCCATATAGCGTTCGGGTAACCAGTAACTGGGGAACAACAGCCAGAAAAAGGGCCAGACCGAACACTGACCAGTGGAGCAGAAGATTTTTTACCGTTTTCCATTCGCGTTTGGAGCAAAGTTTCTGAACAATATCCATTAACGGCAAAATCAAACAGAACAGGTTTTGCCAGCGGGCCGTGGCGGCCAGTCCGGTTACAAGACCGAACAGAGCATAGTGTGACCATGTAAACTCAATGCGAGCCGAATAATACCATATCAGCACAAACAGACTGACAAACAGAACGCTGTAAGCATGCGCAAAAGCTGGTGTTACAAACAAAAAAGCCGGAAGATGTGAAGCTCCCAGAAAAAAGAAAAGTCCAACTGCCCGGTCTTCGGGTTCAAAACCTGCCTCCCGGCCAATTCTGTCCAGAACAAATACCGTTGCCAGCCCGGCCAGTGGCGATGCCAGCATCGGCAGAAACCGGTGCAAGACACCATAACCCGTTGTTGAAATGCCCGCTCCAAAAACATTCAACAGCAGAATAAACCAATGGCTGACCAGAAAAAACGGCATCCATATCATTGCCGGGCCGAAAGAAAAAATATTCGGTGGATATCCCGTGTCGTCCCAGTCTCCGGGCAGGAAATCTTCCAGAACAGGTATCCATTCCCAGGTGAAAAATTCACGCTCATCATGGAAATTCAAATCACCCTGAAGAACCCATGAACGCAGATACTCGTAGTAATAAGCGCCATCCGAATTCAGACGAGGCGCAAACAGCAGAAGCTGCAATACAGTAAACAGCAAAAGCACAGGCTTCAAATGTCTGTAATTGTGCGTCCGATCATTCATGTCGGGAATAGTAGCACAACAAGCGGTGTTTTGTCAGACAGAATTGCATGCTTTTTTCTTGGACAACTAATGATGAGGCCAACCAATGAGTTCAACCGGAAACGTATTGCCTTTGTTAGAGTTTTTTTATTAAAATGCAAATGTCAGGAAAAGGAGGACAAGCGATGTATATATTCGAAGGTTATTTGCAGCGGTGGTCGATGTGTGTGGTGTTTGTGTTTATGGCGATGATGGCGAGTTTCGGGTATGCGGAGGCGGTTTCTGATGAGGTCGCCGAAATTCAAGAGGCCATAGAACGGACAGGCGGAACATGGATTGCCGGCGATACATGGATCATGGCATTATCACCGGAAGAACGGCAAATGTTACATGGTGGTCTTGAACCGTTACCTGCCGATCTGTCTGCCCATGATGTGATTATATGGCCGGACACACCCGATCCACGATCGCAATCAAGTTCTTTTGACTGGCGGAATCACCATGGATCCAACTGGCTGACATCGGTAAAAAACCAGCAAAGTTGCGGAAGTTGCGCTGCTTTTGCGGCTTGCGCAGCCGTTGAATCGGGGTACCGGATCGCAACATCAAATCCGAATCTTGCGATAGATTTGTCTGAACAACATTTGTTTTCCTGCGGGGGCGGCAGTTGCTCCATAGGATGGTACCTGAATGCTGCTATGGATTACTTTGTTTCACCCGGTGTGCCGGACGAATCCTGCCTGCCCTACAGTCAGTCCGACAGCAATTGTCATGCGACATGCAGCGACTGGCAATCCCGGGCTGTAAGGATTTCCGGCTGGAGTTGGGTGACGCAAACTACGACCAATTCCGCCGCAATTAAAAATGCTGTCGCTGTTCAGCCTGTTCCCTGCCGCATGGAAGTATACGACGATTTTTATGCTTACAGTTCAGGTGTTTACACGTATGCACACGGTGAAAACCGCGGAGGCCATTTTGTTGTCATTGTCGGCTGGAATGATGCTGAAAACAGTTGGATATGCAAAAACAGTTGGGGGACTGGCTGGGGAGAAAGCGGCTATTTTAGAATTCGTCGCGATCAGGTTTTTATCGGCACCTACACCATATTGCCGTCTATCGGCAGCGGCCCTTCGCCGACACCGACACCACCCCCCTCAAACATGGAATTGTATTTCCGAATGCCGGCTACATGGTTTGTTCCGGGAGACCTGGTTTACGCTGATGTAATCATCAACAATACCGGCCCGGCACAGAATAATGCAGCGCTTTTCGTTGCGTTAAATATCTACAATGATTACTGGTTCTGGCCACTCTGGTACAAGCATCCCGACGGGCTTTGCTGGGGTTGGATTGATATTCAGAACGGCGCTTGGTACTGGGTGGTTCTCCCGTCCTTTTACTGGCCGCCAGGAGCCGGAACCCTGCACCCGATTCACTTTGTCGGCGTGGCGATGGACTCATCCATGACGTATACCCTGACTAACATCGGCCTGATTTCCTGGGGATTCGGATACTGATTGGGCTTAGGGCGGAGGACTTAGGGCGTAAGAGGTAGACGGCCGAAGGTTGCGTACCGACTGTGGGACGGATTGTCATGCGGGATTGGCGGATCGATTTTTGCGGATTCGGCGATACCTTACAGTCAAATAGGCAATAAATGCCAGAACAAGAATAAACGCGGCTATCGGCAGCAGTATTGCCAGCAAAGTTGTCAACGCGGCAATAATCCATTCAAATGTGGATACCATAAAATTGCCCATACCGCCTGTCATCGAGGTGGATGCCGCGCGAAGCATCACGGTGCCACTCTGCACCACCCCGGAAGTTCCACCACCAGCTATCACAGCAAGAGTCCAGCGGAAAAACGGGTCCATCTCACCCGTTAAAGATACTGTCATCAGAATACCTGCAATAACCGCGGCCGGTGTCGCAATCGTATCCAGCAGATTGTCCACCCACGGTATATAGTATGAGCCGATTTCCACAACCGCGGCGACGCTAAAGGCCATCAGAGCGGGCCAGGTACCGACCCATTCAAAACCGGCTCCGGGAGAAAAAAAACCTGTCCTGGCAGCAACGCTCAAGCCCCAAAACGGCAAAAAAACCCGAAACCCGCATGCCGCGCTTAAACCGATACCCATTATTAATCCCGAAAGTGCATTCATATTTGACTCCTGATGAATAGAACAC
>PWNJ01000094.1 GCA_003558985.1 candidate division CSSED10-310 bacterium
CTGCTGATTGCGCTGGGAAGTTTGCTGGCATTCACTCGAAAACGGTCACGACGCTGATATATGATGCTGGCAGCATTTGCACTTAGAGCGTCAGAATAACATTGTTTGCCTTCGGGAATCGGAAATATCTGATTCCCGAAGATTATATCTATTTTTTTTAGGAGGTTACCAATGAGTTTATTAACAAAATCAGCGCTTGCTGTTCTGATCGGCATGGTGTGTTATCTGCCGGTTCAGGCACAGGTTTTTGTGTTCATCATGGATGAGGATCAGGGATTCATGCAAGCATCCCGGCCTGTGGATGACGAAAGGACGTATAATTTCGATCAGTCGCTTTATTTTCAGTCAGATATAAACGTGGAAGGTCCGATTTTGCAGGTTGCCTATTATCTGATGATGGATATTGAGCCGTCCAACTGGGTGGATGTTGACATTTATTTTAACGAGACATCGGCCATGCAACTTCCGTCCGAACCTATGGATCCCGGCACACTGGTCTATTCAGGCAGATTCAGTTACAACAACGCCGAAGGCTGGAAACCGATCAATCTTGATACGCCGTATCACTACTCAAACATTGACAATCTTGTTGTCACGGTATGCCAGTCAGGTAATCCCGAACACAGCGAATGGACCTCCTGGTGGCGATACCATGTTCCGATGGGTGCCAGCAATGTTCATGGTTATCGCGGCCCATCCGATACGGCAATCGCCTGTCCGCCAGAGTCATTTTCAAGCAGAAACTGGAACCGACCCGATCTTCGATTGCAGATAGATGGAGTGGCTCCGACTGCAACACCGGCGCCGCCTACTCCGACTCCAACCGCAACCCTTCCCCCTACTTTTACGCCAACCGGTTTGCCGACCAACACGCCTTTGCCAACACATACTCCGGCGCCGCCAACCAATACACCGATTCCAACGCACACGCCGATACCCACAAATACCCCCGGCCCGGGTACACCAACGGCCACACCTGACCCGGGTGAACCGACACCAACACCTGAACATCCTACTCACACGCCTGAACCCACAAATACCCCCGGCCCGGGAACACCAACGGCCACACCTGACCCCGATGAACCGACTCCGACGCCTGATCCCGGTGATGATTGTGATACTCTTGGCGTATCCATCACCATGCCGTCGCACATGTTCAGCGCCGGAGATATCTGCAATGTCATTCTGCACATCTGCAATACCGAACCTGATATGTTTTACGATGTCCCGATGTTCGTGATTCTGGATGTGTACGGCGCCCTGTTTTTCTGGCCGGATTATTCCGATTTTGATTATATGTATCTGGATATAATTCAGGGATACAGCACTCTTCAGATTCTTCCCGATTTTGAATGGCCAGCCGACGTGGGAGCCGCAAGCGGTATTCACTGGTATGCCGGTATGACCACACCTGAAATTGATGATTTGATCGGTGAGTTCGGCATGTGGACATTTGGCTGGGAGTGAAGAAGAGTAGAGGAATAGAGGAAAAGAAGAGCGGAGGAGCGGCCTGCGGCCGCGGGCTGCTTCGCAGCCGATAGGGAGAAGGGGGGAAAAGGGGAAAGGGAGAGCCACCAGTCTGTTTTTTTCAATTTGAAGGTCAGCACCCCTTAAGCCCTCCGCCCTCAGTCCTACGCCTTCCCCTTCCCCTGCCCTTCGCGCCCGATGGGCGCGAAACTGGCAAACATCGGTTTGACATGGTATTGTAAATTGATTGAATTGCGCCGTTTGCAGGCGCTTTGTATTGAAATTTTCCAGGTATCACATCAGTTTGAAGGTGTAAAATGAAACAATACAGTGTATATATCAAGTTAATAAGTTTGACATTGATGATTGTGTTTTTTTACAGCGCGTGTTCTTCTCCCCCGCCGCCGGAACCGGAACCTTCCGTTCGCAATGTTATTTTGATCATTGCGGACGGGATGGGGTATCCATCTGCCGGACTGCTTCGCAGTTACGCTCGCTATGCGCCGCAATCCATCTATCACGACCGCGATGGTATCAGCGCCATGGAACAGGCCATGCTGGACGGATTCAACGGTCTTCTGTATACAGAACCATGGAATATGCCGGTCGCCGATTCCGCTGCGTCAGGAACTCAATTGGCAACCGGCCACTGGTCATTACCCGGAATTATTGGTGGTGATTATCGGGGCAATCCGGTTGAAACAGTACTTCAGACAGCTAAACGGCACGGTAAATCCACCGGTCTGGTGTCTGATACGCGAATAACTCATGCAACACCAGCCGTATTCGCCGCTCATGTTCCAGTACGGTATATGGAAAATACTATTGCGGAGCAATTGATCACACTTGATTACCGTCCTGATGTCATGCTTTCCGGAGGACTCAGACATTTCCTGCCAGAGTCGTTTAATGATCCTGGTTCAAGCATTCATGAGCAACTGATTCGTCGGCACAACATTGATTCGCGCATCCGGTCACGCAGAAATGACGATCGGGATCTGCTGGCTGAAGCCGAATCAAATGGATATGCGGTAGCTTTGACCAGAAATGACTTGATACAGACACAGAACGAGCGCATTCTTGGATTGTTCGCCGCCAGCGCTATGCCGGATGCTATCACCGAAAACCGAATGTATAATGATCCCGACCGCACATGGCCGACACTGTCAGAAATGACTCAACATGCGCTGAATACGCTGGATGCCGATCCGAACGGTTTTTTTCTGATGATCGAGCCCGGACAGATTGACTGGGCTGGTCATAACAATGATGCAGGTCTGCTGCTTCACGAAATGATCCGGCTGGATCGCGTTATTGACACCGTTCGCTCATGGGCAGGAACCCGCGATGATACGGTTATCATTATAACTTCTGATCACGATACCGGTGGTTTTGCATTTGCATATACTGTCCTGAAAGAAACACCCGAATCCGTTCAAATGGAAGGTTCACTGTTTGACGACATGGATTTTGTACCGAACAACGACTATGGCGACTATGGAGTTCTAGATACACTATATAATCAATCTTGCGGATGTTTTGAAATGTTTGGAAGGTTTCGTCGTTTGAAAACCCATGAGCAGACTCCGGCGCGCCTTGCGGATATGGTTGCTGAATGTATGGGAGTTCAGATCACAAACGACGAAGCGGAGCGTATTCTTCATACACGTCCGAACCCGTATCTTCTGGAAGATGATCAGGAAGACACTTATCGAGTATTATATGTTCCGAATATGGGACATGATCAGGCGTTTTACACCAGTCAAACAAGTATGTTGTGCGGATTGCTCGCTCGGCTGACGGGTATTGAATGGAATATTGCCTGGGCTGTCGGAACTCATACAGCTTCACCTGTGCCGCTTGTTGTTCTTGGGCCGACGCATGCTATTGAGCAGTTTTCGCCTGTGATGCATTCGACAGATGTGGGTCAGGTAATGCGTTCTTTAGTTGCGAACTGATATTTAAGATGTTTGATAAGTCCAATGTAGGGGCACAAGACCCCTACCTACATTCGGCAACATAAATCAACAAACGGCAACCCTTACGCCGTACGCCCTACGCCATTGTTGCACCCCTTCTACCTTCAACCTTTTACCTTCTACCGGAACAACTGCGTTCTCTCCTGTGAGGAGAAATTCTATAACATTGCGTTTACCTTGCCTGGCGCGTCCTTATGAGGGCGTGGAGACCACGCCCCTACGAGTCGATTCAAGGTCCAAATGTTGCTTGGCAGACACCTTTAAGTTGAAGGTTAAGGGGTTGGGGAAACCGGAAAATTCTCAATTTTATCAAACCGGTATCCTCCGCTGATGGTGCCCCAGACCTGTTGATCGTTTTCATCGTAGCCACGGTCCCAACTCATCAGCATATCGGCTGTAATTCTGACCTGGCTGACAGCGTATGCAGCGCCACGTAATTCGCTCAGGCAATCCTTTTCATGTGTACCGCCGCGGAATGTTCCGTCCGGGTCGCGTACCATGTAGATTGCGCATCCGATTCGATTGATCAGTGTTTCCGGCTTTAAATCACCGAATGCTTCCGGATCGTTCCATTGTCCTGCATAAGATTCGGGTTCCGGCAACTCATAGACGATACTGGCAAAAATTCCAGGCGACGGTTCAATAACGTTATAGATGCGTTGCCGATAGGGTGTTTCTTCTGGAAACGACTGTTCAACATACAGCCAGTAGCCGTCTTTTTGGTCGGGCCAAATACGCACCATATGCAGATGAATATCGTAGTAATGAGGATGTGTCAGGGACTGATTTTTTGAGCTGAAAAACCCGGTCATATATTCAGCCAATTCATCAAGGTTTGATGAGTCGCCGGGTCGGACCTGGCATCGCGGACAGATGGAACACGCTGCGATAATGATTGAAGCGGCAGTAACAATGATCAGTTTTTTAACTAACGTACTCATCGGTAGTGTCTCCTCTGTTTTTAATCGTATCGCAACGTTCATAAAAAGTTAAGGAAAATATCTTGACCTTGACGGAGTCTTGTGATTAATTCATTCCGCTGTATGTCGGTATCGGCGTATGGTTGTTGCCAATGTAGCTCAGTTGGTAGAGCAGCTGATTCGTAATCAGCAGGTCAGCGGTTCGAATCCGCTCATTGGCTTTAATAAAATCAATAAGTTAGCCGACATGTCAGTTTTTAGAAGTTTCCGCAGTCACACTGCCGTCACACACAGAACATGTCTCAAGGTAAAACTCGCTCCAGATTTTCGATCAGCGATGAATCGGCATCAATAATAGCATATCTCCCTGCGGCGTTCCTCGAATACCAGGCTTCCTTTCGTTCCCAGTGACTCGCGGTATCGTTTTCGGTAATTTGTCCCCTGATTTCCAAATAAAATGGTTGGTCCAAATGCATCAATGTAAAATCCGGAAGCCATATCGGTCTTCCATTTTCAAGAATCGGCTGCAAATATCTGAAATCAATGCCTCTCTCGATAAGAAATGCTCTCACCTCTGAATCTTGACTCGACATTGACGGATCAGCGTTATTAAAACTGATCCCAAACAATGACGAAGTTACCTGGTTTATGTGTGCGTTTTCCGGATGCATTATATCCCATACAGTGTTCATACAACCCTGAATTAAGAGATGACAGTTTGTTTTAGCCCGTGTCAGCGCAGTGTAAAA
>PWNJ01000171.1 GCA_003558985.1 candidate division CSSED10-310 bacterium
CCTGGACAATCCACAGTAAACGTCAGCACGGCAATTGTGCCCTCGCGGTCCACTGGAATCGCTGTCAAATCAAATCCACCGATTCGCACCACTCCAGGCGATACCAGATTGGCATCGAAAAACAGCCAATCGGAAACCAGGTCACCGGCAACACAATCGGTGTAATCAAGCATGTCCGAATCAAACTCAAAATCAAAACCGAATGCCATAACCGCCGTATCCGGATTATCAATGTACACCGGTATCTCAATCACATCGCTGTCGCAGCCCTCCGCATCGGCAGGCCAGATTAAATCGTCGGGGGGAACTGTTGGTGTTGGAAAAGGAGTTTCGGTTGGAGTAACAGGAGTTTCAGTAGCTTGTGGTGTCAGTGTAGGAGTCGGCGTTGGAGGCTGTTCGCAGGGATGGGTAAATATTCCGATTATGCCTTCAAAACCAATCAAATCGTCAGTAAACTGTTCCGGTATCAAATCACTTGTTTCATCAAGCTGGCAATGATCACAAGTTACCGTAAATGTAATTGTTGCAAGTATTCCCGAGCTACCTGCCGGTATCGCATTATGGCCCATAATATCTATGCCGCTGAGTCTTGCCCTGCCGGATTCCGGCACACTGCAATCGAACAATGGCCAGTCCTGAATCAGGATTCCCGGTTCACAAAAATCATACTCGAGCATATCTGAGTCAAAAACCAGGTCCATACCGAACACGTCCACTTCTGTCATCGGATTATCAAGGTAGATAACGACCTGAACCGAATCACTCTGGCATCCTTCGGCATCCCCGACAGTGATCGTATCTTCCTGTGGTTCAGGTGTTGGAGTATATGCTGGTGACGGTGTGGCAGGTGGCAGTGTTGGAGCAGGAGTAGGAGTTGCTGGTGGCGTTTGATCGGGGGTTGGTGTCGGAGACACATCACACGAATAAGTAAATTGCCCATTTTCAGAAACACAGTGTTCAATATCATCTGTGAATTCAGTTGCCGTCAGCCATGATTGATCATTTTGTTGACATGTAAAACATGTCACATTAAATGTCATTATAACTATAGAGCCGCTGCTTCCAGGTGGTATAATGTTATCACCAAACAAATCCATCGCACCGATTCGCACGATGCCATCATCAATCAATGAACATTCGAGCACTATCCAGCTATCGGTAAGCTCGCCTGATTGACAGCTTTCGAATGCGAGCATGTTCTTATCAAAAAGAATATCCATTCCAAATGATTGAACTGGCGTAGTATTATCTTCCAGAGATATCAAAACTTCAATTTGATCGCCCTGACAACCCTCAGCATTACTAACAATAATTGTATCCTGAGCTGCAGATATTCCCGACCACAATATCAGGCAAATGACCAATCCGAGCGTATATCCTTTATTCATTTTGTTAACTCCTTTCCCACAGAAAAAACATGCCAATAAAACAATTTTTAAATCTTACTACTTCATTACCTAAACAATATTGGAATCTTTAAAGCTAAAAACATCTTGAAAATATTTGGCAGCATTTGATATTTATAAATAAAACAAAACATGGGGGGAACACATTTTCACATGTATTCCCCCGATTGTCAGGCGCTTACTTCACTGTGAAATTGGCGATATCATCCACCAGATCACTGATTTCAATAGTATGGCTCAAGTCCCCAGCGTCACTTTTGATTCTGAGCGACCCTACAAGCGTTTTCCCGGTCAGTGAATTGTCAATCTCAAACCCACCAACAATCAGAGTATGATCCACTACGTTTGATCCATGAAATTCCCAGTCTGAAAACAAAGGTCCAAAGTCAAAACTGTGAAAACGCGCGTATTCAGGCAAATCGATTTGGAAACCGAATGCATTGACTTCACTCCGGGAATTGATGTACACGTCAAACACCTGCATTCCCGACTCAAATCGTTTTACAACAGTCAGATTTCCGCCAGAAAGTGACAGATGATCACTCCTGCCTGACACCAGCGCCATTCCAGCAGATTCCGACCTGCTTTCTCCGGGATCAATCGGGTCCGCACATGAAAAACCCGGGAACCCAAGATATTGTGCCCAAATGCTTAAGGCGTCACCCGGAGTTACCTTGCCGTCTCCATTGCAATCGGCGGCATTGAACTGCCAATATCTGGGGTTTTCGTATGGAGGCATACCAAGATACATTTGGAATGATCCCTGAGCATCACCGGGTGTCATTACGCCATCACCATTGATTTCACCGCTGTTCCATGGTGTCGGTTCAAACACCAATGCAGCTATGATCTCACCCACTACTTGAAGATTTTCGGTAGTCGGATCCGGTTCACCCGGCACTCCAGGTTCCTGATCATCACCATAATAACCAGCAAAGCCGCCATTCGGGAGTTGCAAAGAATACAGAAACGTTTCTGCTGCCTCAATTTGATCAGCAAAATGCCACGGATCCACCGCTTTCATTGCTTTGACAGCATAAGCGGTCACCTGACCTCCACTCAACCATTCGGCGGAATATGCAGGATAGAAATCTTCCCAGGTCCAAAACCATGAAAATCCACCACATGGTGTCTGTGCATTCAATAAATATTCGATACAGGCATATAAATCAGGTAATCCAAACATTGGCATTTCCTCATCCTGTGGCGCATAATCAACATTTGCTGTGGCAAGGCCGGCAATTGCCGCCGCTGGCCCCAGAACGCTCCAGGAATGGGTGTCTCTGACATTGTCAAATGCCGCTTTTGCATGATCAATTGCCAAATCGAACTGTCCAGGATTTCCCATTTCTCTGAATGCCTGTGGCAAATTGGCGAAATCGTACGAACGAATATTTCTTTGAGTATCACCTCGGCCATTCCAGATTACATCCATCCATTCCTGAGTATCCCAGGGACCGGTATCAGTTCTGCCGAATGTGCCATTGTAAAGCGCATCCATGAATTCGACCTGCGCATACTCCCGGTATGATGTCGCAGAGGGCATCATTTCAGTAATCAGCCATAAAAAATATGGTGTGTGGCTGGCAAATCGAGGTTGTCCCCCTTGTGTCGACGGATAACTGAAGCATTTGCCGTAATCGCCAAATTCCATCGCTGCAACAATATGATCGAATCCTCCTGTAAAAGAGTATCCCCATAGCATTCCGATACCTGCCGGACCAAATGTATTCCCCGGTACACTGGCAGGAGCTGGACATGGTGGAACTGGCCACGGTATGCCCATACCTCCGCAAGCTGACGGACACATGGAGTCAACAATTCGGTCACAAGCGGCCTGAATGCCACCACCGCTTCTGTAAGTCTTCATAAAACTGCCGGTCATTTCACCCGGCCTTTCAACCATTACAACTGGTTCAGCGCCAAACGGCACAACTGCTTCTTCCTGTTGAACAGCCAATACGATACCACCCATAAAAACTGCCAGACATACAATACTTAAAATCCTCGTTTTCATTTTTGCCTCCTTATGAACGAGATAATTCTATAATTTGAAACAGGTTATGTTAATTATTAAGCAATTCATATATTAATGTTTACTTATTTCTTTATGTAAATAAATATAGAAGTAAACAAAACAAGAATGATTATCAGGCCTGCGGTTCCTGTTGCTGGAATAGGTGGTGGAGTTGCTTCAAAATATCCGGGGTCAGTTCCCCAGAACGCAATGTCATCCACCAGATTTGTCAGCGATAGTTCACAGGTTGGTCCACCCCCTGATGAAACAAGAAACATCAGCTCGACGACCATTCCAGATGTTTCAGCAGGTATTGAACTGTCAAGATTCCAACCCCCGACAATAACAGATCCCGGCATTGGTTCGTTCACTCCAAAATCTGAGTTGCCGTTACCCCAGTCTGTTACCAGTGATCCTTTTTGATATCCGGTATAATTCAACATATCCGAACAGTATTCGACATGAAAACCAAATGCTGACACATCGTTGGGCGCATCAATAAATGACACGGGAACAACGACTGTCTGCCCTGAATATCCCGATGCTGTTCCACCCACAAGGTGAGCCGTCAGCGATGCGGGACATGAATAGACAAATTCACCATCTACAGCGCTAAATCCTGAAAATCCCTGACTCAGCTCACTGAATACAAAACTGGATGTTTCCCCTTCATCACACATGCATATTACTGTGAAATCAAGAAGCAATATTGTACCAGCCATTCCGGCAGGAATCGGAGTCCCACCTGTGTATTGTGTTAAACCTGTGACTGAGATTTCACCGGGAGCAGTGAGCGCACAAGTAATCGCCCAGTCATCGGTCAATGGCGGCTGAGACCATGTTTCACCGTATTGAAGCATCCCTTGATCAAAGTGCAGCTTGAAGAAGAAGTCCTCAACCGGATCAACAACATCAACAAGCACTTGTACCTGAATAGGATCACCATAACAGCCCGATGCATGTTCAGTTGTTATAAACGGAGCTGTAAAACCAACATTAGCAATTCCCAAAACACAAATTGAAATTAGTAATCCCGCAAATCCCTTATACATAGATGAACCTCCTGAAATATGTTTGATACATGATTCTGCAAGAATAATTGCATCCTTTTGAAAATATAATAAGACAATAAACTGGCCTACTGGATAGTATGACGATTCAGGAAGGAGTTTTTGCTCAAAAATATAAAACTAATATACAATAACCTCAAACTGACAGATTTTTATATTTTGAGGTTATTACTATGGAGTGTGTTTCCTAATACGGATCAATGTCCATATCTGATGCAGACTGTTGTCAAAGCGACTTTCCAGGGTTGCGACAGTAAGAATATGCCATTGTTCCAATGGTACGGTAATTTTTTCTGTTACTGAATATCTGGCTACCGGTGGCAGAACCGGTGTTTTGGTTTCATCCTTATTGCAATTTTGAGCCAAAATCAGTTGATATTCATAGGTTATGTGAACTGTATGATCAGCATCATCCTTTTCAATAATACTCATAGAAAGCTTAGCCCCGGGAATATCACTCATATTCGGCTGTTCACTTGATGACTGATCTGCAGATTCCAGCGCTTTTAACAGGAAAGTCGGTCCATGAAATCTGTGAGACAAATTGTCTTCATAAGCAAACGAGCCGATATTAAATGCTATCGGTAACCCGCTAATATTTCGAAGTGCATTTTCATAGATATCCAGCGAGTCCTGATCATGAATTGTGTTCAAAGAGCCATCCAACATTGTATTCAGTATTTCTACCATTTCTTGCCCGGTCAAATTGGGTAAATCCTTATCCTGTATAATCACAGGTGTGCTGAATGATATCAGTTCATTGATATATTCATCTACGGGTGATGTCTGTTTTGCGGCTGAGCTGACAAATGTTGAACTTATTGCAAACAATATAGCCAGTAACTTCAATTTCATGTCACCCCCCTTTTCGTAAACATTAAAATTCCGTGCGTTCTACAAACCTCAGTTCACCGTCAATACTAACTGCTGTGTAAAGATTCTTAAGAGTTACATGCTGGTGATCAAAAATGGATTCAGTCTGATAGGCGATATCCTCTTGAGATATTATGCTATCCTGTTGCTTGGGAGCTTGTGCAAGTCTGTCATGGCTATGGTCTGTATTTCGCAATAGATAAACAGCAAACAACAGGATTACAGCGACAACTGTGGCATTGGCAAATATGATAAAAGTAGTAATTGGTTTTCGGTGCGTCGGGTTTGGAGCCGGATTGTGTTCCAGAGCTGAATTAAACATCTCCATCATTTGCTTATCAAAGTCACTGGACACCGGTTCATAGTCAGCGTTCCGTATCAGTTTTTTTACATCAATTTTCATGATTTTGACTCCATGTTTTTTTCAACTCCCTGACTGCCCTGTAATATCTGGTGGCAACTGTAAAGGCAGACACATTGATAACCTCCGATATTTCTCTAAAACTTAGTCCTGCATAAATTTTCAGCATCAGTATCTCTCGCACTTTTTGATCGAGCCGTAAAAATTCGTTATTCAAATCCCGGTATAGCACAAGGTTTTCAGCATTGTCCGCTGCTGGATTAGCAAGTGGAAAATGGTCAAGCGACACAACATCCTTTCTATTCCGAAGTCTGTCAATTGCAGTGTTATGGATGGTTCTGAATGTAAACGCCTTAAGGTCATTGGGAAAAAACCCGTTGCTTTGTATTTTATCCAGTATTTTTTCAAAAGCCGTTTGAACAACATCTTCTGCATCCGCCATATTTCCAGTAATACTTCTGGCATAAACAACCAGTTTCTGCTTGTTCTTTTTGTAAAAATCCCTGATTTCAAGTATTTTAAAGTGTTTCGTTCTCACGAAATAACCTCTGGTTGATTATACCGTTATTCAACAATTCATGATGTTTAACAGTCTGACTCACACCATGTTAAGCATCATTAATCAGGTTTTCAAACAAAAATATCACTTCTATCAGGTAAAATAACAAATTTTTCCAAAATTTGCCACTTTTTCTTTGACAATAGTCACAATTCGATTTTTAATGGAATTGTCGTTTTGACATATTTAACTCTTAAACATTTTCATCAGGAGGTTTTCAATGAAATATCAAAAAACATTTATGTCTGTGCTGTGCCTGTTCGTAATATTTTGCGGAACTGTCATGGCGGATGGTTTTGAGGGTGAGCTGAATATTGATGCTTATCTGGTCAATTCTGAAACTTACAGCTTTTCAGTTACTGGATATTTGCCAGCCAGTATGGATGCTATTCTAATCTATACAGAACCTGATCGGGAGGTTTTTGCGGCGATCATTTCGCGAGATGCGAGTGTCGCTGCCACAGAATTTATAGATAGTTTGACTCCCTTTTATTCAGTTGTTATTGATCTTCAAAATATCGATATTGACGCGTATCTGCCATACATTCTGCAAGACAGCTTTGGATTCAGTTTTTACACGGTTTCTTCTGACGAATCATTCAGAGACGAATCATTCAGAGACGATGTCAGTCTGACTTTCCGGGGAACGTCTTACACCCAATCTTTGGAAATCTTTTCGATTTCCTATATTGGCGCGCGTCACGACAGGGGATGCTTTTCATTCGGGAAATGTGGAAACGGTCCAGAATTTGTTGGACCGTATTGTGATCCTTGCGTCACAACCACCTGTTGTTACGGTGACTGGGGGTATATTACCTGTGGTTACGTAGTGTGTCATGGTAAGTAACTGAATTCAACACCGTAAAAGCCTTCCGGAAATCCGGAAGGCTTTTTTTTTTGTAAATAGAGAGAATAGAAAGAAATGATTCAATATGGAAGGGGCGTTTGGGAGCGAATTACCTGATCGGTTTTTTCAGCAAGTGAATAGACAATGTTTTTCAATTCTATCATTTCACCGCTGCGATAGACGCTGAAATCAACGACAGCCAGAATGTTCATCAGTTTGGTAGCTGTTTTTCTGATTGTTTCCAGTTCTTTGGCGCTGTTTTTATTCTTCTTGATGGATCTGGCCATTTCAATGGCTTCTCCACCGGACAGTTTTTCATTTTTTATTCTTTCGTACAGTTTATTCATTATTTCCGGTTTTGACAGGAAACTGCGTAGCGCGCGGCCGTGTTTTTCTGTCAAAACGCCATGTCTGATTTCATCCTGAATTGCTTCCGGTAATGCGCGCAGTCCAATCAAATTTAGAATATGCCGTTTTGTCAGGCCGACCTGCCGTCCCACTTCTTCCCAGGAGGGCAGCTCCATAGATTCTTTCAATTGTTCCAGAGCTTCGACTTTTTCCATAGCATTCAGGTCTTTTCGATGCAGGTTTTCAATAATTGAATCCATAAATGCTTCCTGTTCATTTTGTGAGCAAATGATTGCAGGAATTTCTTGCAAACCGGCTTTTTTTGACGCTTTATACCTTCTTTCGCCTGCGATAATAATATATCTGTCTCCATTCGGACGAACCCGTATCGGCTGCAATACACCCCTTTGTCTAATTGATTCTGTCAGTTCAATCAACGATTTTTCCGGAACAGTTTTTCTGGGTTGGTCGGGGTTTTCACTAATCAATTCAATTGAAATCCATTTTGCTTCATTCAGATTTCGTATTCCTGACTTTGATTTTGGTTGCAGAATTTTCGAGTTATCCTGATACGAGTCAAGCAGGTTAACATTGGCATTTTGAACAGCCTGATGTGCTTCCATAGAATCCTCCGTGTTGAATGTGCTCTTATTATGAACACCACATATATGACGATTCACACAGAGGTTTTTTTTCAAAGATGTCTTTTTTTATTTGATCCGGTTTACAATCAAAACTTCGTTTCTACTCAGCGCTTCAAAATATACCGATGGTGAACCCGGTTCACCTGTGATATTCGGCAATCAATATTTCTCAAGGTGAACCGGGTTCACCAAGGCTTCACGAACTCTATAAGTATTTGTATATTAAAGATTTTTTGTGTTATATATCTTTACCGGGGCTGGTTTTCTGGTTTATATCACCATACTCATATTGAAGTATGGAATAAACATTGACAACGCAATTACCAGTACAATCAGTCCCATAATCAAAGTCATAACGGGTTCTATCATCAAGCTCAGATTTGATACAGTATCTTCAATATCGCGTTGGGAATACTCAGCAATTTTTTTCAGCACCACATCAACAGCGCCAGCTTCTTCCCCTACTCCGATTGTATCCATGATAAATGGATCGAACACATTTTCCTGGATAAATGAATCAGTAATTGTTTTCCCCTGATCTATGTGTTTGCAGGCGTTTTCTATGCGTTTTGCAATTATTGTATTCCCGGTTGCAGGTCCGGCAAGACGGAATGTTTTTAGGACGCTGACTCCAGCATTCAGCATCATCGAGGTCAGATTTGAAAAACGGTAAACAATCAACCGTTGTGTTATACTCCCGACAACTGGAAGGTTTAATTTCAATCTATCCGACAATGCCTGAAGACCGATCAATTTCCCTGATTTATAGAACAGAAGAATAAGAGCAGCAATAACCAGTATTATCAGCCACCAGAAGGAGACCATAAAATTTCCGATAAGCACCACAATTGTTGTTACTAATGGGAGTTCAACATCAGCATCCTGATAGACCTGGGCAAATGTTGGAATCACGAAAATGAACAACATGATCAGCACACCGATTGCAATCATCATGGTGATTGCTGGCATGGCCAGGGCACGTTTTACCTTGCTTTGTATTTGCATCTGTGAATCAAGGTAGTCCGCCAGATTATTCAGCGTTTTTGATAATTCACCGCTTTCTTCACCAGCCCGTATTGCATTGACATAAAAGTCGCCAAACACAGAAATATGCTTTTCCATTGACGCTGAGACAGGTGTGCCCATTTCGACTTTGGATTTCATGTCGTTGATTATGGCTTTCAGTTTTTTGTTATGCTGCCGTTCACCCAGAATTGTCAAAGACCGCAATAGAGAGACACCCAGATCCTGCAGCAACGCCAGATCTCGCGAAAACATGGCTATATCACGTTTAGAGACTCCAAATTGGGCGCGACTAAAAAGAAAACCTGCTATTTTGCCTTTTGATGGCTTCTTTACTGACTGTTCACGCTTTTTCCGGTCTATACTCTGCTCAACCTGTTGCTGAATATCCAATTTGCGGTTTGCCATAAGTTATCCCCTTTGTTTTAGAGTACAATCTCTCTAAATATTTCTTCAGGCGATGTGATGCCATTCAATACTTTCTGCACACCGTTTTGCCATAATGTTCGCATGCCTTTTTTCCATCCAATTTCTTCTATCCGTTGAGTCGTTTCTTTATTTAAAACCATCTGACGAATGTCATCATCAATAACCAGAATTTCAAATATACCTGTTCTACCAATATATCCGGTTTGAAAACATTTTGAGCATCCGACAGCTTTGCCGATTTGGATATCTGTATTATCTTCAAGGCCAAACTGATGTTTCAGATACTCATCCGGTTCAACCATTTGAGCACAATGCGGACACAATTTTCTGACCAGTCTCTGTGCAATAACTCCAATTATAGAGCTTGCAACCAGATAAGGTTCAACGTTTAGATTGATCATCATGGTTACTGCATTAACAGCGCTTCTGGTATGAAGTGTGCCCATTACCAACTGTCCGGTTAGCGCAGCCCATGTTGCCACACGGGCCGTTTCGCTATCACGGATTTCTCCCACCATTATGATATCAGCATCCTGTCGCATCACAGATCGCAGGCTGGACTCAAATGTCAAACCAACCGACTGATTGGTCTGTATCTGATTTATACCGGGCAGTCTGTATTCAACCGGATCTTCTATTGTCATAACATTTCTGTGAAGTATATCGGTTTGATTCAGCGCAGCATACAAAGTTGTGGTTTTGCCGCTGCCTATCGGACCAGTTACCAGAATTAAGCCATTGGGCTTCAGAATAAGTCTTTCAATTCTGGTCATTTCATCCGATTCAAGGCCCAGTTGTTTTAAACCGGTCAGAACTCTGGATTCATCCAGAAACCGAATTGTCATTTTCTCACCCAAATGTGTCGGAATAGTTGCGGTTCTGAAATTCAGTTCCCTTCCTTTGATCTGCATTGTAAAATGACCATCCTGTGGTCTTCTTTTTTCAGTAATGTTCATATCAGACAGCAGTTTAAGCCGTGACATCAGCGGTAACTCAATGTCACGCGGGATTGTCATGACATCGTATAACATACCGTCAACACGATATCGGACACGCATTTCAGGCATTTGTGGTTCCAGATGTACATCAGTAGCTCCGGTATTGATCGCGCCATCAATAATGGCTCCCGCCAACTGCACTGCCGACATATCATCCCGGCTTATGGCAGCTCCTGAGCGCCCCAATGCTTTTTCAAGTTCTGTAGATGCTTCGGCTTTGTCACGTTTGACATATAACGATTCGACGGCGTTCTTCCATTCATCACGATGGACCAGAGCCGGGCGCACTTCCAAACCGGTAATCATGGCTGCCTGACGAACTGCCTCTTCGTTAAATGGCTCAACCATTCCCAATGTCAATTCTGTATCCGTTGATTTGATTGGAATTATAGTGTGTTTTCGAACAACATGCTCCGGTAACACAAATGCCATCAATGGATCAATCACTCGTTTTTTCAGTGAAATATATGGAATATTTAGAAGCTTTTCCATCGCCTGGCCAATATCATCTATAGCAATTGAACCCCGCTCAATCAGAATGCTTATCAGCGATCCACCGTCGCGCTTCTGTTCATTTCGCGCTGAGGCAATCTCATCCTCTGAAAGCGCACCTGAGCTGACCAGCAAATCCACCACCAGTTCTTCATTCTTGCGTACTGCATCACTTTTCATATGCCCTTTGGTCAAATCCGTTATATCATCATATGAAACAAGTTTCTTGTTCAGCAGCGTTCGCCACAGGGGCAGTCCGGTATCGGAACAGCACTCTAAAACGTCTTTCACATCGTCTTCTGAAACGATATTCCGGCTGATCAGCAATGAGGCTATTTCCTCATCTGACAGATAGCCCTGATCAAGCGCCCGAGTGACATCCCGATCCGTCACTTCGGACGTATCCACGATAGCTTTAGGCCGCGCGCTCACCTGAGGTTCTTTCTTTTTTGACTTTGCAAATGGCATTGGTATTTCGTATTTCATCAAAGCCATCAGGTTTTCAACATTGACCTCCTTGCGCAGTAATTCACCAAAACTGACCTCGGATTCCTTTGACGATTTTAGCATTTCATCCAGCTTCTCCTGAGATATCAATCCGACATCACGCAGGATTTCCCCTAATTGCATCTCACCTGTCATGCTTTCCGAATTATCAGGTAAAGAATTGGTATTGTTTTGCTTATCATTGCTCATGACGCGCCTCCTGAAATGTGTCGCTACTGCGATTGTTTTTATCAACCACGCGGTCGATTTTGCAAAAGTCATTATTGCATTGAATATAAACACTCCGGACACGATCCCTTGCATGAGGATCATGCGGGGATTCAATTGTAATATCAAACCTGTGCGGTCCGGCTGAATCAGCAAAAAACGCCCTGATCGGGAACACCCTGTATCCAGCAATATCTTCGGGT
Source organism: candidate division CSSED10-310 bacterium (assembly GCA_003558985.1). GTDB lineage: Bacteria > CSSED10-310 > CSSED10-310 > CSSED10-310 > CSSED10-310 > CSSED10-310. The sequence goes on from PWNJ01000171.1 coordinate 11,985, forward strand.
AGAAGCTGATACAAACCTGATTCTGTAATCTCCCCTGTTTCAATACATGACACAAGTTTAGACAGAGCTATTTCAAAAATTTGCTCATAAACAAGGATTTGATCAGCCTGACGCACAGTCCTGGAAATCCGCTGATGATTCAGACTCATAACAAGCATCATGGACAACAGCAGGACAACCATGCCCAGAGCCAGCATCAGCACCGCTCCACCTTTCTGGTTGCGCCATAGAGAATTGTCTGGTTTCAGCTTAAGCATGAATTATCCTTTTACATGACTGGACACGGGTGCATCGGGTAAAACATATCGGGTTTCGATAATGTCGGGTATACTATCTAACCGTGTTTCAACGGGTTCTTCTTTATCAGGTTCATCATAGGACTTAATCTCTTTAGCAGCATATGTGTTAACAATCAGTTCCCAGGGCTCCAAAACCTCAGACCGGGGTATCAATGCGCATAAAACAGAAACTGGCGCATGCTGTTCATGCCAATCCTGTAGCCATTCCTCACTCCCGGTAAAATACCGGAACTCAACCTGGCCGGAAAAACGTGATCGTGTGATTCCATTTATTTTTACTAATGCCACATTTGCTGCTTCGTCATTACCTATAAATACTTCAACATCAATTCCTTGAAAAATGCTGTGAAACTGTGAACTTTCACGACTCAGTTTGTGCGGTTGATCCGCTTGTATATTTCGAACAAGCTGTCCAGTTATTCGAAAAAAATCAGACGCTTCAGTCGTATAGTCGGTAATATTGTCAATCTCTGTGACCGCTCGACGCGTCGTTTGGATCGCGTTAAAAACCAGACCTGTCAGAATAATGGCCATACCCAGAGCCACAACCATTTCCAGAACAGTAAATCCTCTGTTATTCATGAAATGCTCCCAAAGGAAAGCGGACCGTTTCAAGCCGGGGTCCCATGACAACAATGAATTTGATGTTGTCTTCATTGGTCTCAATACGCCACATGAACTCCGATGCATATTGCAATCCTGTTTCAGAGGGAATGGGTGAATACTCCAGATAATCTGTTATTGGTTGTTGTCCGGATGCTGTTACCCGCCACCATGCTGTTACTGAAGCGGCTATAAATGTGGCTCTTATCTGCTCCTCATTACGTTGAATGGAGCGCTGAAAATGCACCGTGCTTTGAAACATGGATGCTAAAATTATACCCGCCAAAAGAAGCGCGACCAAAATTTCAAGCATCGAAAAACCGTTATCATTGTTGTAGAGCTTCATTCTGCTTACTCCAAAACGAATGGTAACCTGTCAATCAACACAGGTTAATCATTTAAAATTATACACATCTTAACTCAAATGTGAAATATCCGGAACAAGAAACACCTTAATGCGGTTTCCATGCGAAACATGGTCTTGCGGTTTTTGAGCAATTTTGTTTTAATACTTTCAATACGTATCGCAATTGGTCTTTAACCCGATTTGTATCATACTTAAAATTCGTTCTTTTTTTGAATTAATCAAACATTTCAATTTATTGTTTGTCTTTTTCAGAACCGTATTCTTTTTCGGAGACACCTGTTATGAAAACTCGATTTGATCCCAAAGGAAGTCCGGCGATATTCAGCCGAATGATGAAGGAATTGCAGGATGAGCCTGATGTTGGCGGTTTGCTTGTTTTTTCCTGTGATGCCAACGCCTGGTCGCCTGAGTACATCACACCGATGGTGCAGACGATTTCAAAGCCGGTTTTTGGCGGTATTTTCCCGCAGATAATTTACGAAAACACGGCATTGGATACAGGAACGCTTATTTTGGGTTTGCCTGTCATACCAGAGGTTGCGGTAATTTCATCATTAAGTCAAAGCAACATCGATTACACCGGCGAGATCCAGCCGTATGCCGAAATTTGGGACCTTGCTGACCATTCAAGTGATGAAACACTGTTTGTTTTTGTTGACGGGTTGAGCAAAAGTATCGCAAAGTTTATAGACAGCCTGTTTATATGTTTTGGTCTGGAACGCAATTTCATTGGCGGCGGCGCAGGCTCGTTGTCATTTCAGAACAAGCCCTGTTTGATCACACCTGACGGTCTGGTTTCGGAATCCGCAATTGTTGTGCGATTGCCTGTCCAAAGCAACGTTGGCTTTGCCCATGGCTGGATACCAATTAGCGAAAGTATTAAAGCAACCGATACACATTTCAACATTATCAAATCACTGGAATGGCTGCCAGCGCTGGATGTGTATGGTGAGTTTGTACAATCACACAGTGGCCAGGCATTATCATCTGACAACTTTTATGAACTCGCCAAACGATATCCACTCGGAATCACAAAATTTGAAAGTGAAATGATTATTCGAACTCCACTTTTGGCAACTCCAGAAAAAGAATTGCTTTGTATTGGAGAGATTCCCAAATCCGGTTTTGTAAGAATTCTGACTGGAACCCCGGATTCACTTTTGTCGGCCACAACCCGGGCAATGCACAATAGGCCACAAAATTTCCCAGCCAAAACATGCATAACCAACATTTGTTTTACAGGTATTTCACGAGCGCTTCTATTCGGCGATCAATTAAAGCGTGAACTGGATATTATCAATCCGACACAACCGGTTTACGGCGCTGTCACTCTTGGTGAAATCGTAAGCAAAGGTACTGATTACCCTGAATTATTCAACAACACATTAGTTTGGGGAATGATACGATGAAACTTGATGCCATGCCAATTTCCATGCTGCGTAAGTCAATTGCAGGTGTTTACCCTATAAATCACCATAATGAAAATGAAATTTTTTATGAAATATCTTTATCCATCGGAACCAATATGAACCTGAAACATATGATTCGAAACGCGTTGTCAGTTATGCTTCGCAAACTCAATTGTACTGGCGGTTGTGTTATTCAAGCCCTGGAACCAAATCATGCCCACGGCAGCGCATCCATTCTTGACTGGAAGCCTGTCTATTGTCTTCCGAAACCATTGGCCCGCAATCGCAAACATCAGGCTTTTATTGATTCTGCAGAATTGCCCTCTGATAAAAAACTGTGGCCAGAGTGGACAGAGTTGCTACCGCTTGTTCAGATTAAAAACGACGTATCACGATTTTTGTTCAGTTTACCGGAGTTTGGTATTTTATCTCTTGAAAAGCACGGCAAACCCTTTAGCAAACCATTTTGCCTGTCTTTACAGGAGTTAATGGATAAACTTGCTCAAGCCGCCCTATTATGCCTTTATATTGTCGAACTGACCCGTTCGCGTGAAGCATTAAACAAAACTGTTGTTGAGCTAAAACATGCCCAAAACGAGTTATTATCCGCTAACAAGCAGTTAAAGGCTGCATCTGTTCAGGCTCAGCAAATGGCACGCAAGGCCGAGCAGGCCGATATTGCCAAGAGTGAATTTCTGGCAAACATGAGTCATGAAATACGCACTCCAATGAATGGAGTAATCGGCATGAGCGGGTTGCTTCTGGATACTCGTCTTGATAAGGAACAGCGGCATTATGCGGAAGTCATTCGTGCATCTGGTGAATCTTTGCTGGGTGTGATCAATGACATTCTGGATTTTTCAAAAATAGAGGCCAACAAGCTTGATCTGGAAACGCTTGATTTTGATCTTTCATGTTTGCTGGAAGATTTTATCAGCACACTTTCTGTCAGCGCAACTGAGAAGGGACTTGAATTGCTATGTTCGATTGAATCGGGAGTTCCCGGGAAGCTCAGGGGCGACCCGCGTCGCTTGCGTCAAATCCTGACCAATCTTGTCGGAAACGCAATAAAGTTTACTCACAAGGGTGAAGTTGAAATCAGTGTCAGAAGCGAGTCTGAATCGGCGAAAACCATGACTGGCAATCAAGTCCGTTTAGTGTTTTCGATACGAGATACCGGAATCGGAATTGCTGAAGAAAAGCTGGATTGTTTGTTTGACAAATTTATACAGGAGGATTCTTCAACAACCCGAAAGTATGGCGGAACCGGGCTGGGTCTTGCCATCACCAAACAACTGGTAGAGTTGATGGGTGGCGATATTGGAGTTACCAGCAAAAAGGGTCAGGGAACAACTTTTCAGTTTTCTGTATTGCTTGAACGGCAACCGGAAGAAAGATTTGTAGAAACTCCAATGCCGGCTGATCTTAATAATGTCCGGGCGCTGATTGTTGATGACAACGCTACTGGACGCCGAATACTGTCAACCCGACTGAAATCGTGGCAGATGCGTCCGGAAGAAGCGAATGACGCTGAAACCGCGTTGGAAATACTGCGTGACGCTGTTACAGATAATGACGCCTTCAAAGTTGTCCTGATTGACAGGTCCATGCCAAAGATGGATGGAATCAGTCTGGGTAAAGCAATTCAATCTGATGAAAAACTGGCTGATATTAAAATGATAATGCTGACATCTCTGGGATATCGCGAAGAGATCAAAGAGATTGCCGAGATCGGTTTCTCGGGCTATCTGACCAAACCCATACGTGACAGTGAATTGTGGGGTGTTCTGTCTTTGACTTTATCGATTTTTGAGACAAAACACGCTTTGCGTAAGCATGTGACGACAAAATATTCTGCACATAAAATTATTCCTCGATTCAATAAAGAACGTATCCTGGTTGCCGAAGACAATGCTACCAATCGTCAGGTTGCTCTTGGAATATTGACAAAACTCGGACTGAAAGTCGATGCGGTCACAAACGGCGCCGAAGCTGTTGAAGCCCTGAAAAGTGTACCGTACGACCTGGTATTGATGGACTGTCAGATGCCTGTAATGGATGGTTATGAAGCCACTAGAATGATACGCGATCCATTCAACAAGGTATTGAACTCAAACATACCAATTATTGCTATGACTGCCCATGCAATGGCAGGTGACAGAACAAAATGTCTGGATTCCGGCATGAATGACTATATTGCCAAACCGGTATCCTATAACGCACTGGCAAAAATGCTGACCAAATGGTTGTCAACGAAAATTGGCAGCGTTTCCGAAAATAATTGAAAGCTGGGGATAGATGCCTATCCAAAAAGTGCAAATTTTTACTATGCGATTCTTCTTAACTCCAAAAGCAATCCAGGCATATTAACACGATTTGCACCGCTCGTAATAGATTCTTCATAAATTCGCATCGGACGTTCGCCGAACGCCCGGTGGGATTCGAGGTTCAAGGTTGAACATTGATGTGATTCGGGTTGTGTAAATATTTTAATTATACTTTGTAATCAATCAGTTGCGAGCACAAGCACGCCAACTCAGGTGCAATAATCTTTTCGGACAGGGGTCTGGCTAGTCAGGCATGTTGCGTTTGTTTCATTTCAGAGCAAAGATAATGCATAACTGGTACAAGCGATTGATTGGCATCCCCTGATCCGTCATAAAAATTGCAAACAACCGGTATGTTGAGTTCATTCTCTATTTTTGAAAACATACTTGTCGTGATAGTTCCGGGCATGCAGAACATCGGACTGGCATTGACAATTGCTCTGGCCTTTTCACGTTTAACAAATAATGCTGCTCTGCCAAGTGTCAAAATGGATTCACCCTGAAACTGCCATGGAAGATAGCGCATTCCCTCAGCGATAACTTTAGAAATATGCGGTTCGTGTCGGTCATGCAATAATCTGTCGGTCAATGCTGCGAATTTTCGTTCATACCGGTGAAAAACAAACTCCGATTCCGCCGCCAGACGCAGTCGTTCCGTCATACCTGCGAATCCCTTTCGACAATCTTTCGCTTCGATACGCTGAAGATGATTGGTGTATAATATCCATTCGCTGATCGGGGCCATTGCCGCCTCTCCTCCCAGAGCTTCTATTCGTCGGCAAACGTCATTATTCAGAAACAGATTCAACCGCACATAGATTTCGCCAACAACTCCCACAAGAGGCCGTTTTTCATTTCGGACAGGTATCGCGGCAAATGCGTCGGTGGCCTGTTTCATATAGTCAGGTACCAGTCGCCATTGTTTTTGCTGCATGGCATCGGTGATCAGATCAAGGTAAAAATTCATGACATTGTCGGCAGCGCCGGATTCGCGTTCATAGGGACGGATTCTTAGGAGCATTTTGCGCATCAGATCTGCTACCAGCACACCTTTCCAGAGTCGTATTCTGGTAGCAGTATTCAAACCCATGTATGAGTTTTCAGCCGACGGACTCATGATACGCATGGTATTCCAGCCAAGTTTGTCCACAATTCGCCGCGTCAGATGAGAATATTGCCCGAACCGACAGGGACCACACGCTGTCGGCATGAACAGCACAACGTTTTCGGGCGGCAAGTTGTCTTTTTGAACGGCTGCAATCAACGCGCCGATAGTGGATGGACACGGCGCGCATTCTCCACCGCTGGTATATGACAGTCCGACTGCCAGAGTTTCAGCATTTTCGGTCAGAACACGAGCATCGTACCCGATTGAGCGAAAGACCGCGGCCATTATTTCAGCCGCTGCTATATCCATTGGAGGAATGAACAGAATCGGCCGGGAATTGCCCGATGTTGTTTGTATTCCGGGGCTGACTGTCATTGTTTGCCACCTTTGCTGCCATTGACTTTATCATCTCCCGGCATGCTGATTCCCGACCAGCTATGAAAGGTTTCCAAAGCTGCTTCGATTCGAGTCAGATACCCTGCATCTGCGCCGTGTCCGTCAAATTGCAGACACAAATACGGTTTACCGGCCTGTCCCATGACATCTTTGAAATATGTCATCAGATAACTGTCCGGTCCACACATAAAATGCGTGTA
>PWNJ01000212.1 GCA_003558985.1 candidate division CSSED10-310 bacterium
AACAACAATATACGCCACAAATCACGCGTTCTTGTGACAATAAAATATGGTCTTTCAAAACGAATGTAGAGACGCCCGGCCGGGCGTCTAAATGTTGCATATGACCTTTCACAACAAACCGTAGGGGTGTTCGGGGAACGCCCTCGCCGGTCGGGAAGAAACACTGTGTTTCATTATGTATGGAAAATTGACTATTGGCAATTGACTATTGACTATTGTAACCGTCGCTTGCCGGCGCCTGATCATGTCGGTTTGATATCCATATCAAGAATTCGAAAGAGTTCATCTTTGGTAAACGTGTGTTTCATATTGAGTGACACATCGTCAACCACGTTTTTGAACAGAATACGTTTTTCAGTCAGAATATCATTGATGCGATCTTCGATGCTGTCGGCGACAAGATACCGGAACACATGCACGGGAAGCGATTGCCCCATGCGATGCGACCGGTCTTCGGCCTGGTTTTCAACGGCGGGATTCCACCAGCGGTCCACGTGAAACACATAGTTTGCTTCCTGAAGATTCAGACCAAGACCACCGGCGCGAAGCGACAGAATCAAAACCTTGTGTTCCGGGTGTGTTTTAAATTGCTTGATTGTTTCTTCCTTCATGCCGGAATTGAGCGCTCCGGTATAGATCAGCGGCCGGAATTGTTTCAGCAAGCGCGCAATAGCGTGACAGCCGAAATGGTCATCACAGAACTGCGAAAAAACAATAGCGCGATGTCCGGCTGCGGTCACTTGTGCGATTCTTTGTTCCAGATCGCTGAACTTGGCGGATTGACCGGTTTCCGGGCAGGCGTTACAGATTTGTTTCAGGCGCAATATGAGCGCAAGGATGTGGGTGATTAGAATTTTTGGCTTATTCCTGAGTTCCATCACACCCTGTTTCCATGCCTTAATATAGGCCTTGCGTTGTCCTTGTGGTAGCTCAAGGTACACGTCATGGTGATTTTTGGGTGGCAACTGCCTGAGAACATCGTGTTTTTTTCGTCTGAGTTGAATGGTTTCGTGAATAGCGGTCAGGCGTGTTTGAGGGGTCGCGACGGGGATTGATCCGGATGCGTTCAGTTGCCGTGTTTCGGGGTGCAGGGGAGACAGAAATTTTAGTATGGTATGGAGTTCACCGATATGATTTTCAAGCGGAGTTCCGGTGAGCGCATAGACTTTTTTTCGGTATATCTGACTGCATTTGATGCTGACAGCCGTGTCACGATTTTTAATTTTCTGCGCTTCATCCAGAACAACAGCATCCCAGAAACGTTCGGAAACTATGCCGCGGCGATGATTGCTGAAATCCTGACGGAATGTATCATAACTTGTCAGAAAGATATGGGCCGGCACACGCCACATCCATGTTCTGTCGGACGGTGGCCCCGAAACTGTGGACACACGGATTTCCGGCGCCCAGCGCCGCAACTCGCGACGCCACTGCAAAACCAGGCCGGACGGCACGATGACAAGCGCGTTCTGAATCATTTTCCGGTTCAGCATAATACGCAACGCCGCGATCATCTGAACAGTTTTTCCAAGCCCCATATCATCAGCCAGAAGCAGCGCTTCGTGCGTCAGAAGAGCAATGATACCTTCGATTTGATACGGATAAAACGTTCCGGCCCAGCCGTAATCCGGATGCCGGATCGCTGTTTCATTGATCAGCGACAGTGAATCAGATATCGGATTTGTCATCAGAAAAGGTATCTTCCGATGGTGTTTCCAGTTCACGGTCTTCCGAGTAATCCGCTGTGAATTCATCGGCTGTTATATCGGGTGCGTATTCGGGATAAAAACGGTTCAAATCCCATTCTGTGATCCACCGCTTAATGAAATGGCGCATACGGGTTGAGGACAAATGATCGCCGGGACTGATTCGGACAGGCGTCCAGTTGCAGGCAATCCGGTACACCTCACGCAATTGTTCCAGCGACCGGTTAATGGCATCGGTATCCGGGGAACGCAAAACAATTCTGTCCTGTTGAATGATTTGCATGCAGTGTTCAGCGATACCTGCAAGATATCGATCAGATTCGGTTCCTCGCGCCAGAAGCCGGTTGGGCACCTTTTCAAGATCATTTTTTTCATCAATGACCGCGCTCTGAAAATCATCGGTAATTGCGATAACCGATGTCAATCCCTCGAATGAAACATCCGAAACTCTGCCCAGAAGACATGCCATCTGACCGTATGACCGGGCGCGCTGCAATAATGAGTAGCGTCCGATGAGTTCCGCCTCATCCAGAAGCAGCGCCCAGCCCTTGTATCCGGCGGCAATCATAAGCTGGGCTGCAAACCGGAATCGTTGGAGCGCCAGTTCTTTCTGTTTTACTTTGTCAAAATGAAAGGATTGCAGTTCACCCAGTTGTCTCAGACGTCTCCTGATGTCACTCAAAAGGAGTTTGTCACCGCTCCAGAAACGTATTATCCGGTCAATAAACTCGGTGTCGGCGCCGGAGTGTGCGAACAGAAACAATGTGGCCGCGAATTGAGCGTTCATGGTCTTGTGTTCGGATTTCAGCCATGTTTCAAGCGTTTTGTAGCGGTCTGAAGCGGGATCAAGACGCGCCGTTACGGTATTAAGATCGTTGCAGTGGTTGCCCGGCAGACGCAGGTTGCTCATGGCGGCGCTGAACAGTTTGACCGGATCAAACAGGGGTGTTTCCTTGCTGATCACGATTTTACTGCAGACAAACCCGCGGTTTAGCGCTTCCATTTGCAGCGATTGCAGCAAATGCGATTTGCCACCGCCGAATCCGCCGGCAACGATCATGCCCGGTGATTGCTGCCGGGGATGCTCTTCCAGTTGCAGCAGTTGCAGGTCAAACCGTTTGCGAATATGTGGTTGAAACGATTGCAGTTTTCTGACGGCATCCTCATTGGGTATGCCGCATCTGAGCGCTTCGACAGCGCGCATACAATTCAGTTTTTCATCGCTATTATCGGAAGACGGCGCGTCGGCTATTGTCCGAATAGCGAGCGGTTCGCCGCAAAACGCAAGCCGGGCAAGCGCTGTCAGCGGGTTGGCGCGAGTCCGGTCATGCACATCGTCTATGACTCTGTCACGCAACGCCTGATATATGCCGAGTCCGCGCTTGTCGTCCTGAACAAGCGTCAGTGGAGCGGTTATCAGGGTCAGACAGCGCTGCATCCGATCGGTTCCATCTATCAGTTGCCGGATTACTTCATACAAATCAAGCACAGCGGCTTTGGTAAAATACAGTTTTCCTTCCGGAATATCCGACCGGCGGGAGCAAAGATACTGCGATATATCCAGATGCAGAACAAGACCGGAATATCCTGTCATTTTCAAAAAAATTGAGAGTGAGTTCAGCATATTGCGAGCATTGTTCCGGGCGATTTTTCTGAATATCAGAGCGGTTTTCAGTTCCGATATCCGCCGGAGTTCACCGGTCAGCCATGCAAGAATGGATTCCGATAAAGCGCGGGTAAACGGATCGTGTCCCGCATCCAGCCGTGACACACACAATCGAATCATCGCAATACGAAATTCAAGCGCCATATCCGTGCGATGATACAGCGCCTGTTCAATCCAAATATGGATATCACGTCGAAATTCGGTGGGAACACGGTTGTTGATTTCAGCCAGTTTATCAAGCGATATTGTTTTGCCCGTGTCATCGGATGCTGTCATGACATCGTTCGACCAGATATATCCGTTTTCAACCACAAGTCTGCGAATCAGGTCACAGGCAATGGAACACCAGTCTATCTGGCGCGAAATGGCGAAAAAAAGCTTTTCAATCATGTGAATGCGGGTGGTTTCCGAAGACACGAACGCAAAATAATATCCGCGTGATTCGGCCTTGTCACGCAATCGCGAACCTGTATCCAAAACGCTGACATTCTCAAGCAAAACACCAAATTTGACAGCGCTACCACCGGATAAAACCAGACGATCAAGATACTCCTGAACGATCACGTCAATCCAGGTTTCAGGACGAATATACATAAAAATATCTCCTAATCATTTTTCTCAAACGATATAGTAAAATAAATTTGTTCAGCGCCATCTCTTGTAACAATACGAAAACATTTTGAAGACGATCGGGTTCCGGTGCTTCCCTGAAATGCTATTCTGGAATTGTCTTTCGTAACAACACAATGACTTTGATCCAGAAGATACACATCGCGGGCAAACTCCTGTTTGGAATAATCGCGTGATAAACCGGGTAGAAGTGTCAGCAACTTGTAAATCTCTGCCAACTGAATTTCCTGACCCGTCATGCGTTTTTTACCGTATTTCTGTTCGACAATAATCCGGTATCCCGAATACAGACTCTCAAGAAATACATCCGGCCGAAATTTTACCGGTTTGTTCTGAATCGTTTGTAACAATGATGCAAAATATGACGGCCGAACCCGTTTCTCACGTTTTTTGTCAATCAACACCGCATAATCAGACGATACCGGCTTCAAAATACAGGGATAACAAAACAGCCGGCCATCCATTTCATGTATGGAAACGCCGAGTTTTCCAGCTTCTTCCATGATATCCCTTGCAAACTCACCGTCCGAAAAATAGGTGTCCGCATCAAATGTCCATCCGTCGCGCACATTGCCGATACATTCGGCCAGCTTTTCCAATGCCGTTTCCATGGCTTCAAAATGACGGGGAAGCGGTTTGATATCACCAGTTGATACGCTTTTTCCGGCGCGTTTCAGCGAGTTTAACGTGGATTTCGCCGCAGCGACAGCGGTCTCAATATCCTGATGCGTTTTTTGTAATGCTTCTTCAAATCTGCTCATTTTCCTCATCCTTTCCCAAAAAGACCTAAAACGCAAATCACATTATCAGATTGAAAATCTTTTTTGAATATCAGGCGAAAAGAAATTCACAGCAAAACATGGTTTATTGGCGGCGGTGGGGGGCGCGTCCTTCGGCCGCGAGAACGCTTCGCTTGAGAGCATGTGAGCATGTGAACGCTTTGCTTGAGACGGGATACCAATTATCAATAGTCAATTAACAATTCACAATTACCAATGGATAAACATGTGCAAACAAATGCCGATATAGCGCCATAC
>PWNJ01000253.1 GCA_003558985.1 candidate division CSSED10-310 bacterium
AAACGAAATCGATCTGAGCTTTGAACCAATCCCACCTAATGAGTGCTGAACCTGTTTAGAAGCACGATCTCCCTCCCTGTGCATTTGCTTCATGCCCTGAGAGAATCGCCTCATGTTCAGTTCGGCAGTGGCTTGTACGGTTCCGGCGTTTAACATTGCAAGTTGCTGTTTTAAGTTAACATAAGTGGCAATGAATAATTATTCTTATCCTGTAAGAACCGTACCCAAGCCGAATCAGCGGGCAATCCTGTAAGAAGTACCCTGAACTTTCTTGAAGAGATCTTATCTATCCATATCAACTTGTATAAGTCCTTATTGTAGTACCTCAAAAAATCAGCTTCCAACTCCTCCCACGCCCAAACTAAGAGTTTGTCATGGTTTGAATCGGTTACTTTTTTTTTCCTTTAGGTTGCCAAGCGGTCATAATCGAACCGATAAGCGCCTGAAAATCATCATTACCAAACTCATTATCTGCCGTTTCAATAATATGATCCGTCATTTTATCACCTAACAAATTCAGAATAAAATCTAAATACTTATCTGATGGCACTTCTTTATCCTTTCCCCGTCCGTAACGGGCGATAAACAGATCAATCCAGGCGGGCTTTGAAGCAGGTAAAGAGAATTTTTTGCCATGCACTTCGACAAACCTCTCCCCCGCTTCATTCTCAGACACAGCCTCATCATATCCCTTTTGGAGTTGTTCGGCTTCTTTTAGAGCAGATTCTTTCAGTCTATCTGTTGCCATTAGGAGCCTGTTGGTTCTTCAGAGTTTACATAAAACGTTAAAGAGAAATTCCACACCGCTTCTGATCGGGATGCTGTCTCATTATAAGACTCTGAGTGCCCTGTGTATTCCATGCCATTACCATCTTTTGTGAAGGCAAGTACACTTTCTGCAGTTCTCGCTTCCATGGCTGCCTTAAACGCACCGTAGCCTGTTGCGGAAGTATCTACTTTCCCTGAACAAGTTAATATAGCGCCCACATCAACGGGCTCGCCTTTTCGTCGCACAATTCCGTTTTCAACGTCTCCAAGTCCAGAAATGTCCTCTGTGTCGCCTTCATAGGTAATATCAAACTCTTGGACAATCCCCACGGCTTTCATTGTAGTATCTTCAAAAAATAAATTGAATCCTGCTGTTGGTTTTTCTGCCATGATTTACACCGATGCTGTTGCGTTTACGTAAAAAGTTGCTGAAAAATTCCATACGGCTTCGCTTCGTGAAGCGGTTTCGTTGTAACTTTCCGCGTGTCCTGTGTAGCTGAACCCGCTACCACCTGATAGAAATCTCAAATTGGTGTCTTTGGTTCGCTGTTTCATTGCTGTGACGAATGCACTATATCCGGCTGCGCTCTCGTCAATCTTACCTGAAAACGTTACAATCTGACCTACATCAACAGGCAAGCCCTTTCTGCGAACGATTCCATTCTCCACATCTGAAAGCCCTGAAATATCTTCAGTGTCTCCCTCTGTGGTTACATCGAACTCTTGAATAATACCGACAACGTTTGTCGTTCCTATTCTAAGTTCATATCCTGCGGTTGGTCTTTCTGGCATTATGAGCCCTCCATTGTTGGTATTCTATTTGTGTTGTCTTTTTGTGATAATAAATACATGTAATGAGCGCTCCATACTCTGCGCCCTTTATCATCAACCTCTACCTGAAACGGTACGTTTTGAACCGTAGAAGTCACTACAAAAAAGTCATCTGTATCAATATCGTTAATGCCTGTAATGAAATTATGTATATCCCATAGCTGTTTTACATACGCATACGTGCCTCTCATTAGAATCTGAACGCCTACCCAATCAGATCCGTAATCAGATTGATAAGGCTGAACAACGCCTGATTCATCAAATACACAAATTACATTATTCGGATTGTCGGGCAGGCTCGAATAAAACAAATCTGTATTCAACGTGCCAAAACTGGTTAATTGACTTGCGATATACTCGGCTATCATTTCATTCCTGTTTTACGTAGTTCAACCATCATGCCTTTAGGTAGTTCGGTTCTTGCAGGGTCTCGTACATAGTTATGTTTACGCCCTTTTTGGAAGTTAGCGGGTGTTTCGTGCCACTTCAAAGCATACGGTACTATTGGATGCCCTGTACCAACACCGCCACCATAACCAATCGCAACCTTGCCTGCTTTTTCATCAACTTTAATCGTCTTTGTGCCTTGCAAAATCCCTTCATCATGCGGAACCTGCTGATCCATTACCATTCCCGCAGCCTCAACGGCTCTACGTGTCGCCTCTGTGGCCGCTCTGCGAACCTGATTCTCAACTCGCTTCCCATGCCATGTTTTCCAGCTCATCGTACCACCACTTCTATATGTTCCAACACATTACCACCGATTGAATAAACAGGTAGCATCTGCTCAATTTGATATGTACTGCCTTTATACACCAAGTCGTATCGTTTATGGTCTACATCAACACTTCCAACATCAGATAAAATCGTACTTGCGCCTCTGAAAATATTTCCTTGTGAATCGTACATGTTCTTCCACCCAAAAACAGGATCAACGCTTACAGTTTGAGAACTGATTACCGTTTCATCTCCCGAAGCGCTACTGCCTTTCTTTTGAAGCGTTCCTGTTTCACTCTGAAAAATATCAAATTCCATACGGTTGGATCCTCGCATCATAATTCTTGAAGAGCCGATCCCATCCTTTCGGGAAATTCTCCCATGTCGGAACCATGCCTGAATATTCAACCTCTCGCTGTGATTGCCGTATTCGCTTTACATCTTGAGGATTAGAGTAATTACGTATTACCCATGAAGCAATTTTAGCAATGGTTCTCCTGAACGCTTCTTTTAATCCAGCTTCGGACTGTTCGGGATCGTCTTCGTTATATCCCAAAAGCCTGACCTTGATTACATCTCTCGGATTTACGCCTGACTCATACTTAAAAAACGCTTCGTATGTCGTTAAGCCTTGCATGTCACGCTGAGAAAAAGACTCGATAATCTGCCATTGAACCTGCTCTACGATATTTTCTAACTCATCGTTAGCCCGTACCGATTTATGCAGTAATTTCAGATCATCAGCGTTTTCAACGTCAAAGAATTGATACATTTGCTTTCCTTAAAAATTAGGGGGCATCTCGCCCCCGTTAATTTAGCTTCCTAAAGGAATCTCAAACACACCTAAAGCGGTAGGTCTGACAACTTTCTTACCATAAACATGAAGCCCTTTCACGAAGTCGGAAAATTTCTTCTCTGTTCGTCCTGCTTCTGTTTTGATAATCTGGTCTGCAAATGTGATAGCAATGTTATGACCGAACATTCCGTAACGTGTATCAGAATCCTCGACAAGATTGTTGCTCATCCAAACATTAAATCCGGCTGCCATCCCCTGAAAACCGAAACGTGATGTTTGATCACCAAGATCAGATGCTCTCTGGAAGGCTGCATCATTGGACAGCTCCTTAAATTCTCTCGGAGACAATACAACGTATCTGCCCTGCTCAGGTACATTAGCTTCACTTAGCCTTGCGCCCGCCTCTGTAAGTAGTTCAAAAGCGCCCGCGCTAAAGTCGGCGTCTTCGATCACATTGGCTGAATCAGCATCAGAATAAGCGGAAAAGATAAAGTCATCAGCTTCTTTACCAAGAGAGAAAGCGGATTCTTGCATATAAGACTGCATCAGCGGTACGTTTGCCTGTGCTTGGTCAACATCGTCAACCAAAAATGCAAAGAATTTAGCTTGATCAATTTCCAGTTCCTGCTGAGAGGAAGTAAGCGATTGAAAGGCAATGTCTGCCCCTGTGTAGTTTCCTACGGTAATGGCTGCCGGAGTGGTGATTTTTACCTTGTTACCTTCATTGGTGATCTCGCCCTGATAATTTCTGTTGACAAGATTCAACCCGATAAGGTTTTTCTTTAGTGAATAAAGGAGTTCACGGCTCCAAATAGTTGGTTTAAAATTGTTTACTGACATAATTAGTTCTATTTAGGTTTGAGATAAGCCTTGTCTTTAAATAGAACCTTCTTTTATGCCTGAGAAGTAAAACAGTATGAGCGAATAGGTAGATCAAGTAAACCTATTCGCTCTTAATATAATAATAATTTAGAAATTAAAAAATTAGTTGCCTGCGCTTGCTAAAATTGCTTCTCTGTTAGCTTCGTACTCAGCATCTGACATTCCTTTTATCTGTTCTTCGGTGAACTTAGTCGGTGAACCATTTCCGCCCGCATTCAGGTTGGCTCCACGCTGACGGTTATCACGAAGCATTCCTGAAAACTTGTCCTTGTTGAGTTCAAAGAATTTAGACGGGGTTATGTTTGATCCGTCATTATGAACAGCGAAACCGCCTTGTGGGTCTTTCTTTAGAACGTTGCCCTTTTCGTCAACATCAAACTGGTCTGCGAACTGCTTAACCACAAACGGATCATCTTCACCCGTAAAAGACTTAACAAACTTTTCATCAAACAGAGTTGAGGCGGTTTTCATGATCTCCGCTCTGACTAAGCCTTGTTTCATAGAGTTTAACTGTGAGTCTTTGTCTTTGAGTTTTACCTCGTAAGGCTCTGTAAGCTCTTTTACCTTTGTTCGCTTCCACTCTTCCGGGTCGAAGTCGGGCTTTAAGCCTTTGGGTTGCCCTTTATCGTCAAGAGAGATATTAAACTCAGATAATACAGACTTCTTAAAATCCGCATCCTGTAATAGTTGTTCTCGTTGCTTTTCACGGTCGCGTTTTAGCCGTTCGGATATAGTTTGATTCAGTGCTTCTTGTGTGAAATACCCTTTAGGTACATTATCGGGGGTTATTAGGGCGTAACCCTCCTCAAATTGGAGTTGGTCAGGAGTTACTTCTATTTCTCCATCGTCTGTTTTTACTTTTATTGCCATTTTTTGAACCTGATTAGTTTCAGTGTGTATTTAAGTGTGTATTAAATATAGCAAAACTATAAACATAAAAAAAGCCCCGTCAAATTAATGATGGGGCTTTATGCCTAAAAGGAAAGGTTTATTATTCCTTAAAAAACCAAATAGGTTCCTTGCTTC
>PWNJ01000092.1 GCA_003558985.1 candidate division CSSED10-310 bacterium
AAAGTTTTTCGGTATTCTTCAGCGCCGACAGCCTCAATCAGCATGGCTTTATCGGTATCGGTTTGACCCATCTGAAATGAGCCGCCCTTCAGATACACCATTTCAAGAGTGATATCCTCAGAAATTACGAAAGTTTTGACTGATGTATGTTTGATATCTGATGATGGATTTGTGTTGTTGAGAGTGGCGGTAACTGGCCAGCGGACGACAGCAGTACAAAACAGAGTATACAAAAGGAACCAAAACAGTCGTTTTATCTTCATAACAATCCTCCAGACTGAATACGGGTATAACCCGATTCAAACCGGAGTATAAGTGAATCACGTATTTCGTTCAAATTCGCATAAATCAATCGCAAATCATGATACAAAAATATTACCGGATCACAAAGCGCTTTGAACCAGACGAAAACCGATCGAGGGCACCCTGTATCCGGGAGCAAACACATAGCGGATTGCTGATCTGCATCCGGCAGCGCTGGTGCCCCAACTGCCGCCCCGCAGAAGTCGTTCCTGACCGAAATCTGGTCCTTTGGGATCGGCTACGTGGCCTGGAGAATAATCTTCGTAAAAATTCCAGCACCATTCCCAGACATTGCCGTGCATATCATACAAACCCCAGGGATTTGGCAGCTTGCTACCGACAACCATTGGCATTTCAGGCGCATTTGCACAGAATGCAACATACAATTCGAGCGTAGGCAATGTTCCCGGTTCACATGATTCCCATTCACAGGTTTCCAATCTGTACTCCGGTTCATTAAAAGAAAATGGTCCCGATGTGTTGGCCCGGCAGGCATATTCCCATTCCGCTTCGGTCGGCAGGCGATATCCATTCGCATCAAAATTACAATAAAACATACCGCTTGTATAATTTGTTGCGTCAACCGGAATCGAAAATCCTTCATCCTTGTAATAGCATCGTGTCAGACCTTCATGCAGTGACAGCAGGTTGGCAAACAGAACAGTTTCAAACCATGAACACCCCTGAACCGGATGATTCATGGTTGTATTGTGATGAGATCCCGGATCGTATGGCAAATCTGGCTGTACATCTTTCAGATCTTTCCACATCTGTCGGGTTATCTGGGTTGACATCATATAAAAACCGCGTGTAAGAGTTACTTCATGTTGCGGGCTTTCACGACTTTTGCGGCAGGGTTCGTCATCCGGCGATCCCATTGTGAAACTGCCGGGAGCAATATAGACAAAATCCATCGGAACGACAGATGGTGTTGCTGTTGGAGTTGCCGGAGTAGGTGTCGGCTGGACCGGAGTAGGTGTTGGTTGAGGTGTTTCTGTCCACCCGAAAAAGATTTCTGCCAGATTGCTGACTAGAATACCATTATGAACAATGGCGCCAAGAAACATTGCGCCATCAAAAGCGCCAGCGCCTTCCGGCCATGCAAATACAGGCAGAATCGGCCAGGTTGCTGTTGCGCCAGATGACAGACTGATGGTTTCCCAGTCAATATTCGGCGGAAAATGAACCCATTCGGGATAAAACCAGAAATCACCGGTTCCGATCGTCAGCGCAACAAACAACTGGGCGTTGTTCCGATCAGGTCCAGTATTGATCGCATCCAGATCAAGAAAGAAGAGTGATCCAGGCCCATACATTGTGCCGGGCATGTCAAACTCCAGTTCAATATCTGTTGCTGTTACATAACCAATTGGAACTGACAGTAAAATCAATAAAAGTAAAAACCTTTTCATGGTTTAACCTCCTGTCAAATGCACCATTCGAAAATACCATATGACTTAAAGTATATTAATACCCAAAAGACTTGGTTTTATCAACATTTCAATGAAAAGTGCTCTCATGGGAAGTGTTCACATGCTTCCAGATAGCCAGTTGAATATGTTCTTGTCACGATCATAAACGTCAAAAGTGTATTTGTGGCTATCAAAACTTTGTCCAAATTGACACGCACAAAGTCAGTTAAATTATAATGCCGGAGCGGTTAAAAAAAATTAGACACGAAAAGAACAAAAAAGGATATATCAGTAAAAAGTTGAATGACATTATTCTGACAGCCAAGTTGCTTAATTTGAAAAGAAATCTCCTCTTTGGTAAACTCTGATCAATGGAATGCGATGATAAACATTGCATTTTAATCAGGGGGTGAAAGCATGAAATTTTTAACAATCTTTTTAACGGCTGTATTTTTTGCTGCCGGGTCGCTTGCGGCTCCGCAGATTATTTCAAGCGGTGTTGAACCGGTAACCGTTCAGCCCGGTGAATCGTTTACACTCTATGCCGAGGTTGCAAGCAGCGAAGGGTTTGCCGATGTGTTGGGTGTTGCCATGTTTCTGGATGATATGTATCTGCTGATACTTCCGGAATCCGATATTCCGGGCAGATACGAAATCTCATTTGTCATGCCTGAGAATGTCGATACAGCTACGTTTACACTGAATACAATGGTTGCTGATGCAGAACTGCAGATCAGTGATCCGTATTATTTCAGCTTTGCAATTAACGGAAAATCCGCAGAAAATTGCGTTTTGCTGATCGAACCTGAAGACGGGGCACAATTTGATTGCGGCGCTGACATTACGTTTTCATGGGAGCCGTATTCGGATGGTTTTGCTGCGTATGCCTTTGCGTTTTATCTTCCGAATGGCGCTGAAATCGTAGTGCCGTTGCCCGATACCCAGACTGAGTTAACATTGCCGGGAGCTGCCTGGCATGCCTTGCGTCCGGGTGACTATTTCTGGAAAGTTGGGGTTTTTCCGGAAAGGGGAGAAGCGCCTGAAGCGTGGAGTGAGTTGCGTCTGTTTACAGTCAACTGTGATAAACCTTCCCGGATTTTCGGAATGATTATTGAGATTGATCCCGAAACCCTGACGTTTGTTCTTCAGGGCAAATGGCGTGATCAGCAGAATCAGACGGTTGTGCAGGTGACGAATGATACAGTGATTCAGACACGTGACGGACAAACGCTGTCATTTGATGATTTGATGATTCAGGACTTTGCGTTTTGCATTGGGTATTATGATGACGACACCTTTAATGCAGCAAGAGTAATGATTAAATCGCCGCCGAACCCGGGTATCGTGTTTAATGGTCTTGTGAATGATATTAACTCTGACGAGTATAAGCTGATTGTTGAAACGCGAAGGCCCGGTTTTGAAGCAGTTGTGGTTCAGGTAACCGACGATACAGTTATAAAAGGCCGCCATGGCCCCATGTCTTTCGATGATATTGAGATCGGAAACCGGGTTCTGGTTAAAGGCGAATGGACGGAGGATACCTTTCTTGCTCACAAAGTTTTTGTCCGGTCGGATGCTCCGCCACCACCACCACCACCGCCACCGATTGTTGCCGGTATGATTCACGAAATTGATTCGGAAAACCTGGTTTTGTTCATCGGTCGCCCGAATCATGGTGAAACGACTGCGGTACAGATTACTGATGATACCGAGCTTCTGAGCCGCGAGGGTCCGATTTCCTTTGATGAAATCAGCGTCGGCATGATGGCCAAAGCCTGGGGTGACTGGGACGGAGACACATTTATAGCTGAC
This sequence comes from candidate division CSSED10-310 bacterium, assembly GCA_003558985.1. Classification (GTDB taxonomy): domain Bacteria; phylum CSSED10-310; class CSSED10-310; order CSSED10-310; family CSSED10-310; genus CSSED10-310. Next base: position 3,528 of record PWNJ01000092.1, read on the forward strand.
AGGGTATTTGTCAATCCTCGTCCATGAGGCCCTCTCTCGCGTTGTAATCCGTGCGCGACCTTCGGCCGCCGGGCTGCTTCGCAGCGTTCAAAATTCAAGGTCATAGAGTAGGGGCGCGGTTTCCGCGCCCTTATTGGTCGGCAAAAACATATTTATAACAACATTATATACCAAAAATCACGCGTTCTTTTGAGGGCGTTCGCCGAACGCCCCTGCATTCGTTTGTGTGTTCCATTACAAACAATCACAAATCAACAGACGGCACCCCTTCCGTCCTAAGCCCTGGGCCAAGGTTGCACCCCCTCAACCTTCAACCTTCTACCTCTCCCGCCCTAAGCCCTCAGCAATAAACCCGGTCGTGATGTTTCCTTCAATGTATTCACGGTTGTTCATTATCTTGATATGAAACGGCAGGGTTGTGTGAACGCCGTCAATCACAAATTCGTTCAGAGCCCGTTTCATACGGGCAATAGCTTCGTTTCGTGTTGGCGCATGCACGATCAGTTTGGCTATCAGTGAGTCATACCAGGGTGAAATCTCATATCCCTGATACACATGCGTATCCACTCGAACACCGGGACCTCCAGGCACAATAAACGTTTTTATTTTGCCGGGTGAGGGCAAAAATCCTGCCTCAGTGTTTTCTGCGTTTATTCGGCACTCTATGGAGTGGCCGGAAAAACAAATATCATTCTGAACCAGAGGTAATGCTTCACCGAAAGCAGACTGAATTTGCAATTTGATGATGTCAATACCGGTAATCATTTCGGAAACCGGATGTTCCACCTGTATTCGAGTGTTCATTTCCATAAAATAGAACTCATGGTTGTTATCAACCAGAAATTCAACGGTGCCAGCCGAGTTATATCCGATGGCTTCCGCCAGCTTGACAGCGGATTGTCCCATCGCCTCCCGGATTTGTTCGGGCAGTCCAACCGATGGCGCTTCCTCAACCAGTTTCTGATGTCGTCTTTGAATTGAGCAATCCCGCTCACCCAGATGAATGACATTCCCATAATTATCGGCAATAATTTGCAATTCTACGTGTCTGGGAGCTTCAACAAACTTTTCAATATAGACATCCGGGTTGCCAAAAGCGGCGCCCGCTTCATTTTGAGCTGCCGAAATATTATGTTCCAGTTCATCAGCGGCGCGAGCCAGGCGCATCCCTTTTCCGCCTCCTCCCGCTGTGGCCTTGATCATGACTGGAAACCCGATCGTCTTTTCCACTTCATTCATGGCAGACATGGTATCCAGTATGATACCTGTGCCGGGGGTTGACCTTACACCGGAGAGATCCGCTGTTTTTCTGGCTGTTGCCTTGTCACCCATTTTGGAAATGGCGTCCGGAGTGGGACCGATGAAGATAAAACCGTGTTTCAGGCACATCGCGGCAAAGTCGGCATTTTCAGCCAAAAACCCATATCCGGGATGGATCGCATCTGCGCCGATGGCCTCGGCGGCGGCCAGAATGTT
>PWNJ01000001.1 GCA_003558985.1 candidate division CSSED10-310 bacterium
AACCATTGCAAACTCATATTTTTATCATGGTCGAATGTAGGTAGGGGTCTTGTGCCCCTACACAATGGACGGGCATGAAACCCGTCCCTACGGGTTTGTTTAATTGACAAAATCTTGAACGCGCACAAACGCCCTCAAAAGGATGCGTGATTTATGGTTTAAATCATTGATATATAAGGATTTTGCCGACCGATGAGGGCGCCGGCAAGCGACGCCCCTCCATTGATTTTCAAACCATGACCGACCGTGCATTCTCCCCTCTTTCGACGAAGATGGTACCGTACGCCTTTGACATTGAACCTTGAACGCTGCAACGCACGTTTGCAACTTTTGCTGAGCATATATACGATGGATTCGGTGAACAGCAAGGCGTGTCACAGGAGGAATTTCTATGGCAACAACAGAAGATTATAAAAAAAAAGTAGACTATCAGAAACTTGTAAGAGTTATTTATTTGAGAGAAAAACACAATGACTAAAGAATCAGAAATAATATTCTATCAAGACCATGACGGTAACATAAAAATAGAAGTTCTCTTTAGGGATGAAACGTTTTGGATGACTCAAAAAAGGATAAGTGAGTTATTCGGTGTTCAAAGACCTGCGATTACCAAGCATTTAAAAAATATCTTTGACAGTGGTGAATTAGACGAAAATTCAGTTAGTTCCATTTTGGAACATACTGCCGAAGACCGGAAAAGATATAAGACAACTTTTTATAATCTTGACGCAATAATTGCTGTAGGATATCGAGTAAACTCAACAAGAGCGACAAAATTTAGAATTTGGGCCACCAAAACGCTCAAAGAGTTTATCGTAAAAGGATTTGTAATAGACGATGAAAGACTAAAACAAGGAAAACATTTTGGTAAAGATTATTTTGATGAATTGCTTGAAAGAATTAGAGAAATTCGGGCAAGTGAAAGACGATTTTACCAAAAAATCACAGACATCTACGCGCTTTCTATTGATTATGATAACTCTGACAACCTGACAAAAGACTTTTTTGCAACTGTTCAGAACAAGCTGCATTGGGCAATTTCAGGAAAAACTGCAGCAGAAATAATCTATACTTCAGCAGACGCAACAAAACTCTATATGGGATTGACAAGCTGGAAACATGCTCCGGATGCGAAAATTCTAAAAACTGATGTCATTGTTGCAAAAAATTACCTTAATCAACAGCATATTAAAGAGCTGAATAGAATTGTATCAGCATATCTTGACCTTGCAGAAAACAGAGCAGAAAGACAAATTCCAACGACAATGGAAGACTGGATCAGCTTTCTTAATCAATTCCTTGAGTTATCAAATTATCCAATTCTAAAAGACAAAGGGAAAATAAGCGCTTTAGAAGCCAAAATAAAGGCAGAGCAAGAATTTGATAAATATAGAATTATACAAGATAAAAACTACATTTCCGACTTTGATAAAGAAATTAAACGTATAAAAGGAAAAGACAATCACGAAGATGAAAGTTAGTGTGCGAATGCTAGCAACTTGAAAGGTGTTTCGCTTTTACCGGGTGAATCAACGAGCGACTTCTGGCTTCTGACCACTGAACCTTGAACGCTGCAACGCACGTTTGCAAGTTTTGCTGAGCATATATACGATGGATTCGGTGAACAGCAAAGCGTGTCACAGGAGGAATTTTCATGGCAACAACAGAAGATTACATTCAATATGTATGCGATCAGATATCGTTTCCGGGCAATATACGCTATCGGAAAATGTTTGGTGAATACATGGTCTATGTCAATGACAAACCCGTTCTGCTGGTTTGTGACAATACGGTTTTTGTTAAAAAGCATCCGGCTGTCACCGACCTGATGACGCATGCGGATACCGGCCACCCTTACGACGGCGCCAAAGAACATTTTGTTTTGGATATGGATGACACGGCGCTGGTCAGCAAGATCATTCCAATTCTTGAACAGCATACTGAGGTTCCGAAAAAGAAGAAAAAAGCAAGTAAGGCTTAGGGCATAGGACTTAGAGTTTAGGGCGGTGCGGCGGCTGCGGCCGCCGGGGACACGCGGTGATGGGGCGATTTTAATAGTCAATAGTCAATTCACAATTCACAATTGTCAATGGATAAACGTGTGCGGACGAATGATGATGTGGCACCATACAAACCATTGAATATTGGACATTGGATATTGATAATTGAAATTGTTACTTAAGCGAAGCGTTCTCGCGGCCGTCAGGTCGCGCCGGGAATGGGCAGAGGAAGGTTGAAGGGGTGCAGCCATTGGAGCAGGGCGCAAGTGAACCGATTATTAATTGTATTGACAATCGGTTCCATATTGGGTACCCTGCTTTCATGATTACCCGAACTATTAATACCAAAATACTTCAATATGCTGATCAATATCCCGTCGTGACTATCACCGGACCACGTCAATCCGGTAAAACGACACTGTGCAAAATGTTGTTTCCCGATATCCCCTACGTGTCACTTGAACATCCCGAACACAGACAATTCGCGCAATCCGATCCCGCAGGATTTCTTGCACAATACCCAAACCGGGTTGTTCTGGATGAAATTCAGCGAACACCTGATCTGCTTTCATGGATTCAGGTGATAGTCGATGAGTCCCCCGTTTACGGTCGCTTTATTATTACCGGAAGCCAGAATTTCGAACTTCTGAATCATATCAGCCAGTCGCTTGCCGGGCGAACCGCTATCGCAAAACTTCTGCCGTTTTCACTTGAAGAAATCAACCTGTTTCAGAAATCCGACTCCATGGATCAACTTATTTATACCGGGTGTTACCCCGGTATCTACGACCGAAAACTGAACCCCACTGAAGCGCTTTCCTTCTATTTTAACACGTATATTGAAAGGGATTTACGGTTACTGATCAATGTCAGGGATCTGTCCCGTTTCGAGACATTCCTCAGGCTGTGTGCCACCCGGTGCGGACAGGTGATCAATTTATCCTCAATCGGAAACGACTGCGGAGTCAATTACAACACGATACGGAACTGGCTGTCGATTCTTGAAGCAAGCTATATCATAAAACTTCTTCCTCCCTATTATATCAATCCCGGCAAACGTTTGATCAAATCACCAAAACTCTATTTCATCGATACGGGACTGGCCGCGTTTTTACTGGGAATACAAAACAGCGATCATGTCAAAAACCATCCGCTCCGCGGCGCTTTGTTCGAAAACATGATTGTTTCTGATCTTTTAAAAAAACGGTTCAACCAGGGTCAAACCGACAACCTGTATTATCTTAGAGATAGCAAAGGTCATGAAGTGGATGTCCTGCTTGATTACGGCCCGAAGATCGATATGGTCGAAATCAAATCAACCCGGACGCTGAATACTGATCTTTTCAAAGGACTCATTTATTTCAGAAATCTGTATTCGCAAACACGACTCTGCCGGCTTGTATACGGTGGTGTGCAAACCGGAACACAGCACAACATTCAGATTGTACCATGGCATTCAATTGCATCGATGACCATTGATTAGGAAGCAGCCGCATACTACGTAAATCATTGTAAACGCAGTGTTTTTCAAATCTCTCCTCGTTTCTTTCATGGCGTTCTGGCATACGTGGCCTGCGACCGCGCCCCTGCCCTTTGACATTGAACCTTGAACGTGGCTGCAAAGCACGTTTGCAAGTTTTGCTGAGCATATATACGATGCATTCGGTGAACAGCAAGGCCTGGGGCAGCAGCCGCAGGCGGCTTGGAATGGAGAGGTAAAAAAATGGATTATATTGCTGCAAACAGGGACGCATGGGAAGAAGCATTCGAAAAACGAACTTTAACATGGGGTGCTGATATTGTTGCTCGCATTCAGACCGAATCGTTTCCTTTTTTTGAAAAGGAAATGGCATCGCTTTTGCGGACAATTCCGCTGGCCGGCAAAACCATCGGACAATTCTGTTCAAATAACGGCCGGGAATTGTTGTCGCTGATGCAGAGCGGCGCCAAAGAAGGCATCGGATTCGATATTGCCGCCAATCAGGTTCAATTTGCCAATGAAACGGCCCGGAAACTTGACAGCAACTGCCGGTTTATTGCAACAAACATCCTGGATATCGGTCAGGAGTTTTATGACCGATTCGATCTGATCATCGTCACCATCGGGTCACTGTGCTGGTTCAGACATCCAACCGAATTTTTCATGAAACTGTCGCAATGCCTGAAAAAAGACGGTCATGTCATTATCAATGAACAGCATCCGGTAACCAATATGCTGAGTTCTTCCGGCGACACCAATTACAACAGCCAAACACCCACCAATATCGTCCATTCATATTTTACAGGTGAATGGATAGAAAATGACGGAATGTACTATCTGACACAACAATTATACGAATCCAGACCATTCGTCAGTTTCACTCATCCGTTGTCGGATATTCTGAGCGCGCTCCTTCAGGCAGGGTTCCGGATAACAGCGTTTCAGGAATTTGATTATGATATTTCAGGAATGTTCGAAAACCTGAATCACAAAGGGATTCCGCTGTCTTTTTTGCTTGAGGGACGACTTTAGAGGTTGAAGGTTGAGGGTAAAGGGTTGAAGGGGTGCCCCCTGTTGATTTGTGATTATTTGTGATGGAACTCAAAACAAATGCAGCGTTCGGCGAACGCCCTCAAAAGAACGCAATGGGGCGATTTTAATAGTCAATAGTCAATTAACAATTCACAATTATCAATGGATAAACGTGTGCAGACCAATGATGATGTGGCACCATTCAAACCATTGAATATTGGACATTGGACATTGGATATTGATAATTGAAATTGTTCCCCATCACCCGGCCGAAGGTCACGCCGACCACACCCATACCCTTCGCCTTTTCCCCTATTCACCTTTTCTCCTTTTCGCCCCAGCGGCTGCAAAGCAGTCTAGCAATCGCAGGACCACAGCGGAGGGACCTGGCCAAAGTTTTCCTTGATAACCCGCATATTTGTCCATCTCAACAGATTCAGCA
>PWNJ01000018.1 GCA_003558985.1 candidate division CSSED10-310 bacterium
GCCCAGCCGATAGGTTTCCTCAAGCACATCCAATTGTTTTTGAATCAGGTTCAGTGAGCGATCACTTTTTCGTAACTCTACCAGATTTCGTTCAATTTGCTGCTGAATCTGCAACTCCAGCCCCTTGACTGTATGTTCAGCGATTCGTATATCCGATTGTTTACGCAAATTTTCAGCCCGGCGAAAACCTCCGTCCAGAATCGACCAGCGTGCCGACAGCTCAATATTCCATGAGCTGTTATCAGCGCCAAGACCACCGCTTGAACGCCACTGGTTCGCATAGCGCAGATCGAATGTGGGAAGCCATTGTGCCTGTATTTCACGGAGCAGATATTCATTCATTCGAATATCAAGCCGTGATGCCTCAAGGTCTTTTCGGTTTTGCCATGCCTTGTGCAGCAACTCATCCAGATCAGTTGACACCGGTTCATATTTTGGAGGTGTTACGATATCGAATTGTCCGACATGATCAGTCAACGCTGCCAAAGCAGTTTTTGACATATCAACCGCGTCGTGCGCTGCTGCCAGCATATTCTGTGCATCAATCACTTCGCTTTCAGCCCGCAAGACATCAATGCGAGTCGCTTGACCAACATCACTCAGACCTTTGCTTAAACGCAAAAACTCTTCAGCGTTAGCCAGCGCCTCGGAGGCTACAATCACTGCGTTTTTAGCTGATTCTATCTGGTAATATACTCCGACTACAGCTACAAGCAAATCGTTTGATGCATGCTCCTGGTGCAATTCAACCGCATCTCGTCCGGCATAGGCATATCGCAGTAACGGAAACGCCCGTGGATTAAAGACGGCAATAGACGCATTCAATACCGCATAACCCACATCCTGTTTTTGAATATCCAGTTCCATAAACTCATCATTTTCACCGGGCAGAGTTATAGAAACTCCCCTGTCGTGATGAATCCATCCGGCATTTACGGATATATGAGGCATCAGCATTGACCAGGCCTGTTGTATCAGATAATCCGACTGTTTCAGACGTTCATTCAGTGTTTGTATTCCAGGATTGTACATCAAAGCCATATCAATCGCCTGCTCAAGAGTAATGACCGGAAGATCATTATCTTCATTATCATTTGCGCGGGTTATTGACGGTATGGCCAACATGGTAACAAGAACACATGCAGCCACTGTTTTACGTTTTGATAGAATACTTTTTACTCGCACCTTAAACCGTTCCTGTAACAAATACAGCACCGGTACAACAATTAGCGTCAAAAGTGTTGCGAATAACAATCCGAAGATCACTGCCTGAGCCATTGGGCCCCACCACTGGGTATTTTCAGAGCCAATATCCAGAACCATATTCTTGAAATCAATGCTAACGCCGATTGCCATCGGTGTCATACCCAGCATCGTTGTAATGGCGGTAAGAAACACGGGTCTGAAACGGACGGAACCGGCTTTGACAAGGGCTTCTATAATTGGCAGACCCTGTGCGCGCATTCGGTCAATGTAATCTATCAGAACGATCGAGTTATTAACGACGATACCGGCCAGTGAAATAATACCCATTCCCGTCATCATGATACTGAAGTTTGATCGTGTTATCAGCAGTCCTAGCAGCACGCCGTTAATTGACAGCACGACAGATGCCAGAATAATGAACGGACGAATAACCGAATTAAACTGGGTTGTCAGAATCAGAAATATCAACAATATGCCGATTCCGAACGCTCTTTGTAAAAATTCAGCCATTTCATCCTGCAATTCGTTCTCACCGGTAAAATGGAATTCATATCCGGGCGGTAACTGAATATTTTCACGTATAATACGTTCCGCTTCAGCCATAACCTGAGAACTTGGTCTACCCTCAACTTCACCGCTGATTTTAACAGATCGATTTCCGTCAATCCTTTTTATACTTCCCAGCCCTCCAGCGGTACGAACGACAGCAACATCTCTGAGCGGAATCTGGACATTGTCCATACCAGTTACACGGATATCCAGAATATCAGTTATGGAATCTCGGAAAGAATGATCATATTTAACAACGATATCGTATTCCTCGTCGCCTTCCCGAAGCACCGCCGCTACAGTTCCATTGACTGCTGTGCTGACAGCCATTGCGATAGATGCTGAATTAACTTTACGCTGCATGGCTTTTTCCCGGTCAACTTCAATCTGTATTTCCGGGCGCGACCCATCAAAATCGCTTTCAATTTCAATAGCGCCGGGTATCTGAGCTACCAGAGGTATTACTTTCAAGGCAAATTCGTTCAATTTCTGATAATCCGGTCCTGATATTTCAATCGATATTGGATCACCGGTGGGAGGTCCCATTTCTTCAAGTCTCATTCTAACTTTGCCGCCAACAATTGAGTCAAGCTGGTCACGAATGGAGTTGACTGTTTCCCATGTGCTTTGTTTTCGAAGCCGTCTATCTTTGAACTCGATATCGACAACACCCATATTTGAACGGCCGCCGCTGCCCGGAAACCCGCCGAAACTTGGACTGAATCCACTATTTCCGATAACAGATTCCGAATTTTCTTCCGCCAGGCAAATCGCTTCAATTTGACGAATTACCTCGTCCGTACGATCAAGCGCCATACCCTGAGGACCTTCAAAACTGACCTGAGCACGCCGGGGTTCGGACGGCGGAAAAAACTCAACACCCGTCCCAATGTTGACAAACAAAACAATTGTAAACACAAGGAAAGAAAAAGCTCCAATCACAATAAGCAAGGGATGACGTAATGCTTTGCGAAGCAGAGATTGATACGTTCGTAAAATTTTACCGTTTTTTGTGCCACTTTCATCAAAGATTTTTCCGCGGGACGGATTAAGAAAATCGCCGGCAATGACCGGATTAATAAAGGCTGCAACAAACAGCGTGGCGATCAGAGCCGTCATAACGGTCATGGGCAGATAAATCATAAAATCACCGGAAATACCCGGCATAAAAAGCAGCGGAAAAAAAGCGGCAACGGTTGTTGATGTTGATGCGACAATTGGCCAGATCACTTCTTTTGCGCCGTCAATTGCAGCCGTTCTGACATCCTTTCCGCTGGACGCATGCCTGTATATGTTTTCAATCACGACAATTGAGTTGTCAACAAGCATTCCCAGGGCAAGAATCAGTGAAAACAACACGACAAAATTCAGCGTTACCCCCATCAGTTCCAGCACAATAAATGTAATCAGTATTGACAGTGGAATAGCAAATGCTACAAACGAGGCATTTCGGAAACCCAAAGAAATGCACAACACAATCAATACCATCAGCAATCCGGAAATAATGCTGTTTTCGACATCGTTTACCTGATCCCGAATCATTTCACTGGCATCCTGAACAATGCGTATTTCCGTTCCGGGAGGTAAAAACGGTATGGACTGTTCAAGAACAGTGTTTATGGACTCGGCTACATCAACAATATTGGCTCCAGACTGTTTGCGTATTCGCAACGTAATACAGTTTGTGCCATTCAGTCTGCTGTATGTTTCACGTTCTTTGAAACTGTCGGAGATACGTCCAATATCGCTTATCTTGACTGCTTTACCTTGCGGAGCTTTGATAACAATATCTTCCATCTGATAAATATCGCGATATTCACCGGGAATACGCACTGAATATCTGCTGCCGCCAAGCTCAAGACTTCCGGCTGGTGTTGTCCGGTGTTCCTGCTGTATTCGTCCAATAATCTGTTCAACACCGATTTTATAAAACTCCAGCCGTTCAGGATCCAGATAAACATAAATCTCACGATCCTGACCACCCAGCAAATCAACCCCCAGAACACCGCTGATCTGCTCAATTTTCTCCTCAAGTTCTTCCCCGACTTTTTTCAGTCGCCTCTCACCATAATCTCCCGATACAATGATCTGCATAATTGGGAAATCAGTCGTATTGATTTCAATAATTCTGGGTTCTTCAGCATCAGAAGGCAATCGCGCCTTTGCCTGGTCAACTCTGTCACGTACACGCTGATACGCATCAACAGTACGAACGGTCGTTTCAAATTCAATCGTTACCGTGGATATCGACTCAAGACTGGTTGAGGTAATTTGCTCGATATCCTGTAAATCATTCAGCTCGCGTTCGATGACATTGGTCACCAGACGCTCTATATCTTCTGGTGATACCCCGGGATAAACGGTATGTACCAGTATAAATGGTATTTCTATCTCCGGAGCTGCTTCCAGCGGCAGCCGACGATACGCACCGATACCCATAATGACAATACCTGCCAGCAATACATACACCGATGTTTTGAAACGCATCATAATTTCTGAGATAAACATGTGTCTTCTCCGGAAAATTTATTGCAATTGTTAACGGTTCATGATCTGAACCGACTGGCCATCGATAAGATCACGGTGGCCTTCAGTAATAAGCATATCGCCGGGATTCAGACCGGATTTAATAACGACAGAATGTCTTTCCGACGGCCCGGATTCAACTTGTCTTCGCTTCGCAATCGTATCTTCGGCAACAAAGACAAATTGTCCTTCCGGCAATTCAACAACGACATCTTGCGGTATGACAATGACATCAACATGTTCTTTGAGATTGATTGTCAGTCGCGTAGCCATTCCGACCAGAATACGTCCGGATTCATTGGGTGTTCGTACCCGGATTGTAAACGTTCGACTTTCAGGATCAGCATTTGGCAGCACGACATCCACTTTTCCGGGAAATGTTTCGTCAAGAGCATTGATAAACACACAGACATCAAGTCCGGGACGAATATGCGCAATACGTGTTTCCGGCGCCTGAGCTGTAATAATGATTTCAGAATAATCAATTACCCTCAAAAGAGGCGATCCGGGCATGATGTATTCACCAACCCGTGCGTAACGACCTGAAACAACACCGTTAATCGTAGACCTGATCTCACTTTGACGCAATCGGCTGCGAGCTTGCCTGAGTTGCGCTTCTGCCTGCACAAGCGCTGTCCGGGCTTCATCCAGATGCTGTTGAGTCACCAGCTCATCCTGACGAAGTGTTTCCAGGCGCTCAAACGTCTTTTTAGCCAGGTCATGAGCTGCCAGAGCCTGTTCCGCCTGAGCCGTCAGCATTTCATAATCAACGCGAGCCAGGACTTGTCCTCGCTGCACCGTGTCACCATAATCAACTGCCAGATATTCCAATCGGCCAGCAACTTCAGCAGAATAGGTCAAGTCTGCATCAGCGCCGGTCACACCAAGCAATCGCAATGTCTCGGTAAATGTCGTTAACTCTATCATCGAAACCCTGACATTTGCCGGAATTACACGGTTTTCATTGTTATGTATTACCGATGCCGGAGAACTTTCAGAACACCCCGATACGCCAACAAACATTAAAACAATAATTATTCCAGCAACAAAAAACACAACAGATTGTTTCATTTAATACCACTCATTCAGCATTGTGCCAGATGTCTGTACCCTTCTTGTTGCAACGTCAATTTGACAATCAGTCACGCTTGTCGGCGTGTCACATTTGCCAAGCAGGCTTATATCATTTTTTTCTATAATCAACAAAGAACTATGAAAAATTAATCTATTGTTTGGCGAAACATATGGCGTAACGGTGTTTGGTGATTTACCTGACATGTCCCGAAGCTGCAATTATTGCCTGACAAAGAATGTAAGGTTTAATCCCAATCGTTGCTGATCGATCTCAAAGTCTTTTTCTTCCTGAGTGCGATGAAAAAACCTGTAAAAACCTTTAACTCGACACCATGAGAACAGGTCATATCCCAGCATAATATTTGCTTTTGTCGAGTGAGTTTTCAACAGAGGTTCCTGGGCATGGTAATCCAGTTTGGAATAAGCCACATCTGCCTGGAACGTAAACGGACCATCGTAGTGAACCATTGCTGAAGCATATTCGTTGTAAAAATATTTTCTAACCCCGCGCTCCGATAAATCATATTTTGATCCTGCTTTGATACTCAGTGTCCATTCGTCAGTAATTGGTATAGCGCTTTTGAGAGAAACACCATAATTCGTATATTGGGGATTCATTCGTCTTGGAACGTCTCCATCAAATTCATATCGAAACAAATGAGCTTGTACCGTCACCTCCGCTCCAATTTTCAGACTGGATGTAAACCCGACAGTTGCTTCAACACGCTGATGCCCCGGACTGATGTCATTCATGGAATAATTTCTGAATATATAGTCCATATTTGAAAAGAAAACCATTTCCGGAAGCAGTATATACGATCCTGAAACAGAAATACCCCAATCCTGCCAGTTAACTCCGTGAACAAACTCGTTGTTAAACAAATTGATATCGGAACGATACCTTTTATGAGCCCATATCCCGGCGACTTCCAGTTCGTACCAATCATCCATAACGAATTTCATACCCGATCGAAACGCATAACTGGCTGTTTTACCCATGAACTCAGGAACGTCATCGTTTTGTGCTCCAAAACTGGACCAATCCAGGTTTGACCGGGCAAAAAATGTCATGGTATCCGAATATGAATACAGCCAGTCCACAGCGCTATCAAATTGATATCTGCTATTGATCTCCGGTGAGCCCTGAAACCGGTCCTGAACATAATTTAAATGGAGTTTGAGAATATTATTCAAAAAAATGTTTTCCATTTTTAGAAATGGATTAATGGAAAACAGCGAAGATTCTTCATATTCCAGCATATCAAACGCAAGTTCCGGATTGCTATCATGCGCCCACCCTATTGTAAGTCCGGCTTTGTTTTGGCCGATAGCTAATGGAGGACACAAGCAAGCCGCAAAAACTGTAAAAAACAGTAATCCAGTATTGAATTTGGTTGGTATATCTATCATATATATCTCCCCGATCAGAATAAGCCAAGGCCCATGATGAGCTTATTCATACAGTCTTTCGAAAAATTTTTCAAAACTATTTGTTTGAATAGCAAAAGCTGAATGCAATTTTAAAAAGCAGATATATTGTTTTGAAAAATACAGGTGGTGTTTCGACCTTTTTGTTTTGCCTGATACAAAGCTACATCCGCACGTCTGTATAATTCCGTTGTTTTCAGTTGAGCTCCGCAATCATCAGATATCCCTATGGATATTGTCATATTCAGCGGTTTATCTTCATCAGTCTTCAAGTTTCGTATAACACATAACATCCTGTCAGCCAGTTCTTTTGCTTTATCAGCGTTTAAGCCTGGAATAATAACAGCAAACTCATCTCCACCCAATCGCGCCACGATATCCTCAGCACGAAGACAGTTAGCGATCGTTTCAGCAAAAAGCTTGAGAATTCTATCACCGTACGGATGGCCAAACTGATCATTTATCTTTTTGAAGTGGTCAATATCAATTAGCAGCAGTGAATAGGGGGAGTTGGAATTTAGAAACTTGTCACGAATATGAATGATCAATTGATCAAAAGCACGACGATTATAAACTCCGGTTAACGAATCCTGGGCCACCATACTCAAAACAACATTTCGATCGTTGATACACTTGATCGATTCGATTCGAAACAACAATATTGTTTCTGAACCAATTTCTATGGTTTCACCCGGATTTAGCCATTCACTTGTAATTCGTTTTCCTTTGGAAAATGTTCCATTGGTACTTTCAAGGTCTTTTACCAGGATAGAGTAGCTGTCTTTATGTTGTTTAACTTCGGATATTTCTATATGAGTTCTTGATATCAAGCGATCGTTTAACGTCAGATTACTGGAAGAATCCCTGCCAACAGTCAGGTTATTTTGGCAAAGGGGAAGCATGCGTCCTACATCCAGCAGATTTCCGGACACTACAACCAGAACCGGTACCCTGGAAATGTCATCAGCAAAATTATCAACACTGAGCAGTTTGGTTTTGCCAGGTTCATGCTTCGAATCAGTATCTGTTGTCAGATGTTTATCTGTATTTCTTTTTTTGCTCAATATAATACCGTACAGCCCTTTTTACCCCTGCTGGAAATGTTATTTCCGGCGACCAGTTTAACGATTGAACAGCACGATCAGAATTCAACGCAATACGATTGACCTCTCCGGGTCTGGGTAAAGAATAATTTGGTTTACGATTAAACTCAAGCGCTTTTGATACACAGTCATAAACATTCTGATCAGAAACTTCCTGGCCCCATCCCAGATTAAGGGTTTCACAACTACCTTTTTCCAATGCCAGAATGTTGGCTTGAACAACATCGCTGATGTAAAGATAATCACGAGTTTTTGTTCCGTCACCGAAGATTGTCGGTGTTTTTTTGCTCAGCATCTGTAAAGCAAATATTGCAATAACACCAGCTTCGCCTTCAGGATTTTGTCTTGGGCCATAGACATTTGGATATCGGAATATTGTATAATCAAGTCCATGTAGCAGATGCCAGATACGGATATAATGTTCAACAGATAATTTTGCGGCGCCATATGGAGACAGTGGAACAGCGGGTGTCTTTTCAGAAACCGGCAATGAATCCGGTTCCCCGTAAATAGCTCCACCAGTTGACGAAAATATTATTTTTTTTGTTCTGTATTTGACCGCGTTTTTTAAAAGATTTAACGATCCAATTATGTTGTTTTCGGCATCATAGATCGGATTAACCACTGAATGACGCAAATTTATATGCGCTGCATGATGATTGACTACATCCGGCTGAAACCTGAAAAAAATGTTATCAAGCGCTTCGTCCTGAATTCTGCAGTTATAAAACACAGCTTTTTTATTGACAAAGGAATGATCCCCTGTTGAAAGATCATCTACAACAGCAACATCACATCCGTGATCAATATATGCATCAACAATATTTGAACCTATAAATCCAGCGCCACCTGTAACAAGTATCTTCATGTTTAACCTATACTCCTTTTCCTTTTATACCTAAAGCTATTGTTTTGGCAATTACAACAATATCAAGTAAAAACGACTGATTTTCAGTGTAGTAAAAATCATAATCAAGATTTTCATGTATTTCACCGGTTCTGTCCGAGCTGATTTGCCATATGCCGGTAATTCCCGGTCTGAGCGACAGTCTTCGTCGCTGCATTGGTGTATATGTATCAACGACAAACGGCATTTCAGGTCTGGGCCCTACAACACTCATTTCACCTCGTATAACATTTATAAATTGCGGTATTTCATCCAGATTAAATCTTCGCAGCCAGCGTCCAACACGTGTTATTCTGGGATCATAATGATTTTCCGGCGAGCGTTGGTATTGACTTGCCGATATATGCATGGACCTGAATTTCAGCATATTAAACAGTCGTCCATCTTTGCCTACACGTTGCTGAGAAAAGAATACCGGCCCGGCAGAATCCACTTTGATAAGCAATGCTATCGAAAGTGTTAATGGCAATGTAAGTAAAAGCAGCAAACACGCAAAACAAACATCAAAAACACGTTTAACAGCAAGATAAATATAGCTTTTACGAATTCCTTTCATTCGTAAAAGCGGAATACCTTCGATTTCATCGAAATGCACCTGCTGAATAAACATGTCAAACAAATTCGGCACAAAACTGAAGCGCACACCTGTTTTAATACAACTGTTGATTATTTCGTAAATCCTGGCTGTACTCGCAGTGGGTATGGCAATTATTATTTCATTTATCTGCCATGATTCAACCAGGTCTGACAGGGATAATCCAGTCCCAAGAACCGGAATTGCTGTTTCAGCGCGATCTCTGATGGCCTGAAATGTCCGACCTACTTTTTCAAGATCATCATCAATAAAACCTATCGGTTTTAGTCCGATACGCGGATTTTCAAACAAACGTCTTTGCAATTGAAGACCAACTTTACCAGCGCCATAGATAAGTACCCTGTTCAGTCCCGGACCGGACACATGCAGTTTTAGTAATATCCGATTCAGAAAATGTCGCTGAATGTTTATCAGAATAAACAGTATGACCAGTGAGTAAAACAGTATCAAACGTGAATAAAGTAATGGGCCCTGTATATCCAGCGGGGCTCCATTGTTTATAAAAAAAGGTATAGGTTCTGAAGTCTCAATTGGACGTATCAAAAAAGTAAACGAAACAAGAATCAGGCTTCCTATCAGCAATGATTGTAAAATTCGCTTCATTTCATCAACATTAAGAATACCGACTTTTCGTGAATACAAACCAAAACGCTCAAATATAACAAGAAACAAAACACCGGCACTGAATGCCAGTGTTTGATAAATGCCTATTGGCTGAACTCCAGCGCCGATATTAAATGCATTCAGCAGAACATGATATAATCCGTAACCAAGAAACACCGAGATTACTACTGTAAAATAGTCCAATACAATCTGGACGAAGGTATATACTCTAAGATAATTACTTTTGGAAAATGCATTGTTCGATTCAGTATTCACGATTAACCACATACTTTTTAACAACATCAAAAACTGTCTCTGGTTTTATAAAAGACATACAACTGATATTGTGACGACAATGTTTTCGGTAACATGGTGAACAATCATGCTGTATAATTACCGGTTCACCTCTGTCATAAAAATCGATTTCCTGATAGCACGTCGGTCCAAATAAACCGACTACCGATGTGCCAACAGCCAGCGCCAGATGCAATGCCATCGTATCACCAGTCACCACAACATCCATTTGGTTTAAAAGACCTGCAAACACCGGAATCGTATGAGAGCCGGCATTAACCGCCAGAAAACCGGATTCGGATGCAATACTATCATTCGTTTGAATTTCAGCAGTTCCCCCTAACAAATATATCCTTGCATTCAAATGGTTTTTTAACAACCTGATTAAATGAAGAAAGTGGCTGTCCGGCCATTTTTTTGTCGCAAAAATATTTCCACAACCGGTGTTAAGGCCGATTTTCGGGCCCGTGCCAACAGTTTTTAATGATTCAATTATTCTTATAGCAGCGGTTCTGGGTTCATCTGGCAGATTGAATATATACTCATCACGCATATATGGCAGATCAGCCATTTCATAAACAATTTCCTGATACGTTTTTTTATTTTGAAAAAATTTCAGATTGTCATCCAACCCTAAAGCCAGCGAATATCTGGAAGATTCGTTAAATATATCAAGAGTCCCGTAACGTGTCATAGAAAAACCCTTTTTGACAGCGGCATCCAGACAGACTGCAAGTGATGTCACTGTCGGATGCTTATCCAGGCAAATCAGAAGGTCAAATCGTCTGGCCATTAAGGGTAAAACGGATTCCGGATGGTTTATCAGCAATTCATCAATTAAATGATTATGCTCCAATACAGAATAAGACTCTGAATCCGTAATCCATGTAATATAACTGCATGAAAATTTTCGTTTCAACGCTTTCAACAAAGGTGTGGTTCGCAAAGCATCTCCCATGGCGCCTAATTTCAGAATGAGAATTGTAATGCCACGGGACTCATACCTCGGGCAATCATTGCATAAACGCCGTGCTTTACACGGTTTTTCACCAATATAATGTTTGCAGTCTGTTCGTAGATTCATTTACAATCTCCCCATGCAGCCAGGATAGTAAACAGCAGATTATAATTTATACCTTGCGTCTTGACAACCGTTCTATTAATCGGTAAAAGCGTCCTTTGACGATCCGGTCTGGACTACCGGTAAAACGTAATTCAGGGAGAGGCAACGATGTCGGATAAAAATATTCATGTAGGTTCGATACCCAAAAAAGATGGATTGGAAATTCGCGCAACGCTAACAGAATATCGCAAGGAAATGTATGTAGATATTCGTGAATTTATGACGAGTGAGGATTATGAGGGGCCAACAAAAAAGGGAGTTCGATTTCATGCAGAAAATTGGGAATCTTTTTTCAAATTGATAAAAAAACTTGATCAGGAGATAAAAAAACGCGCTTGAGCGCAAAAAAAAACCATTTTTTTTGTTTTTAACCCTTGACAACCTGTGTTTTCTCTTCATAATTAAAAGTTGTGGTACTTGTTTGATCTATTTAACTCGAACCTTAAATTAAAGGGAGGTTTAGGACGTGACAAAGAAAGAATTGGTTCAAAACATTGCTGAAGACGCTGGCATCTCAAAAACAGTAGCCGAAAAAGTATTGAATGCTGTTATCGGCGAAATAACTGGCGCTCTGTCAAACCGGGAAAAAGTTACTTTTGTGGGATTCGGCACCTTTTCGGTAAACGAACGCCCCGCACGCAAGGGACGTAATCCAAAAACCGGTAAAGAAATTAACATCCCCGCCAGCTTTGTTCCGAAGTTTAAACCCGGAAAAACACTTAAAGACGCAGTCGCCTGATTACGGTTTTAAAAAGTAAACTGCATTTTAGAGCAGCTCAAAAGGGTTGCTCTTTCTTTTTATAAACTCGAAATTATGATTGATACGCATGTACATCTAACTGATCCTGTTTTTGGAACAGATTTGGACAGAGTTATCGAAGCAGCTCATACTACAGGTGTCCAGAAAATAATTACTGTTGCCATTAATGAAAAAGACAGTTTGAAATGTATTCACCTGTCCCAAAATTTTCCGGGGATACTGGCTACAACCGGAGTTCACCCACACGAAGCGAACACATGGACTCAGAATTCTTTAGCCAACATTCGTCAGTTATCACAATCAACCGTTGCGATCGGCGAGATTGGATTGGATTATTTCTACAACTATGCCGAACCGGAACATCAAAAATCAGTTTTCAGACAGCAGCTTCATCTTGCTAACGATATATCAAAACCTGTTGTCATTCACTGTCGTGATGCGTTTGCTGATCTGAAGCATATTTTGAAATCTTTCAGACCTGGCAAACCTGGGGGTGTTGTGCACTGTTTTAGTGGAAGCTATGAAGATGCGTCATTTCTTGTTGATCAGGGATTTTATGTTTCTTTTACTGGGATATTAACCTTCAGGAACGCTGAAGAAATTCGTCAAACAGCGCTAGCAATACCTGAAGACAGGATTTTTTTTGAAACTGATAGTCCCTGGATGTCTCCCCATCCTTTCAGAGGTAAACGTAATACCCCCGATAAAGTCAGGTTTGTTTACGAAAAGTACGCTGCATTGAAAGGAATCCCGACTGACAGTATTGTTCGCAAGATACGCCATAATGTTGTTCAGTGCTTTAGCCTTGAATAATTTGGACAAAATTTGTTTGGTAATTCAGGTGATTTAAAGGTGCTGGCCAAATAGCCACAACTATTGATATTCATCTGATTGACGCCAGTTAAAGTATTCCTGATAGGCTTTCAGTTTTCTATGTCGTTTGACAATAATACCCTCCGGTGTTTGAATGGCAAGGTCTTTCTTTTCAAGTTCCTGGATAATTTGCTGGATCTGTTTTATTCCGATTGCTGTTTCGCGTGATATATCATCAATAGTGACGGGGAGCAGGATTTCCTTTGATTCGGAATGGTTACTGACATTATGAAACATAACGCGTTTTACCAGATCGGCAATGACCAGACCGGTGTTTTGACCCAATAACAGAAGATTTATCAGATTATCTGCATCTCGAAGTCGTCGGCTGAATCGGCTTAACACTTTCATGGCTATTTCAGGATGTTCCTGAATCAAACATTTGAAATCGTCTTTTTCAATAGCTATCAGGCAAACATCCTCCAAAGCTGTAGCTCCCGCAGAACGCGGCAGATCCTCCAACAAAGCCATCTCACCAAAAAAATCACCACGCTGCAAAACTGCTAACGTTAACTCCCGGTCTTCAGCAGTTAAAAATATACGGACCCTGCCAGATTCAACCACATACATATCACGCCCGGATTGTCCTTCAGAAAAGATGAGCTCACCTGGCTTGTAAAGCATTCGCCGACCGATTTCTCCGGATGACTTCATTGTTTATCCCTTCAGAATATCTTCGGTAAAAACAAATCAAACAATTATGTTATCAGGACACTTCAGCGCAAACAATATAAAAACTTTTCCAACGCAGGATATTTTCACAAAATAGTCTTTATCAAATTAAAAAGTTCGTATATATTAACAACAACGGTTGGCTGATATATCTGGAAAGGTTATTCATCATGTCCGATGCCCATGAAAAAATTAAACTGACACTGGAACAGGAAAAAGAGAAAATGTTTCGTATAGCCTGGAAAATGTGTGGCAACCAGGATGAGGCTGAAGAAGTGCTTCAGGAAACAGCGCTGAAAGCATTAAAAAACTGGAAGCAATTTCGTGGTGATTCGCAGGTTTCAACGTGGCTTTATCGAATAGCTTCCAATACCTGTCTATCCAAAAAACGGAAAAAGTCGGTTATTTCAGTTGACCCGTCTGTGTTGGAAGAAGTTGTTCACGAAACCGGCTCTCGCGCTATGGCGAACGATGCTGACTGGAGTAAAGACCCGTTAGCCCGAACTTTGAACGATGAGCTTCGGCAAGTTCTTGACAATGCAATACTAAAACTTCCTGACTCGTATCGTCTGGTTTTCATTCTTAGAGATATCGAAGGGTTAAGTGGCGAAGAGACTGCCAAATCTTTGGATTTGTCGGTTACCAATATTAAAGTCAGACTTCACAGAGCCAGAGTATTTTTACGAAACGAACTGGATGATTATATCCGCTCGGAAAGAGGTAGAAAATGAATAAGGAATGCTCATGTGAGGAGCTTCTTGAAATCATAAATGAACTCATCGATGGTGAGTTGGAAGGTGAAAAGCTTAAACATGCGGAATCACTGATTGAAAATAATCCGCAATGCCGGGCCATGTTTGAAACTGTATCCCGGACAATAGCTTTATATCGGGCAAGACGAAATGAGCTTGAACGCCAGAATATTCCTCAATTAGACTGGGACAAACTCGAAGATAAAATTAAAACAAATCAGATGTAACCTCCGGTGTCCATTGACGACTAATATTCGATTTTCGGATAAGGAGGTTTACATGACAAATCAAACATCGGTTAAAGAGTTAAATGACAGCAACTTTCACGACGAAGTAATAAAAAGTAACACGCCTGTTCTGGTTGATTTTTGGGCTCCCTGGTGCGGACCCTGCAAAATGATGACACCAGTATTGGACGAAATTTCCAATGAGTTTTCAGATAAACTGAAAGTGGTCAAAGTCAATATTGATGACAATCCATTGATAGCCGAGAAAATGAGTATTCAGGCTATTCCCACACTAGCGGTATTTCGAAACGGTAAAATTTTAACAAGACTTACAGGCGCCCGGCATAAAAATGATTTGGTTTCGCTGTTGAAAAACGAAGAAATTATTTGAACAGGATAAAGAAATGAACTCAGACATTATTTTGTTAAGCGAATCAGCAAAAGCGGAATTGTCATCGGTCAGGGATGTCAGGATTTTTGTTGAAGGATACAGTTGAGGTCGTCCGATAATCGGAGTAGCTCAGGATGAGACTGCAAAAACAAACCAGACGGTCACAATTGATACGATTAACTTCTACATTGAGGACTCGGTAATCCAGTTAATTAAACGATATGGTTCGTTGAATATTGATTATCAAAAAAGTCATTGGTTCGGTAAATCATTCAGGTGTTCATTTGGCCCTGGGCGTATAACGGGCTGTTAAACTACAGAATTTCAGCAGCAGTTTGAGCCAGAGGTGAACGTTCACCTCTGGTTAAAGTTACATGACCTGAAAGACCGGAAGATTTAAACCTTTCAACCAGATGCGTCAATCCCGAAGATTCAGAATCCAGATACGGATTATCAATTTGATAGGGATCGCCAGTAAGAATAATTTTAGTACCATGACCAACACGTGTCACAATTGTTTTTATTTCGTGCAGTGTTAAGTTCTGAGCTTCATCAACAATAAAATACTGTTTTGCTATAGATCGGCCGCGTATGTATGTCAATGCTTCTATTTCAAGCATGTTTTGCTCAATTAAATCATAAGCTGAAGCTCGATATTGAAACTCCTGCTCCGATTCATCCGAGTGTAATAACATTTCCAGATTATCGAAAATGGGTTGCATCCATGGTTTGAGTTTGTCTTTTATTTCACCGGGAAGATAACCCAGATCACGACCTAAAGGAAAAATTGGCCGTGACACAAGAAGTTTATGATACACACCTTCATCAAGAGATTTGCATAACCCCGCGGCTAACGACAAAAGCGTCTTCCCCGTTCCAGCTTTTCCAATTAGGGTAACAAGCTGAATTTTGTCGTCCATCAGCAATGATAACGCAATTTTTTGCTCAAGATTACGCGGTTTTATTCCCCAAACATCCAAAGTTTTCAAATGAGCCACCCGAATGGAGTCCATTGACGACGTCACCTGACCCAAACCGGTATGTGAAGGGTCGGTATCATTTCGCAACAGAATATATTCATTGCTGTACAAGTCTTGCTCTAATAATGGAATTTCACCTTTTTGGTACAAATCAGCGATAACATTTTCAGGAACCATCAGTTCTTTGATTCCTGAATATAATGTATCAATGTTTGTGTGGTCAGATATATAATCCTCAGCGATCAGTCCTATGGCATCAGCTCGAATACGCAAATTCGTATCCCGGGTCAGAAAAACTACCGGCAATGATTCAGCTCGACGTTTAACAAGCAACGCTATAGCCAATATTCGATCGTCATTTGTCAGTTCACCATTTTGATGAGGATACTCCGTCATGGCCTCCAATCCGATTTCAACACGTATGCTTCCACCCTTCTCCGTTGGCACACCATCAGATAACCGTCGATGCGATTCCCGTCTTATCCGGTCAAGATGACGACCAACCATTCGAGCGTTCCTGCCACGCTCATTCTGATCTCGCTTGAATTTGTCAATTTCCTTGATACAGATTATCGGTATGACCACTTCATTGTCTTCAAACGAAAATATCGAATTTGGATCATTTAGCAAAATATTCGTATCAAGCACAAAAATTTTTTTCATGATTATAATTTCCCGGATTGAAAAAGAAAGCATCGAACCCGTTTGGATTCGATGCTTTTATCGTTAACTTTGCTATTCCTTTTGTAAGTCCCATAAATCGGATTGTATCAAAAAAATCCGATGTGGTGAACAAACTTCCAGTTATTGGCTTCTGAACCCCACATAATTTACATCTGACAACAGGTGCCACGAATCAGCTTCCATGATTGCCGCCCAGAAATACATGTAATCCGACTGAATAGACTCATTGGGCCAAACAAAAGCTAGCAGATTTCTGGTTGATTGTCCCGAATCCAGAATATGAAGAGTTTTTTGAGGAGTTTCTGTCCATGTCGGATAAAACCAGAAACTGTTCTCCACCTGAAGAGCCACCATAATTTCAGTAAACATCGGGTTACCTGAATTATCAAAATGAAGGTCCAGAATAAATGGATCACTCGGACCATAAACGTCATTGTTTAATGAAATATCAATATTTATTCCTGTGTCGGGAATTGGTGTGGATGTGGGGGGTTCCGGTGTTGGATTATCTGGATCTGGTGTTGGTGTATTGGGTCCGGGTGTAAACGTTGGAAAGGGAGTATTCGTTGGTAGCGCTGTTGGCGTATTGGGTCCGGGTGTAGGCGTATTTTGTCCGGGCGTCCATGTTGGCATTGGTGTATGGGTCGGAACTGGAGTTTGCGGTGTTGGTGTAGCAGTATGAACCGGAGTATTGGTTGCAGGTGATGCAGGAGTTGGTGTCCAGGTTGGAATCGCGGTATGTGTTGGCGATGGTGTTCCTGGAGTAGGTGTTGGTGTCGCCGTCGAAGGTGGAGTATTGGTGGTTTGTGGAGTTGCGGTATGTGCGGGAGTATTCGTCGGTTGAGGCGCATAGGTAATCCGGGTAGCGCCATATCCGACATTACAGGTCCCGTAGCGCATCCAGGCATAACCTCCAAGACCCCATCCGGTTCCCCATGAGTTTTCTATCAGCCATGCGCCATTACCACTGCATTGATTGTCATCATATCCTACAATCAAGATTCCATGATTAACGCTACCACCGCTATGGTTTCTGCTGTAACACCCGCCAGTGTAACTGTAAAAGTCATTATACACATACATGGCCGCTGCAACAGGACCATCCTGCAATGCGTTTTTGATTGAGTTAACACTGGAATTTATCTGGTTATACGAAATAATAAATGCAACTTTGTCACACTGATTCTGAATACAGGGCGGCCAATCAGCAGCCCTATACGGCATACAACTGGCTGATACACCACCTGGATTAACGAATATTTGCGGATAAAACCAGCCACCATTGCAACCATAACCCTGGCTATTGCAGGATATCAATTGCTGTTCTGATAAATCCAAAACAATATCATCATAAATCCTGGCATGGGATTCAACCATCGCCGTTGTGGCAAACGCCCAGCAACTTCCACAGTTCCCCTGAGCTTTGACTGGCGTCGTTCCACCCATCTCAACCCAGTTTAAATAACCACGACTCTCAAGAAAATCCTCATCATATCTGCCAGGTTCAGGCTCAACATACCACTCCGGTACTACAAGACCCAGCAAATTCTGTTTCTCCTCATCCGATAATACCGAGACTGTCGTTTCACCAGCAATCCACTCAAGATCATTGTCAATTATATACTGCTGAATCTCCTCAAGTGTCATACTATGACCCGATGGCGCTATGAAAGCAAACATGATGCAAGCCATAAATACCAAAGTGTTGTAATTGAAGCTAAAAATTTTAGAAAAACTTGAATAACTCATAGTAAAACCTCCGACTCTGAAATTATGCAATATTTATACCGGCTGGGCTTTGAAAATACACTAACAAGAATCTTTCGTATAAATTCAATAGACTGATTGTGTTTTGAAAAACGGCTAACTGCATGATAAAAGTAGTAAATGATAGAATTGATTCGGCAACCTTCAAGGAGTTTATTATGAACCAAACTGATAAAGAATTCAAACTTCTCTGGACGGGGGAAGATGCAATTCGTACTGATATTCTTGATACATTCATTTATTCAGGTGAAAAGCAAAGTATTTCATACGTAACACATGAATTTTCTGCAGTTTGCCCATTCTCTGGGCTGCCAGATATTGCATCAGTTGAAGTTTCATATGTCCCCGCTGACAAATGTCTGGAACTGAAAAGTCTGAAACTCTATTTTGTGTCTTTCAGAAACGTCGGAATGTTTCAGGAACACGTCACCAATCGTATATATCGTGATTTGCATGCCGTTTTAAAACCCGCTTATTTAAAGGTTGTTACAAAATATGCAACACGTGGCGGAATAGATTCTGTTTGTGAAATTACCAGTGATGCCTGAGATGATAAACTCTTTCTTCTTCTTCCCGATGTGTTCTGCATGCCGTTGAAGAGAGCATAGACGTAACATCTACCTTTGGGGACAGGATCTAATCAGTTGACAACTTGCTGTGACTGTCGCTATTACACTTGCAGGGATTATATGGTTGTGAAAAATCAAACTTTCGACATTTCCACACGCGGGTTTTATGCAGCATATATCGTAACAGAGTCCATAAGACACCGATTCCATATTGAATTGAAGACAGGAACGAAACTGTGGAGGAATCTTTTTCATATCGGGTTTCCACAGGAATTTCTGCAAATCGGGCTCCGGCTATAACAAACTGTGCAATTATTTCGTTATCAAAAACAAAATCTTCTGAATTGCGTTCATAGGGTATAGCTTCAAGAATTTGTTTTGAGTATGCTCTGTATCCTGTATGACACTCCGAAAATGATGTACCCTGTACCAGGTTCTGGAGCGTTGTTAATGTGCGGTTCGCAATATACTTGTATAAAGGCATGTTTCCTTTTAGCGGGTTACCAAGAAATCGTGATGCAAACACGACATCGGCTTTGTTTTGAATGATTGGTTGGATCAGATCCGGTATTATTTTCGGATCATACTGATAGTCCGGATGCAACATTATGATGATGGCAGCGCTGGATTCAAGCGCTGCGTTATAGCAGGTTTTCTGATTGCCGCCATAACCTCTGTTCCAACGATGCGTAAAGACCTTCAGTTTCAGATTTCTGGCAACATCAAGAGTGTTATCATAACTGCAGTCATCAACAAGAATAACCTCATCAACCCAGTCGGTTGGTATATCTGAATGGGTTTTATAAAGTGTTGCTCCCGCATTGTAAGCGGGCATGACTACCACAACCTTCAACTTATCTGTTTTAATAACTTCAACCACAGCGTCATCCTCATTAAACGAAGGAATGCTATACAAAACAATCAAAAGACTCAATATAAAAAAAGATCATTATCAATTAATCATAAACAACAACGATGACTCATTATAAAAAGATCCTGCAATACAGGCCGTCATCAAACATGCAAGAGTTGCAGCAATGAGCGCTCTGATACCTGATTTGGCAATATCCTGTGTTCTGTCAGGAGCCAGCGCTGAAACGCCGCCTACAAATATTCCTATTGACGCAACATGCGCAAATCCGCATAAGGCATACGTTGCGATAACGACTGATCGCCCATGTACCAGTACATTTTGTTCAATTAGAACAGCAAGATTCTGATATGATATGAGTTCAGTAACAATGGATCGTTCACCGATGATTTGAGCGATATGGCGGGCATCCTGCCAGGGGACACCGATTATCAGTGTAGGTACATAGAAAACGTAACCAAGAATACCTGTCAGACTTAAATCCATACTGGTATTGAACATTGAATTCAGCCATTCGCTTAAAGACGTCAGTCCCAAATCGGCCAGAGCAGCCAGGCCCAGTATAGCAATAAGCAGAGCGGCAATATTGAACACAAGTTGAAGTCCTGTCTGAGAGCCTTGAATGACCGCTGAATAAATCGATTCAGGTTTATCGTAGTTAAATACAATGTCCTCGCCCATCGTTACGGGTTTCTGAGTTTCCGGATATAGTATTTTGGCAATAACAAGCGCTGCGGGCGCCGAAAGAATAGATGCAGATATGAGGTGTGCTGCAATCATCGGAAAGCTGTCACGCAGGAAAAAAACATAAACTGCCAGAACGTTGGAGGCAACTGTGGCCATTCCGCAGGTAAGAATTGTACACAGTTCGGACCGTGTCATTTTCTTTATGTAAGGTTGAACAGTTAATGCAGACTCAACTCCAACAAAAATATTACTTGCGGCACACAAGGATTCCGCTCCTGAAATCCTCATCAGCGTGCTGAACACTTTGGCAAACTTTTTGATAAGCCAGGGCAAGATATCGTAATAGTATAGAATAGATGTAATTGCAGAGAAGAATATTATTGCTGTCAGTCCCTGGAATGCCAGAAAAAATCCCAGACTTTCCTGGCCGGAAGCATCAGTTGTGCCTGGAGGGAGCGCTAATCTGCCGAATACAAACTCTGCTCCCGCATTCCCGCATTCCAGTATTTTAATAACGATGGTGTTCAGCCAGTTGAACACAGTACTGACACCCGGAACCCAAAATATTATGACTGCAAACATCAATTGAAGACTTAAACCCCAAAAGACTACTCGCCAGTTAATACTTTTACGTGAATTTGAAAACAACCAGGCAGCAATTATGATAACAAATAATCCGATAAAACTTGTCAAATTATACCATTCCACATTACAACCTTTCTTTTTAAGTGTCATTCAGACATTCATGTCATCCATATAATATCGTCGGGGATCGATCTCTTGCAATGCCATTTTAATGGAATTATACCCTTTGATTTGCTATTTATTAACAGGTGCTTGTTTTTAGGGAGAAAACAGATGCAAATAGATATCAGCATAGTAGTGCCGGCTTATAATGAAGAAAACGATATAGAGAACTGCATTAAGGTAATTACAGATTTTTTTCAAAGCAAACAATTGTCATTTGAGATACTGGCAGTTGATGATGGTTCCAGTGACAGAACGTTGCAGATAATACGAAAGCTGGCACAACAGTGTACGCATCTGAAAGCATTAACAAACGGTGAAAACAAAGGCAAAGGATATACTGTTAAGCACGGTGTATCTGAAAGCACAGGTAACTATTTACTGTTTACTGATGTTGATCTGTCAACCCCGATTTTCGAGTATGATAATCTGAAAAACTGGCTTGACAAGGGATTTGATGTCGCATTTGGTTCGCGGGCTCTTGCAAAATCACTCTTGAAAAAAAAGCAACCATGGTATAGGGTATATATGGGGCGTTTGGCTAATAAGGCCATACAGTTGGTTGTCCCTGCCTTGCGCGGTATCAAGGATACGCAGTGCGGGTTTAAGTTATTCCGGGGTGATGTGGCCCGGAGCATATTTCCATTGCAAAGAAATGAACGTTGGGGATTTGATTTTGAAATCCTCCATATTGCCAGGAAATATGGATACAAGGTCGTGGAAGTGCCTGTTGAATGGAGTCATTCCGGAGATAGCAGAATAAGCATGCGGGATTATCCGCGAACCTTGCAGGAATTGATCAAGGTAAGAGTGTACGAAACAAGAGGTTTGTACGACAAACAAGACGACTGACATTTGTTGGATACAATTTTCACATTGAATATGAATTTTAATTTATAACAAAAATCGTATCTTTCAAAGCTGATAAACCGTACCATAACAGGAGGATATACTTTGGCATCACGAAAGAAAAACTATCGTAATCGTAATGCACCCGTCAATCGATATGATGACAACAAACACCCGAAATACTCGGGTAGCAAACGTGGAGGGAGTTCTTCGAACCGCGACAATCACTATTTTTGCGACATATGCGGATATACAATACCACAATCCGGCAACGTTTCACCAATGTGTACCCGTTGTATGATTCCTATGAGTGTGATGAGAAAAAGCTCGATTCCACGTTCAAAGAACGGTAAAAAGCCTTCATTTGATTATAGTTCACGCATATATTTTCAAACAGAAGGGCATCCACAATACAAAGGGTTACCTCTGGATCACCCTGACCCTGAAGATCCGGAAGCTGTAAATGCATATAAAATGCGTGTTCAAAGCAAAAGAAAACGGGCTGGGAAACCGCCCGATCGAGATCATAATCCACGCCATAAATCATCTAAACAAAAGCACCCCAGACCATCTTCAAATAAAAATGAACTGAATGAGAAACAGGAAATGCCGGAACCCGAAAAAACTGATCGTAAGCCAGACTCTCGCGTGAAACAGGCCAAACCTGAAAGCCCCACTAAATCCCCCTCAGCACCCAAAAGGAGGGTTGTAGTAAAGAAAAGCGCCGATCGGTCAACCAAAGCTGACAAACCCGTAAATCCAAAAGAAGAGGATTATGCTGGCACAGCTCTGACAAATGATCGCTCCGCAGCAACAATACTCAGCGATACAATTAAAATGAACTCTGATGTTGCCACAGGCGATTTGAAATCTGATTACAATTATAAAAAGGAAACACCTGATAAACCTAAAAAAACAATAAAAAAATCTGCTAAATCAAAAACCACTGCCAAATCGTCTGAATAAGCATATATTCAGATTCATTATAAACTCTTGATTATCAATTCTGTATTGAACTATGTACGTCGCTATGAATCCATATCAATATGACAGTCACGATTATTCCCGTTTCTTTTCCGACAAATTTATGTATAAGAATAGGTAGCTGCTGAAACAATCAGCAGCGTTTACAAATAAACTCAGACAGGTGTTTTTATGAAAGGAGAAACCCATGGCTTTTAATCTTAAGGGACGAAGTCTGCTGACTCTGCTGGACTATACACAAAAAGAAATACAGTTTTTAATTCAGCTCTCAGCTCAACTTAAAATCGATAAATATGCCGGACGCAGCAACAGAAATCTTGAAGGCAAAAATATTGCGCTGCTTTTCGAAAAACCATCAACTCGCACCCGATGCGCTTTCACCGTAGCCGCTATAGATGAAGGAGCACACCCTGAATATCTGGGCGCTAATGACATTCAGCTTGGCAAAAAAGAAACAGTCAAAGACACCGCCAGAGTGTTGGGACGCATGTTTGACGGTATGCAGTTCAGAGGTTCTGCTCATAAAACTGTTGAAGATTTGGCTAAATATGCCGGAGTTCCGGTCTGGAACGGTCTGACGGATTCATACCATCCTACTCAGGCGCTGGCTGATTTTCTGACAGTTTACGAAGAGTTCGGACGCTTTGACGGCATATCTGTAACCTATGCAGGCGATGGCAGAAACAATGTTGCCAACTCACTTATGATAGCATCAGCAAAACTGGGTATTGATTACCGTGTGGTAACGCCTCAAAAACTCAATCCCGATAAAAAGCTTGTCGACCTATGCCTGACTATCGCGAAAAATACCGGAGCAAAAATAACCATTACCGATGATGTTAAAACCGGAGTTACAAATACTGATGTCATTTATACCGATGTGTGGGCATCTATGGGTGAAGAAAACCTTATTGCTGAACGAATTGCGCTATTGAAACCCTATCAGGTTAACAAGGCAATGTTTGATATGACTCAAAAATCAAACACGATATTTTTGCATTGTTTGCCCTGCTTTCATAACCAGGACACAATAACATCCAGCCAATATCCGGATATTTGTGAAGCAACAGAAGAAATTTTTGAATCGGATGCAAGCCGAGTTTTTGATCAGGCAGAAAATCGGTTGCATACGATCAAAGCAGTCATGGTTGCAACTCTTGGAAAGTAACAAAATCAGAAAGCTTGACTGGCTTTCCGACTAATGATATTTTCTGATTGATTTTTGAGCGGGCGCTTAGCTCAGTCGGGAGAGCGCTGCTTTCACACGGCAGAGGTCGGCAGTTCAAGTCTGCCAGCGCCCATGCAAGCTCCGGTACGCCGGAGTTTTTTTTATCGCCGCTTGATTTTCGCCATAGTTTCGCCTTATACTGTAGTTGAGGTGATGATGAGTTCATCTATTTTGCATTTTGATGGTGATGATTTTTATGCCAGTGTTGCCCGGCTGGAGCAGCCGAAGCTTCTCAAACGCCCTTTGATAATCGGACACTTGCACAGTCGCGGTGCAACCGTTGCAACATCGCGGGATATTCGCGACCTGGGGATTGTTCCTGGTGTTTCCATGACTCGAGCGAAACAGTTGTGTCCGGAAGCGACGCTGGTACAAATCAACTGGCCGTTGGTTCACAAGCTGTCGAAAACATTTGTTGATCTTGTGTCCCGGTTTTCACCGGCGGTAGAGCCGGCGGGTCTTGATTCGTTGTTTGTTGACTATACGGGTTCAGAACGCCTTTTCGGCTCAGCCGATTCATTTGCTGTCAAGCTGCAGAAAGAGATTAAACGCCAGACCGGCTTCAGTATATCTGCCGGACTGGCTGCAGACAAAGCGGTCAGCGTTGTTGCCTGCAGAGCAGCGAAGCTTGGTGGTTTGGAATCTGTCAAGGCCGGTTCTGAAAAGTCTTTTTTGTCGACTTGCCCCCTTTCATGGCTTCCTTCGATAACCGGCAATCAGGTGTCTTTCTTTTCGAGTTTGGGAGTACAAACAATTGGAGATATTGCGCGGATTCCTATCGAAACGCTTGAGTATCTTTTCGGGAAAACCGGTAAAATCATTGCTCTTCAGGCCAGAGGATCTGAAAGGTCGCGCATTCGTGCGTCACATAGTGATACCGGTTTGTTTTCGCAAATTGATTTTGCTGAAGACCTGATTTCAACCGAAATTATCATCTCAAAACTGGCATCCCTGTCTTCAGATTTGTGCCGGAAACTGCGTCAACAGCATAAATCGGCAAAACGAATTCACGTTGCTGTCAGATATTCCGACCAGCGTCTGTACAGTATTTGCAAGTCACTGATTGTGCCCAGCAATCGTGATCATGAATTGTTCAGAACAGTTAAAGAATTATTTCTAAAACTCTATCAGCGCCGCGTCAGAGTTCGTAGCATTTCAATTCATGCCAGTTCTGCTATCAGTATTACAGGGGAACTCCCGTTTGGCGAAGCTGAACAACGGAACAAATGGAACAAAGCGCTGCTGTCAGTTGACAGGGCATGCAGCAAATTCAGTCCGAATGCGATTCAACTTGCCGAATCACTGGTTTCGACTAAGAATCAAGACTTTCAGAAACGTAAAGAAACACACCACATTTATCGCAATTAACCAAATTTGAGTTTCCAAAAACTCTTGCGACAATCTGCGGCTGCACTTTTACATAACAGTTTCCGCAAGTATTCTTATCAAGCCTTGAGACCGCTCGACCGTTCTTTCTTACAAGTTTGTCATACTTTTCAAGCAATTCTTCAGGAAGAGCAGTCCTTTTTTTCGTGTAACCTGCACGGGTCTCATGTAAACGTCGCTGGTTTTCCTGATCTTCAACATTCAGCTTTTCTTTCTCAGAAGCAATACGCGTTTCTTCATCCTTAAGATGACTTTCAGACTTCTTCAAACTTTCTTTCGCTTCGTCGATTAAATCAAGAGTTTCAATGATGTCTGTCTCATATTGGGATATTCTGTCATTCAGCGCGTTGATTTCAGAGTTAAGCGTCTGATACTCACGATTCGACTTGGTTGTAAACATTTGAGTGCGATACTTTGCCTGCTGGTCCTTCGCATCTTTGATTAAACCCTCACATTTTCTAATACGCATTTCATTGGCCTGAATTTCATCTTTTATGGCATCACGCTTTTTTTTGGATGTCTTTAATTGAGCATCCAGTCTGGCAATCAGTTCTGGAGTCTGTTTACACAATTTTTCAAGACGCGAAAGCTCATCTGATAAAAACTGTACTTCCATCAATATTTTTAACAACGGATTCAAAAAAACCTCCCATTAAAAAAAAACAGGGTGTATCTTGCGATACACCCTGCTAAACCGTCAACAGCATAAGCTGTAATAACATTCAATAACCCTCCATACCAAAAACGTTGTGGGCCCAGTAGGACTCGAACCTACGACCAACCGGTTATGAGCCGGTAGCTCTAGCCAACTGAGCTATGGGCCCTGGATTTGGTAATCTATCATTGGTTATCTTTTTCGTCAAGAGATGAATAACTGTTTATTTCATTTAAAAGTTCGAGTTTTCGTTTCAAAAGCATTTCTATTTTTTGGGGACTTACATTAGAGCTTTGAATTTCTTTTTTAATAAATCTTAATTCTTTACGAAGCTCATTCTCTTTGAAGCTATCAACAATTGACTGAAACGTAGTATGCGGATCAATATTGATCAAGCGCTGATTCATGTCCGGATCGTCAAACAACTCTATCATTATCTGTTGCATCATCGGATTGTCCAATCTTGACAGAATTCTGTCCAGCGCCAATGAGTTGTTTTTTACAAACTCTTTTTTTAACAATGAGTATATGATTTTTCCTGTTTCTGTAATCATTGATTCGGCGTTGATCGGGTTGTTTTCCCATTGAATATATTTGGGATGTTGTATAAGAAAACAAAACAACTCTTGTTCCCGACAGCATATTTTTTCAACGTCCGGCGATATGCCAGGTTTGGTATTCTTATATGAATCTGCGCTGTGATCGCTGTATTGCTGAGTTTTTATCTTTGACAGCCGTCGTCTGCACAATTCCAGTACAGATGTTGGCGGCACACCGATAAGATCGGCAATTCTTGCAACATAAGACCCTCTGTCTATACTGTTTTTCACATCCAGCAGAAATGGAATCAGTTCCTCAACAACACTTCGTCTGCCACGTGAATGATTCAGGTTATGTCGATTTGAAGCAGTTTTAATTAAAAAATCAATGCCGGGCAACGTTTTGATTAAACAGTTCTTCAGAGCATCCGAGCCTTCCTGAACAAGAATATCGTCCGGATCCCTGCCGGAGGGTAGTGGCACGGCAAAACATTCCACTCCTTCAGCAAGACATAATTCCAATGCTCGTTGCGCTGCTTTTATTCCTGCATCATCCGAATCAAACAAAACGATTACCGAATCTGCATAACGTTTAACCAGTTTTACCTGAGATGAAGACAAAGCCGTACCGCATGGCGCTACCGTGTTTGGAATACCGGCAATATCCATTGCAATACGATCAAAGTATCCTTCCACCAAAATCGCTGACCTGTTTTTTCGAATAAAGCTTCCCGCTTCATACAATCCGTATAGTGTGCTGCTCTTGTGATAAACTATGGTTTCCGGAGAGTTTATATACTTGGCAGGATCATCACCCAGTGTTCGACCTCCAAATCCAAGAATATCACCTGTTCGATAATGCTTTATCGGAAATATAATCCGGTTTCGAAAACGATCATACATTTTGCCTGAATCTTTATGTTTTAAAACGAGGCCGGACATTATCAGGTATTTACCGGTATGATTCAGTGTTTTCGTCAGAAAATCCCATTGATCCGGCGCATACCCCAGTCCATATTTCTGAATATGGCTTCTGTTGATACCTCTTTTTAAAAGATATTTCCGCGCATAATCAGCAGAAGAGCTGTCGAGAAGAAATTTCTGGTATGCTTTTTGAGATTGCTTTAGTATTTCATGTACATGATGACGCTCATTTTTCTTTTCAACTGTTTCAGGTTCAGATTCAGGCAAACTGATACCTGCCACAAGCGCCATTTTTTCAACAGCTTCTGGAAAAGTAACATTTTCATATTTCATCAGAAAACTGAAAACATTGCCGCTTTCTCCACACCCAAAACACTTGAATATCTGCAAATCCGTGTTAACTGTAAACGACGGTGTTTTCTCCTGATGAAATGGACAAAGTCCCTTGAAATATTTTCCCTGGCGTTTTAAAGGTACATACTCAGCAATAACATGTTCAATTGAAACTCTTTCACGAATCATTTCCAGGATGTTGTCAGGAATCTTTTTATACGCTGCCATTTACATAATCCCGTTGTCAGGTGATATCCATTTCAACAACAGTAACGCCTCCCCCACCTTCAGATGACTCACCCCGTCTGGCCCGTATCACTTTTGGAACGGTTTTCAGATAGGATACAACAGCATTTTGCAATCGTCCGGTTCCAAAACCGTGAATAATAGTTACCTGTGAAACTCGATGCTGTATGACACGATCCATATATCGTTGCAGTTCATCTTGTGCTTCATCAGTCGTTTTACCAATCAAATTCAATCGGAGTACAGGAGCATTTGATTCATCCAGATCATAGGTTATACCTTCCGACACTGGTTTTAACTTATCTGATGCTGAATTTGTTTTTTCGGCTTTTCTTTTTAATACAATATCATCACAGGCAACACGAATTTTTTTGCCTTTCATTTCAACAAGATAACGATTATCACTTTCTTTTTGTATCACACGCGCTTCTGTACCAAACCGGCGAAATTCAACAATATCGCCTTTTGTAATCAATACATTTTTATCCCTGTCGATATCCGGTTGAATCGATTCCGCCATGTCCATTATGCGACTCTCAAGATCGGTATATTTTTTACTGCTGACTGGTTTTTGAGGTTGAGCGGATTTCAGGGATTTTTGTAATGATTTCATTTCTTTTTTCAATAAATCCCGTTCTTTATATAACTCTGAAAGAATACTCTGTGAATCGTTAACGGCTTTTTCAATAATTTGCCTGGCTTCATTGTTTGCTTTTCTTAAAACGTCTTCCCGGGCCTGACGAAGCTCTTTTACCCGGACTTTTTCGCTTTTTGTTTGAGCTATTCGTTTTTCAGCATCCATTCGTCGTTGCTCAACAACATCCAGCATTTTTTGCAAATCATTCGTTTTGCCTGATAAATATTGCTGCACTTCCTTTATCAAATATTTCGGGAATCCAAGTTTTTCAGCAATATACAGCGCATTGGATTGTCCGATACGCCCCTGTAGAATTCGATACGTGGGCTGCAGGGATTTCATATCAAATTCCATGGCGGCATTCTGAACTCCATCAGTCGTAAAAGCAAACGCCTTTATTGAGTTATGATGTGTGTTTACGACCGCAAAAACTTTTTTTCTTAACAATTCATTAATTATCGTAATACCTATCGCCGATCCTTCTTCCGGATCGGTACCTGCGCCGAGTTCATCCAGCAGCACCAGAGAATTTTCATCAGCGTTTTCCAATATTGTCACGATATGTCTGACATGAGATGAAAACGTTGACAGACTTTGCTGAATGCTTTGTTCATCGCCAATATCAGCAAACAAATTTTTAAACAAACCGATCCTTGAAAACTCACTGCATACCGGATGCAGGCCGGATTGCACCATCAGGACAGATATTCCGATGGTTTTCAAAGCTACTGTCTTGCCACCGGTGTTCGGTCCGGTTATCACCAGTATTCTATCATTCTGATTCAATTGAATATCAACCGGGACAACCGGTTTAATTCGTTCTTCGTGATCAAGTGTATTTAATCGATGAATTATCAATGATGGATTTTTACATTCCTTTAAATCAATACAAGGTTCTTGCAAAATAGTTATTGCGTTCGCTTTTATTTCATTACAAAAGCGTGCTTTAGCCCTCAAAAAATCCAATTCGATCATTATGTCGTAATTTTTAGATATTGCGTCGCTTTTCTGGCCTATTGCCTGCGTTAATTCTTTCAGCACCAGATTGATTTCCTGGCGTTCTTCCGCTTCAAGTTTACTCAGCGCATTGGAATCTGAAACTGATACATTGGGTTCAATAAAAAATGTTGCGCCGGAAGCGGACTTGTCATGAACAATTCCCGGAATGTTTCTGACAGAGCCCGATTTGACTGGCAGCACATATCGTCCCTGTCTGAATGAAACAACCGGATCCTGTAAATATCCTTTTTTATAATTGGATTCCGCCAATTCCTCCATTCTGGTTCGCATGCGTTCAAGGTGTTTTCGCATGCTTCGCCGTATACGACCAAGATTCTCGGACGCACGATCCAGAACCTGCCCATTTGCATCAATTGATTTCAATATGCGGTTTTTCAGTTCACTGAAAACGGTTATTGAGAATGTTTTATTTTTAATCAGAGGTATCGATTCGAGTGTTTGAAATCCCTTTTTAGTCATTTCAGAGTGATGTAATAGATCGCCTATGGAGGCTATATGTTCCGGTAAAAGTTGCCATCCTTTTTTCTTTGATGATGCCAACAACTGTTTCAGGGAACTTTTCGGCGCCTCAAAATCAGGTATGGTAAAACCTGACAAGATTAAATTACGGTATTCATCCAGTTCGTCAGCCCAAAACCGGACGGTATCATAGTCAAATGATGGTTGAAGATTCAGTATAGTTGTACGCGTCACATCCGAGTCAGTATACTGTGCCAGATATTCCAGCAAAATATCATACTCCAAAACTTGTAACGCATGCTGGTTCACGGGTTGGGTCCTTCGGTCCTTTTTATGTCAGCTCCGAGTTCAGCCAGCTTTTTATCCATGGAATCATATCCGCGATCCAGATGATAAATACGTAACACTCGAGTTTCATCTTCGGCAACAAGCCCTGCCAGCACGAGTGATGCGCTGGCTCGCAAATCGGATGCTGTAACAATGGCTCCTGTCAATGAGTTGACACCACGCACAATCGCATTTCTATCTTTAATTACAATATCCGCCCCCAGACGATTCAGTTCAGGAACATGCTTGAAACGGTCTTCAAAAATGTTTTCAGCAACAACGCTTTCACCGTTGGACAAACACATCATAGCCATAAACTGCGCCTGAAGATCAGTTGGGAAGCCCGGATATTCCGCTGTGCTTATATCAACAGGCATAAAGGGAGGTTTACCGGACACGGTTATGGAATTGTCTGTTTCAGATACAGTGCATCCTGCTGCGCGAAGTTTTGACAATAAGGACGATATCATTTCAGGTTTCATATCTGTTAATGACACTTCACCGCCGGTCATTGCAGCAGCAACGGCATAGGTGCCTGCTTCGATTCGATCCGGAATAATTTTA
This sequence comes from candidate division CSSED10-310 bacterium, assembly GCA_003558985.1. Taxonomy (GTDB): domain Bacteria; phylum CSSED10-310; class CSSED10-310; order CSSED10-310; family CSSED10-310; genus CSSED10-310. The sequence goes on from PWNJ01000018.1 coordinate 31,540, forward strand.
TGACTCGTGGGAACAAGGGTTTGAACGCCTTCAATGACAATCTTATCAGAACCGGCTCCGGTGATTTGAGCTCCCATTTTGGATAACATTTCAGCCAAATCCACAATTTCCGGTTCCCGCGCCGCATTCTCCAAAACAGTTTTGCCGTCAGCTTTTACAGCGGCCATCATAACATTCTCAGTGCCAGTTACAGTCGGCCGGTCGAAGTATATATGGGTTCCGGAAAGTCTTTTTGACACAAGATGGGTATCCCCTTTTACAAGTGATACTTCAGCTCCAAGTTTTTTCATAGCTGCGATATGCAAATCAATGGGTCGATTTCCGATTGTGCATCCTCCCGGCAAAGATACTTCGGCTTTTCCAAATCGGGCTAACAAAGGTCCCATGACCAGCACTGAAGCACGCATTTTTCTGACCAGTTCATGAGGAGCATTCCATTTATTCACCATACGTGTATCAACACTGATGGAGTATTCCTGACGTTTAATCCGCGCTCCCAGCGCCTGAAGCAGTTTGCACATGCTGTCAATATCCCTGACATCAGGCATGTTGGACAATGTCGTGACTCCATCAGTAAGTAACGTCGCCGCCAAAGCCGGCAATGCGGCATTTTTAGCTCCAGAAATACGGACGCTTCCATATAAAGGCTTACCACCAATTATTTTTAACTCCTGCATAATTTTATCTTTTCTCCATTAACATAAGCGCAGATAAATGTTACTTGATACAAGCTGAAACAACGCGATCAACGCCAGCCAGATCACTCGTAATCATAATAGATTTGAATGATGATTTTGATAAAATCTCTTTGACCGGTTCTGCCTGATCATATCCGATTTCAATTATAATCCATCCGTCAGGTTTTAACCAGAGAATCGCATCCCGAATCAGTATTGTGATTGCGTCCAGACCTTCTTCTCCGCCATCCAGAGCGATATGCGGTTCATATTTGGACACTTCAGGTTGGAGTTGTTTTAATTCAGATGATCTGATGTATGGTGGATTAGAAACTATGATATCCAGAGAATTCTGATTGATAACCTTTTTCAACGGTGAGTAAAACGATCCTTTCAGAAGTTTGAAACGTGAGTTGTGAATCAATTTCCTTGCATTCATGTTTGCCACATCCAGCGCATCCCGGGATACATCAGTTGCGTAGACAAATGATTCAGGAAACTCCAAAGCCGCAGTTATTCCCAAACAGCCCGAGCCAGCGCCAATATCAGCCATTACCGGGGCGCAGTCTTTGGTATATTTGGTTTTTAGAACTTCAATAATGGTCTCTGTATCCGGACGAGGAATCAAAACGCGTGAATCTACACAAAAACTGCGGCCATAAAATTCCCTGGTACCAATAATATATGCTATGGGTTCTCTTGCAGCTCTACGCTTGATATACGTTTTGAACACATTTCTTTCATTGTCAGTTAATGGCTTGTCAGGAGCTAAATACAAGTCAATACGTTCAACTCCAATCGCTTTCGCCAAAAGAATTTCAGCATCCAGACGCGCTGATTCAATGCCGTGCTGATTAAACCATGATGTTGTCCATGCCAGAATTTTTCGAATTGTCCAGATGTCTTTCACGACTATTCCCGGACTTTTTCAGTCCCGGCATTTTCAATAGCCAAAACTCTGAAATGATCGTGAAGTGATTCAATAATTTCATCCAGTTCACCCTGCATAACGCTGTCAAGGTTATATGTAGAGTAATTGTTTCGATGATCAGTAATGCGGTTTTGAGGGTAATTATAGGTTCGTATTTTTGCACTTCGGTCGCCTGTTGAGACCATTTCGCGACGTTCAGCCGATATTTTTTCTTCCTGTTCAGAGCGTCTTAGATCAAGCAAACGTGAAAAAAGAATTTTCAAAGCTTTAGATTTGTTTTTCAGTTGGCTTTTTTCGTCCTGGCAACTGACCACAAGTCCTGTTGGCACATGAGTAATACGGACTGCTGAATCAGTTGTATTCACACTTTGTCCACCGGGGCCACTGGATCGAAAAACATCTATGCGCAGCTCATGCGGATCGATTTCAACTTCCACCTGTTCAGCTTCCGGTAAAACAGCAACCGTCACGGCTGATGTATGGATTCGTCCACTGGCTTCTGTCTGGGGAACCCGCTGTACTCTGTGCACACCACTTTCGTGTTTTAAGGTTCCATATACACGATTACCGGAAATAACAGAAATAATTTCTTTAAACCCGTCCAGTTCACCGGGTGATTGACTTAATACTTCAAGTTTCCAGCGGTGTCTTTCTGCATATCTTGCATACATTCTGAATAAATCAGCCGCAAATAATCCTGCCTCATCACCCCCTGTTCCGGCCCGTATCTCAAGAATTATATTCTTTGCATCGAACGGGTCCGGGGGATTCAGAAGAACTTCAGCCTGCTTTTCATAATCTGCAATCTGTTTTTCCAATTGCTGAATTTCACTCCGCGCCATATCCTGTAAATCCATGTCATCTTCTTCAGCCAAAATCTCGCGAGCTCCTGCCAGATTGTCATACGCTTTTTTTAACTTGTGATACAAATCACAGAACTCCTGAACAGAAGCAAATTCTTTGGTGATAGTCTGATACAACTGGCGATCGTTTATCACCTCCGGATCCATCAGCCGTTTTGATATTTCATCATATTTATCCAGATAGGTTGCCAGTTTATCCAGCATAAGGATTATCCTTTCCCGAATAATCAGCCAGGGTTACACCCGGATCAAGTGACGCACGGATTGCATAAATAGCGGTTTCCAACTGTTCATCAGTTGGTTCGCGGGTTGTTAATAATTGAAACAATCTTCCAGGCGCCAGAATCGGTTGCAAAATCCACAACGGTATTCGGTCAATATGTCTAAAAACTTCAAATGACAATCCGGTAATGATCGGCAAAAGCAGAATCCGTATCATCACTTGATGGGTTAACGGCATGTTTGCAGGAATCAGTGAAAATATAATCACTGTGACAAGGGCTGCGAATACCAGGAACATCGTACCGCATCTGGAATGATACTTTGAACACATCCGAACGTTATGAACAGACAGTTTGAGACCTTTTTCATGTGTGTGCACAACTTTGTGTTCAGCGCCATGATACTGAAATACACGCTCAACTTCCGGAATGCATGACAAAAGGAAAATGTATGCGGCCAACATCACCATTCGAATACCTGATTCCAGAACCTGGGGTAGAAAAAAAGCAGCGTTGTATTCCGGGTGAATCAGATGCAGTATGAAGTATGGCATCACGATAAAGATGGCTGTTCCAACCATAACAATCGTTAGTACGGCGATAGTATTCAATAATGATTCGGGTTTAAAATTGTTACTGTGCGTTGTATCAAGCTTTTTATACGCATCTGTCATATCATTTTTGGCTATTTGAAATGAATAATCCAACGCTTGGTACCCAATTTTCAAAGCTGAGAAAACAGCGGTGATTCCTCGAACAAACGGAATATCAGCCGCAACTGGACATGATTCCCTGTAAGTTAATGACCGTTTAAACAATCCGATTGAACCATCTGTCCGACGCACTGCAACCGCGATGGTTTCCGGGGATCGTATCATTAGCCCTTCAAGAACAGCCTGACCGCCAACAGTAACTTTTGGCATGATAAACCGGTGGTGTGTTAATCAGATTTTTTGTCCAGATTATATTTTCGTTTGAATTTTTCAACACGACCGGCAGTGTCGACAATTTTTTGTTTACCGGTAAAGAAAGGATGACATGCTGAACATATTTCAACTTTCACATCTTTTCTTGTGGAACCGGTTTTTATAACATTACCGCATGAACATGAGATTACTGTTTCATGATAATCGGGATGAATTTCTTTTTTCATGTTAACCTCCATCACCAAATAAAAATACCTTTTTTATGCGCACAGGCGCGATACCGTTCGCAATATAAAACAAATTTCCTGTGAATAGCAAGTCACAGATTATCATGTGTTCATTATTGCAAGAAAATCATTGTTGGAATCAGTTCTACTCATTTTTTCCAACAAGAATTCCATGCTTTCGACACCGCCCATTGGATTAAGCAGTTTTCGAAGTATCCAGATTCTTTGCAGCATTTCCGGTGGCAGCAATAACTCTTCTTTTCGGGTTCCGGAGCGCTTAATATCAATAGCTGGAAATACTCGCCGATCAACCAGTCTGCGGTCAAGATGCAGTTCCATATTGCCTGTGCCTTTGAACTCTTCAAAAATAACATCGTCCATTCGGCTTCCGGTATCGATCAATGCTGTAGCAATAATTGTCAGACTACCACCTTCTTCAGTATTTCTGGCTGCGCCGAAAAAGCGTTTTGGCCTGTGAAGCGCATTGGAGTCAACGCCGCCTGAAAGTATTTTTCCGGACGGTGGCACAACAGCATTATACGCCCTTGCCAGGCGTGTTATGGAATCCAATAGAATAACGACATCCCGCTTGTGTTCAACCAGTCGTTTGGCTTTTTCGATTACCATATCCGCAACCTGAACATGTCTTGAAGCGGGTTCGTCGAACGTTGAACTGATAATTTCGCCTTTTACATTCCGTTCCATATCGGTCACTTCTTCCGGCCGTTCATCTATTAACAGTACTATAAGATACACGTCTGGATGATTGGCGGTTATTGAATGAGCGATAGACTGAAGCAGCATTGTTTTACCTGTTCGGGGCGGCGAAACAATCAGGCCGCGCTGTCCCTTTCCTATTGGAGTCATCAGAGCCATGACTCTGGTGGACATTTCAGATTTGTCACGTTCAAGCATAAACGCCTGCTCAGGATACAGCGGAGTCAGATTGTCAAAAAAACTTTTATCTTTGAACACTTCTGGACTCTCAAAATTAATAGCTTCGACTTTTAACAGAGCAAAATACCGTTCATTATCTTTTGGAGGTCGAATCTGGCCTGATACGGTATCACCTGTACGCAGATCAAAACGACGGATTTGGGACGGTGATACATAAACATCATCCGGTCCCGGAAGATAATTGTAATCCGGTGATCTAAGAAATCCGAATCCATCGGGCAGACACTCAATCACGCCCTCGGCAAAAATTAATCCATCTTTTTCTGACTGAGCCTGAAGTATCCTGAAGATCAACTCCTGTTTTCGGAGTGTTGAGCCCAAATCCAGCCCAAGTTCATTAGCAAGCTGATGCAGTTCAGCAGGGTTTTTTTCTTTCAATTCGGTAATATTCATTATCATTTAGGTAATCTCCTTTTAAATAAATACGTTGCGTCCGCGTTTGCCAACGCAGGCAGGTGACGCTGTTAACAGATTAGACATACGGTAAGAACTAAAACTCAATCCAGAAAGACACTTCTGTTCCTGAGTCTTACCATATATACAAGCGCTGAACCATATTTGTCAACCCAATCCATAAACAAATTGTTCAGACAGGTATTTGTATCTAAAGACCGTTATCACTCTTAAGGGATTTTCTGAGCTCCGGTATCCGCAAAAACTCTGATATGTCGAAGTCTGACGTACACCTGAGTTCCAGGCGTCAGGTCCATGGTTGCAAATCGTTCCTGGGAAATCTCGGATACCAGTCGCTGATCGGTGGATGTTTTAAGCTCAACCCGCACCAGCGGGCCAGCGGCATGAACATGTACCACTTCGGCTTCAATAGCCGGCAGTCCATGTGTTTTGGTGTCCAGCGTTACATCATATGGCCGGATGAACACTTTGGCATCGCCTTCAACCGGTTGTGTTTCTTCCGGATACGGCAGTTCAAGTGATCCCAGGCGCAACCCGTGCGTATCACCCCTGCCATGAAATGCATTGACTTCACCCAGAAAATGCATCACAAATTCTGTTTTCGGATTATGAAACACTTCATCAGGCGTTCCGGTCTGTTCAATACGGCCCTGATTCATCACAACAATACTGTCAGACACTTCCAGTGCTTCATCCTGATCATGCGTTACAAAGACGCTGGTGACATGGATTTCTTCATGCAAACGACGCAGCCAGCGTCTGAGTTCCTGTCGGACCTTTGCATCCAGCGCACCAAAAGGTTCATCCAGAAGCAAAACTCGAGGTTCCACAGCCAACGCCCGTGCCAATGCAATACGCTGACGCTGACCTCCCGATAACTGATGTGGCCTTCGCCCGGCCATGTTTTCAAGTTGCACCAGTTTCAACAGTTTCATAACACGCGCTCTAATATCGCGCCGTGACGGTCGTAATGCAGCCGGTCGTACCCGAAGCCCAAATGCAATATTCTCAAATACTGTCATGTGCCGAAACAGGGCATAATGCTGAAACACAAACCCGACTCCCCGATCACTGACTCGCTGATTGCCGACATCAACATCGTGAAATTTTATGTCACCACTCCCCGGATCCGGTTGTTCCAGTCCTGCCATAATACGCAACAGTGTCGTTTTGCCAGACCCGGACGGACCCAGCAATGCCATCAGTTCACCCGTTTTTATTAATAACGTTACATTGTCCAGCGCCTTGAATGAACCGAATGATTTAGTAATATTGGTGACTTCAATACTCATTATTGTGTCTCCCCGCCGATCTCCACATCAGCCAATCGTGTTTCACGTGCTATCTTCCATTCAACAAGACTTTTTACAACCAGCGTTAATATGGCCAGCAATGTCAGTAACGACGCTACCGCAAACGCTGCTGCCAACTGATAATCGTTGTAAAGAATTTCTATATGCAGGGGCATTGTGTTCGTCAGTCCTCGAATATGGCCCGATACCACAGAAACAGCTCCGAATTCGCCCATCGCTCTGGCATTACACAAAATAATTCCGTATATCAGTCCCCAGCGAATATTCGGCAATGTGACACGGCGAAATATCTGCCATCCGTTGGCTCCCAGCGTCAGCGCCGCCATTTCTTCCTCGTTGCCAAGCGACTGCATCAGAGGTATCAGTTCACGCGCTACAAATGGGAATGTGACAAACAATGTCGCCAGGATAATACCGGGGGTTGCGTAGATAATCCGGATATTAAACTGCTGCAACAGCGGACTGAACCAGCCCTGTGCTCCAAACAACAACACAAACATCAGTCCGGCGATAACCGGTGACACAGCGAATGGCAAATCCAGTAATGTTATCAGCAGATTTTTGCCGCGAAATTCAAATTTTGCGATAGCCCATGCCGCAGAGACGCCAAAAATTGTGTTAAGCGGTACGACAATAATTGCTGTCAGCAATGTCAGGCGGATTGCAGACAATGCATCCGGTTCCCGGAAAGCGCGAAAATACGCATGTATTCCCTGGCTGAAAGCGTAGGTAAACACCAGAACGACCGGTAAAAACAGGAATAGCGCCAGAAATATCAATGCTGTGGCAATCAGCAAACGTCGGGTGAGCTTCGATTCGCCCATTGCATTGGCAATGGATCGTCTGGATGTTTGCATTGCTGACGTGTTAATATCTGCCATCACGTTATCCCTGAGCTGTCCGTTGTCGCCACCATTGCAGCATATTGATGATTAACAGCATGATAAAAGCAGCAACCAGCATCACAATCCCGATCGCGGTAGCGGCAGCGAAATCATATTGTTCCAGTTGCATCAGAATAAGAAGCGGGGCGATTTCGGTCCGATACGGCAGATTTCCCGAGATAAAATACACCGATCCGAACTCCCCCAGAGCGCGGGCGAAAGCCAGAGCAAATCCAGTTAGTAATGATGGCATGACACCAGGAAGAATCACACGCAGAAATGTTTGTCTGCGTGTTGCGCCCAATGATGCCGCGGCTTCTTCGCTTTCACGTTCCAGCGCTTCAAGAGCCGGTTGCAGAGTTCGCACCATAAACGGCAATCCAATCAATGTCAGCGCGATAACGATACCCGGAAATGCATAGGCAATCCGTATTCCGATCAGGTCAAACGGACGTCCGAGCCAGCCCGTATGCGCATACAGGGTTGTCAGCGCGATACCTGAAACAGCGGTCGGCAATGCGAACGGCAAATCCACAATCGCATCTATAAAACGGCGGCCGGGAAATTCATAGCGTACCAAAACCCATGCAACGATAAATCCGAAAAAAGCATTGATCAGCGCCGCAGTAAACGACGTAATAAAACTAAGTCTGTAGGCCGCCAGAACACGGGGGTTTCTTAATGCTGCAGAAATAAACTCGTCAAAACTCATGCGGGTTGCATACAGGATCAAGCCTCCCAGCGGAAGCAGGGCAACCAATCCCATATACATCAATGTGAATCCCATTGTCAGACCAAAACCGGGAAGCACGCTGCGCTGTTTGCGGTGAAACAGGCTACCGTTTTTTGATGCTTTTGCTGATAACCCCGAGACCGTGACGGATGTTTCCGTTACCGGCGAATCCTGGTTGTTGCGTTCTGCGGGAGCCATGCGTTCTTTCAACGAGTCGGCTGATAGATACGGTCAAATGTGCCGCCATCGGCAAAATGAACCGCCGCGGCAGTCTGCCAGCCACCGAATACCTGGTCAATTGTAAACATTTCGATCTGTGGAAACCGGTCGCGATATGTTTCACGGACAGATTCTTAAATGGCGGGGCGATAAAAGTGTTTTGCGACAAAGGTCTGTCCCTGTTCGGTATACAGAAAATTCAGATACGCTTCCGCGACAGCCCGCGTGCCTTTTCGGTCAACGTTTTTATCTACAATGCTGACGACCGGTTCTGCCAGCATGCTGACCGGTGGAATGACAATTTCAAGACCGGCCTTGTCAAGTTCGGCGGCGCCTAAAAGTATTTCATTTTCCCAGTTAATCAAAACATCTCCGATACGACGTTGAACAAACGTGTTTGTCGCAGCCCGAGCGGCCGGGTCCAAAACCGGAACGCGCCTGTACACTGTGGCGACGAACTCCTGAGCGGTTTCCTGCGCCACCGCAACCCTGTCGGCATGCTCCGGATCATTCAGAATGCTGACAAAATCCTCTCCAAGTTCACGGCGCAAAACATAACCCCACATCGCCAGATAATTCCAGCGCGCCACACCGGATGTTTTTGGATTCGGCGTGATAACCTCCACATCATCACGAACCAAATCTTCCCAGTTTGTGATGTTTTCAGGATTCCCCTTCCTCACCAGAAATGCCAAAGTTGAAACATAGGGAGCGCTATTGTTCGGAAAACGTTCCTGCCAGTTTGTATCAATCAAACCGGCATGCTCCACAATGGCATCCACATCAAACGCCAGCGCCAAAGACACCACATCAGCATCCAAACCGCCAATAACTGCACGAGACTGACTCCCCGAACCGCCGTGTGATTGACGGATTGTTACGTTCTGACCAGTGTTCTGATACCAGTAATCAGCAAAGGCGCTATTGAAATCGCGGTATAACTCACGCGTTGGATCATACGAAACATTCAATATGGAAATTGACGAACGGTCACCATCGGAAACCCGCGAAGAGTCGCCACAACCGGTTAACAAACCGGATAATGAAATAATACTGATAAGCAAACAGGAAAATAAAACTGCATACACCTTCATTTTCATTAAATAATACCTCAGGTAACTTAAAATAATAATCCAAAACAATTAAAACCAGTTGAAGTTATGTCATGTTCAACGAAATCTTTCAAGATTTTAATTACCTTTGACAGGAATTTTCGTGCCCGACAGGCACGAAAGGCTTAGGGCGTACGGCTTAGGGCGGAGGGCGTAGGGCGTAAGGCGTAGGGCGTAAGGCATAGGGCGTAGGGCGGAAGGGTTGCGAACTCGTAATTTTTAGCCGGGCGAAGAGCAAGAGAATTGCGTAAATCGTCAAATCCTGATAATTAGTGCGGTGTGATGAAACTGGCAGTACTCGATCAATCATTTCACTGGCCTCCAACAGGCGGCAGTTGGGTTGATCTGCGAGAGACCGCTCTGCGGCTTCCCGGACATGGTATTGAGCCAAAAATATTCGTTCCGGGCTGGGAACGCCATAACATTCCAGGCGGCCGAATGGATGTCAATCCCGGAGTACCATACGAGATCTTTCCAATACGCCGTAAAGATCACAATTTTTATTCGTTGGCAAAGCTTTTCAAGCAGCATGTTACCGCGTGGAACCCCGATGCAGTAATGATCACCAATACGTTTTATCTTGCCCCGTATATTTTTCGACAGTTTCAGAATCTGCCGGTATATCTTCGAATATACGCTCACGAACTGATCTGTCTGAATTACATGTCCCTGAATACCTGTGATGTTTTCAAATGGTATCAGCAAAATCCTTATGGTGAACTGTGCGGTAATAATAATCTGGATACTCCGTTTCGCTGTTGGAGGTGTGGACTTCGGCGTATGGGCGGCACATTGATCGGTCCGCGATTGAATCCGGTAGCTGAAGAATACTGGACCGGTCTTGCATGGACACCGTTTTATTCCGGATATGTCAGAAAATCACTGAACATGCTAAAGGGTATCATTGTCTATAATCCATTTATAAAAGATCTTCTGAAATCTGTTCAATGCCCGGTGCATGTCGTTCCGGGCGGTATCGACACCAGCCGGTTCACTCCTTCCCCGCGACTCGATGATGGAATCGTCCGGATTTTATTGCCGGGACGACTGGATGATCAGCGAAAAGGACTGCAATCCTTCAAAGAATGTATACAGATACTCAAATCACGCAATCTGCCAGTCGAAGGATGGATAACCGATGTAAGAACCGTTGAATCCGATGAGCTGTTGCACAACACTGGCTGGATACCATGGAATAAACTGCCCGGGTTGTATCAATCGGTTGATATCGTTGTCTGCCCGTCAATATGGCCTGAACCCTTCGGAATGACAGCTCTGGAAGGCATGGCTTCCGGTCTTCCGGTCGTTGCATCCCGAATTGGCGGGTTTCAGTTCACTGTTGTTAACAACGTTACAGGATTACATTTTTCACCCGGGAATGCACTGGAAATGGCTGACTGTATCGAAACCCTTGTTAAAAACCCGCAGATGCGCCACACAATGGGAATTGCCGGCCGTGAACGAGCTGAATCACATTTTGATTGGGATACCGTTGTTGAACGCCATACGGCTGGAATTCTTAAAGGGGAAAAGGAAGGGCCGAATGGGAGAAAGGGAGAACAGGGGAAAAGGAGAGATTTTTCGATTTTTTTGTGATGAACGGTCCCCCTTTCACCTATTCACCTTTTCCAACTATCCACGGCTGCGAAGCAGCCCAGCGGCCAGCGGCCGCGCTTTCACACCAGGTATGCTATCGTGGCGCCCTGGCCGCCTTCTACAGCTTTTGCGATATGAAACCGTTTAACGGCGTAATGACGTTTAAGATAAGACTGCACAATCTGTCTTTGTACTCCAACACCTTTTCCGTGAATGATACGAACACGTTTGAATCCTTTTTCGCGAGCCGCCTCTATATAGGCCTCAAGGACATCCTCGGTTTCATCCGGAGCAAACATATGCAGATCAATGAATGGTTCTATTGGTATTTGCACCGCCCTGCCATCAAACGGATCATCCCAAACCGCGGCTTCTTCAGGATCCACTTCATCTGAATCATCGTAATTGATCAGATAGTCATCCGGGGCCGTGCGTAGCCGGTATTCCTCATCGCTGTCCCAACTGGTTCTGTCCACAACATCATCAATATATGGATCTTCAGTATCGCTCGCTTTTGAGCGTGTGTAACCAAATGAGGTTTTTCTTTCGGTTTCAGCATAGTGGTTCGATTTTTGATCAGAATAAATAATGTCGTCCGGATTATCTGGAAATGCAGTCGTTTCGGTTAAATCAATTTCTCCTGTCAAGCGTCGTATCAATTTTTTCAGTCGTCGAAACATGGTCATTCCCTTTGGTAATCGTCAAGCCAGTTGATCGATTCACGTATTTCACCACGCAATATCGGTCCTGAATAACATCGCACAATTCTATCCCAATTGAACACCTGCACCGCACGTGCCCGACCTTCAATACCCATATTGTGGCGCATGTCGTTGTTTTTAACCAGTGTTTCCAGACACTCCGCCAATTGACAAGAATCACCGGTTTTAAATACCAATCCGGTTTTTCCGTGAACAACTGTATATTTCATGCCACCAGTATCTGAAACGACCGCCGGAACTCCGGTAGCCATTGCCTCCAGTGGCACAATACCGAACGGTTCCGGCCAGATAGACGGCGTTGTTATGATGTCGGCAGAACGATATAAATCCGGCAGATCGTTTGCGCTCACCCAGCCGGTTGATTTGATAACGGCATGCTCATACGATTCACGTGGCTCAGTTATCAGCGCCTCGAAGCTCAATCCACTGGATTGCAGTTTTTCGACAGCTCCCGCAAAAACAGAGTATCCTTTTCGCGGATCATCAACTCGTCCCGGAAACAGTATCCGTATTGTCTTATCCGGTGTGTCTTTATTATCTGATGTCGCCGGTGTAAACACCGATGTATCAACTCCAGCCGGAACAACGTGAACCGGAACCCCGAACGGCGTAACAAGGTCACGTATAAATGGATTGTAAACCAATATACCCGCTACCCCGGCCAATGTGCGTCGAAGCTTGCGAAACCAGGCTGGAAGAAATGCACGGCACGCAAAATACTCCCATGCAACCTCGTTCAAACGCGGTCCGATCAGCGTCGGTAACATTCGGCGAAACCCGCAGCGCCAACACGTCAGAGGTGTCTTCGGAATGGAACATCCGCACAACTTGCCTGACGGATTGAAGCGATCGCACTTGAATACGTTTCCACGCATCATTCCCATGTAGTTGGCACACACCATTTCATGAGCGTATATTCTTAAATAAAGTGGACAACCAATCGGTTTGAGCGCTGCCAGAATATCCGGCGCCATAAAAAACGTGTTGCCAACCATGATACTGTCAGGCCGCCATTGTGCCACTTCGCGCGAAATCATGGCGGGCGCGGTGCGATAATTGAACTGCTTCAGCTTCATTGGAATCGCTGTAACTGGAATGCCGGGATCACTGTCAATTCTGCCCGACGGAACATGCCATCGCTCCAGCGCTGGAACAAATATCCGGACAGAATCACCTCCGGCTTGAAGGCGCAAGGCCGTTTCGCGCAAATCCACCCATGAACCACCGCGAGGAGGCCAATGAAACGATTGGTCAACAAACGCTATTTTCATTATTGTATCGCTGCCAGATGTCGGTAGATTTTCATCAGTTCCGTGACGTGCCGTTCGGACGAAAACTCATTCAGCAAACGGTCACGGCCCGCGTCACCCATTTGACATGTCAGCTTATAGTCATCCAGCAACTGCTTAATCCGATGCGCGAATTGTTGCTTTTCGTATGCCGGGATACAGTAACCGGTTCGACCGGAATCCAGCCAGTCCGGCACACCACCGACATCGAATGCCACGACCGGGCGGGCGGCTCCCATCGCTTCCAGCCCAACAATACCAAACGGTTCGGGATAGGTGCTGGGAAACACCACCAGCCGGCTCCATGAGTAGTGTTCTGCCAGTTTGTCCGCTGATAAATAGCCCAGAAATGTGATGTTCAGATTCAGTTGTTCGGCTTTACTTTCCAGAGCTGCCTTTTCCGGGCCGTCACCGGCAATACGCATCTCAAACGGCATTTCAATCTTTGCCAGAATATCCAGCAGAACATCAAACCCTTTCCCTTTTACCAGTCTGCCAGCCGTAAACAATCGAGGTTCTTTGGGTAAGGGCGTCGGAGTGTTGTCAGGTGGATCATAAAAATATGGTATCACATTCAAAACCGACGAATCGGACACCAACGGTCGGATCATGTCTGCCATGAATTGACTCATAACAAGAATTGATGGATAACGGCCGATAATTTTTGACGCATATCGGTCAACCAGAAACCGGTACACATCACCGGGTTTGTATGAGAAGCATCCGGTTTTGAAGCAGTTTTGCGATAAATGTTCAGTACAGGGCATACCTGTGTCCGGTCTGATTCGAAGCGTCGTACAGAACGGCCGAAACTCATGAACACTTTTAAGACATGGACGCTGCCGGTTCAGAAAATGCAGAATTTCGAAATTGTTAATATTATGTACGTGGATTATATCGGGATTGTAATTTTCAATAATTTTGCGAAGACGTTTTATATTTCGCCAGGTATTTTTCAATGCGCGAACAGGATGATTGCCCGGCGAAAATTTTTGAATAAACAACAGATTATCATGCTGTCTGTCATCAAGACACTGAATGATTCTGTGTATATATGTTTCAGTGCCGCCGCCTTCAGGTGAGTTATTCACATGCAATATTTTCATGGTTCCTGAATTCCTGTTTTCATGGTGGTGTCCCTTGTTTTGTATTCGCTCAACAATGTCTCAAAGCCGTTCACACCGATTTATTCGTCACCATGCCGCCGCAGTTCAGCAGCGCGCTTCACAAGTTTAGGAGGGTGTGTATTTCAAGTCAAACGGACTTAATCTGATCGGTGCAATCTCTGTCCAGCGCACCAGATGTTTTTGCTTCCAAATACAATGCTTTCAGGGCTTTGTCGGCTGTCCTGTAATGAAACCGGTAAGATTCATCCAGCAATTTTGCGGGTTTTACATGCTGTGAGGCCAACAGCAATTCATCCACCATTGGTCCAATAGCCAGCCGGAGGATCGCGGCAGGCGGAGTGGGCATCACGGGTTTTCGCAGGTTTTTGGCCATTGTTCGAATCAACTCATCATGGCGCACGGGTTCAGGAGCAGTGACATTGTATATACCTGCGGCAGATTCATTGGTAATCATCCACTCAATCACGCGCACCAGGTCGGCAATGTGTATCCATGATATCCAGTTTTTGCCGTTTCCAACAATACCGCCCATATAATGTCTTAGAAGACAAGATATTCTTCTGTACAGACCGCCGTCAACGCCCAGGACCACTCCGAATCGAGCTATGACAGCTCGAGTTTCAGGGTGTTTCACCAGCGGAACTGCCGCGCTTTCCCAGTCTCGTGTAACATCTGCCAGAAATCCTTTTCCGGACGGTGTCATCTCATGAGCATTCATCGGTGATTGTCTGCCATAGTAGCCAACTGCGGAGGCCTGTATTACACAACGCGGTTTTACATCAACAGCGGCGACTGCTTCAGCAATAGCACTGACAGTTTTGACACGACTGTCACGTATGTCGTCCTGCACACGCTTTGTCCATCGGCCCTTGGTTAGATTTCGACCACTCAGATTGATCAGACAATCAACACCTTTTATCGCGTCATACCATTTATTGTCTGCTGGCGACCATTCCACGGCCGAAGTTTTTTTAAACACCGGATCGGTTTTAATCGCGTCCGGATCCCGAGTCAGTATCGTTACCAGACATCCACGTTTTAATAAATAGCGAGTCAGGTGCCGCCCTATAAACCCGCTTCCACCGGCAATAACGACGGTTTTACCCTTCATGGTCAACCTCCTTTTGAGCCAACGTCCGATATTTTTGGGGCAACTGTTTCCACAAAAGGTTCAAGGATGCCTGTGCAAAACGCTTCTTATTGTGCTGTCTATCAACATTAAACAACACTTTTTCTGAGACAACACCGTTGGGGCCTGCGACTGCGACAAATGCCAATCCGACAGGTTTTTTTTCTGTGGCGCCGCCGGGACCGGCAATTCCCGTTGTAGCCACTCCATAATCGGTTTTCATGCGTTTTCGAACTCCTTCAGCCATCGCTTCAGCAACTTCTGCGCTCACCGCCCCATAAGAATTCAGCAGCTCAGCGGGAACATTCAGCAAACTGTGTTTTATTTCATTGCTGTAACATACAGCTCCGCCGATAAAATATTTGGAACTGCCTGGAGTATTGGTCAACCGGTTCGCTACCAGCCCTCCGGTACAGCTTTCAGCAACAGACACTGTCATATTCATGTGTGTCAAAGCTGCTCCAATGACATCCTCAAGCATGACATCACCAACCGCTACAATCCATTGTCCGATATCCTCGCGAGTGATCCTGACGGCACGTTCCATAATCTGATGCGCCTGTTCTCTGCTGTCATGCGAAACGGTCAGCCGCAGTTCAACACCGGTCAATTTTGGCAAAACTGCAACTCCGGCCAGTTGGCGAACCTCATCCAGGCGACGAAATTCTGTTACCAGTTTCGATTCAATAATTCCGGCTGTTCGAATTGATTTCATCAGAATTGTGTGCTCCCCGGAAAAGCGTTTCAAAAACGGTATGACCGAATCAACCATCATTCGCTCCATTTCAAACGGCACTCCGGGTAGAGCTATCAGAACTTTGCCGTTACGATTAAATATCAACCCGAATGCAGAGCCAAGTTCATTACGTATCAATTCAGCTCCTGCCGGTATTAAACCCTGGTTGTTGACAATCTTCGGCATTTCCATTTCACGTGCTTTATATCGAGTTTTCATTTCGGCGACAATTTCGGGATGAAACGTCATATCAACATTGAAAAACCGGCATAATGCATCTTTGGTAATATCGTCATGCGTCGGGCCCAGACCCCCCGTCATAAGCACTATATCCACGCGATTCCATGCCGTTTCAATCGCTGACACCAGCCGCTCCATCTGATCACCGACCGATGTAAGCCACTGCGTTTCAATCCCTGTTGCCGCAAGCAGTTTTCCCATGAACGCCGCGTTATTGTTTACAGTGCGTCCAATCAGCAATTCATCGCCGACGGACAAAATTTCCGCGATCATCATACTTAGTTACCCCAAATTATTTTTTGAACAATTCGTCCACCATAACCGGAGTCAGCAGTCTGCATATCACACGATGGTGATCCACCCCGGACTGATGCTCCGCCCACAGTTTTTTTACCATATCCTGTCTGATAAAACCGCAAAAATGTTCATGTGCTTTTTGAATCAGGGGTTCAAGAAAATCAGAATCCTTGCGCAACCATTCTGCGTAGTTGTGAGCTCCCTGTCTGCCGTGTTTACCATTTAACTGTCTGCGAAGCGTATTGCCGGCAAAATCATACCATCGATTTGTTAATGGTTTTCCGGACGGAAACAACGGTATACGCAGAAGTTTTGGCTTAAGTTTCTGAATTATCCGGATATGTATGTTCGGTTTGGAGCGCAGTTTGGGAGGCAACGTTCTTACAGATTGAATATAATCATTTTCCAAAAACGGTGTTTCTGTTGTAAAAAATGCAGACCAGATTACTGCTCCAAACGACGAAAATGAGCGCACCCGTTCACGTAGATAAAACTCGTCGTTCCAGGCCAAAGGATGCGCATAACAGGCACATTCAGCCGCATCACAATAACGCCGTACCCAGTTTTCAAAAATGGTTTCAATCATTGGTAAAGCATCACGCTCAAACAAATCTTCGTATCGGCTGTCACGAGTCAGTATCTGATTAAGAAACAGGTTTTTTGCAGCTTCTTCAACTGAAATTCCAGCGGTTTGCTCACCGGGCATTGCCCAGAAAGCACGACCGTATTCTCCGTTGATACCCGGTACAATAATCCCGGGGGACAATCGTTTCAGTTCGCTTAGCGGATGAATGGCGTGCCCGTGATCAAAACTGACCATTCCACCGGTATACCTGACTATTGATTTGCTCATATTTGAAATATATCGATCATTGAACGGAATCGGATAATGGTTCAGGTTGAGTTTAGATGCAATTTCTGCCGCATACTGAACTTCGGGATGCGTTTTTTGACCTCGAGTATATGTTCGAATACCTTTTGCATTCGACAATACCGCCGCAATAGTTCGCGAATCGACTCCACCCGTCAGCGGAAGCCAACCGGCCGGGTTTTTATCAACACGCCGACGAGTGCAATTAATAAAAACATCTGCGGTTTTATCCGGCGTATTCGGACCGGACTCACATATCCGATCTCTCCACTCGCTGTGTATGCCGTTAGAAGTTAACTTATGATGGTCACCCGGAGGAACACGACGGATTTCATCGAAAAGTGTATTCATTCCGGAGGTATGCCCGAACAACAGCATTTCCATTCGACCTTCTGCGCCGGGTGTCAAAGCGGGAGGTTTTTCAAGCATGTCACTTATCTTTGAACCGACAATACACATATTGTTTTGACGATATATATAAATCGGACGTGTTCCCAAACCTCCCTGAACAATTGTAACCGCTCCATTCCAGTTGTTTCTTTCAATCTTTACAGACCACGGGTGGCCATCCGGATAAGGATCATTAACAAGTTCGTCGGCCAGTATTATTTCAGTATCATTCATGATAACCTCGCAAACAGGTGTTATATCAGTTTTCGGGCACAGTATACGATGAAACGCTTGTATATTACAATAAAAAAAGAAGACGACGGATATCGGCTGGATAAAACCATTCCAAAATATCTTCCGGAAATCAGCCGTACACGAACGCGTAAACTGATTTCATCCGGAGCTGTCAGTATTGACCGGAAACGAATTCGTAAACATTCGTATAGTGTTAAAACCGGCCAGACCATAGTAATACATGATGTAAAAACAGAGTCGTATACGGATGAACCATCTGCTAAACTTCCGATTATTTTTGATGATCCGTGGTATGCAGTGGTATGCAAACCGTCCGGTATGCCTGCTGATGATACGCAGGCAGGCAGCGTCGGAACTGTAACGGAACTTCTTTCCCGGATCTATCCCGACAAAAAAATTCAAACCGTTCATCGGCTGGATTTGGGTACATCCGGGCTTATGGTTGTAAGCAAAACTCCAGCTGCAACTAAAGAACTGAATCGTCAGTTCAGGAATCGACTGGTAACAAAAATATATACGGCCCTGGTGCACGGCAAACCGCCACTCCACTACGGTCGTATTGTTACCGGGTTTGAGCGTGATCCTGACGATACAAGAAAATTCAGGATTACGAATAATCGATCGCATGAAGCGATCAGCGAATACCGGGTGGTGGAGTTACTTGAGGAACATTCTATTCTTGAAATCAAAATTCTGACTGGAAGAACTCATCAGATTCGTGTTCACTTGAGTTCAATCGGCATACCGATAGCCGGTGATCGCCTGTATGGTCGATCGAACGATCCATTTAAACGGCTGATGCTGCATGCCACAATTCTGGAGTTTGATTGTCCCCGAACAGGTGAGCGCAGGCGGTTCGCGGCCTGCGGCCGCGGGCTGCTTCGCAGCCGATAGGGCGAGAAGAAGAGAAGAGGAAAGGAGGAGAAGAGGAAAATATAAGACCCTTCAACCTTCTACCTCTTGAATTTCCGGAACAACTGCGTTCTCTCCTGTGAGGAGAGATTTTAAAATATTGCGTTTACAATAGTTTAACCTGCCCTTGCCCGTCGTGGCCGTCGTGGGCACGCGACTACAAATAAACTAAAACACGGTTATGCTTGACAACTCAGTACTTTTCATGGGAATAAATTCATGAGGGGTTTTCATGAAACAGAATTTTCAGAATCATTTCAATATTGTCGTGGATATGTTAATACGCGTCTTAATGAGGAGGGATTTAATGAAATTTCTTTTGATTATGGTCGTTTTTATGTCGACTGCAGCTGGGCAGGTATCTTCTCAGAACTATTTATTTATCGGCGAAGGTGGTGCAACCAATTCAAATGAGCACAGTCCAGCGCCCACGCGTCAGTATGGTTTTAACCAGACCATTTATCTTTCGCAAGAGATGGGGCCTGCAAAAACAATTACAGGAATTGCCTGGCAAGCACATACAAATCATAACTGGAACAATCAGGCAACTTTTTCGGTTTATATGGCTCATACCGATGAAACGGTTTTTAATGACACAAATGACGTTATTGAGGGTTTGACGCTGGTAGCAGAAAATCTTGTATTTCAGGGAAATTATCCGACAGGATCACAGTGGCTTGAATTCAGTCTGACAACACCATTCGTTTATAACGGCCATGATAATCTGGTCGTACAGATATGTCAAACCGCCTTTACCTGCACAGTTTGTGCATTTCCCGTCAATTGGCACACTACAGCAATTGGAGAAAACCGGTATGGATTTCGAAACGGCGCCGCTGGCTGTCCTCCGGCAACCAATTTTGCCAATTTGCGGTCATGGCGGCCAAATACCCGCTTCACGTTTGAAGCTGCTGTGGGTCCGGTTGAATGTGGTGTCATTCCGGAAGCCATTATTCCTGGTCAGTCCGCAATTCTGTCCGCTACACCCTTTAATCCGACACATCAGATACGCTGGTATACCGGAACTCCGCCTTATGGCGATGTTTTCATCTCTGCTGTTTCAGATCCATGGGAGTTAACTGTCAGTCCTGACACTTCAACGACATATTTTGCACGCACATGGGACGGTGTGAATGAAAGCCATGAGGTTTGCATTGTTACATTAACCGTTGGTCC
>PWNJ01000168.1 GCA_003558985.1 candidate division CSSED10-310 bacterium
CAATTTGTACGCAAGACATGATTGAACTGTTTGGAATTGTGGAGCAAGACAAAATGATTCTGAATGATACCGGAGAAATAGTTGACACCGAATGGAATCGGATTCCGAAGAGATATGAACATGTTCTCCTTGATGAATACCAGATTATGCCCAATCACATGCACGGCATTGTAGAAATAAAACGTAGCGCGGTTTCCGCGCCCTCAAAGATGGCTGATAAACCCTTGACAATGAGATGTATGAATAATCAAAAACCCGATGATATCGATTACGAAATGGACATTGAAACAGGAAACTTTGGTGAAACATACACCAAAAAGGGCGCGGCGACCGCGCCCCTACAATCGTCACCAACGTTGGGACAAATCATCGGAGCCCGGTGACCGTGTGTATTATCAGGATCGCCGGTATTTCAGGGTTCGAATCAGTTTGATTGGGATAACCAGAATGATTGGTACTAGAGCGGCTGTTGCCATGGATGGGCCGCCGGGTAAATCATGGATGAATGAGATTGTCAGGCCGGAAAAGGCGGCCAGGACTCCGGTGAGAATCGCTGTGATGACGATTGCCCGGAAACTGCGAAACAATAGAATCGCCACCGCTGGCGGACCCACCAGCATACTGAATGCCAACATTCCTCCAGCCGTGTTCATGACCACCGCCAAACCGCTGCCAAGACATAAAAACAACAGCGCATTCCATAAATGAACCCGTATTCCAAGCGTGCGGGACATAACCGGATCAAATCCGGTCAACACAATACGACTCCAGAATAATCTGAAAATAATGGCGGTGCCAATAGCGGCCCAAAACGCATATATCGCATCCAAACGCGTTGTGCCCAAAATATCACCGGTAAAAAATCGCAGGACGGTTCCGTCCGGTGACGGCGATAACGCCACCAGAATCACTGCGATTGAACTGCCTGCGGCATACGCGACTCCAATCCAGCCGCTGGTCGGCAAATAACTTTTCTTGCCCGGCACCGATAACAACAGAATACCGGCAATGCCGCCAATCAACGCTCCCAGAACCGGATTGATTGAAGCCAGCATGGCGGCAGCGATACCAAGAGCGACTATCTGCGGCAAGGCAGCGCCCAGAAAAACAATGCGGCGCAAATGCACGAAGACACCAAGAAACGCCAGCAAACCGCCACCAAACACTCCGACAGCCAGCGCATGCTGCATGAATGCGAACGAATACATTTCAATCAGAGTGTCAAACATGGCGAAACCCGGCTTTTTCTGTAATCTCATCAGCCCATATCAGAGCGCGTCCGTCAACTTTTCTGACTGTCATGGGCTGACCGTATATCTCTGTCAGATTACCCGATGTCAGCATGGTGTCTGTTTGATCAAAATACAGTTTGCCATTCGCGATGATACCCAGATATTCCGCGCGATGTGCCAGCGATTGCAGATCATGCGTCACAATAACAACCGTAATGCCATGATCGCGATGCAGATCAGAAATCATCGATAAAAATTTGCGTGTCGCAACCAGGTCCATGGCGGCTGTCGGCTCATCCAGAAAAAGGACATCCGGTTCAATAATCAACGCTCTGGCAAGCAAAACCCGTTGCAATTCGCCGCCCGACAACGTATCCAGCGTCCGGTTTGCCAACGATTCAATAGCAATCATTTCCATGACCTGACGCACTCTGGAATGCTCTTTTTTGTGAAAAAAATGCGGTCGTTCCAGCGAACACAACGTCAGATGCAACACATCCCGAACGCGCATCGGCCAGATGGGATCAATATGTTCACTCTGCGGCACATACCCGATTTTGGGAATGTCCGGACGCCATGAAATGGATCCGGCGCGAGGTTTTACCAATCCCAGCATCGCTTTCATCAAAGTGGACTTGCCAGCGCCGTTCGGGCCGACAAGTCCGATAAAATCACCTTTGTTGACGACAAGATTAATATCCTCAAGGACGTGTCGTCCATTGTAACCCAGCGTGACTTTCGCGAATGTAAGCAAACCGCAGTCCCCCTATTTCGTCAGCGCGTCAAACAGTTTTTGCGCATTGGTTTCAAACAGCGAAAGAATACAGTCAGCTCCGTCGCACGATCCCACTGTCGGACACCCGACAACCAGCGGAACACCAATACCATTGGCAACCTGTTTGCCGACACGCTGATCATGCCACGGCTCCATCATCACAAACCGAACGGTTTCAGGATTGTATCCGGAAATCAATCCGGCAACATGGCCGGCGGATGGAGCCAGACCGGGCAGCGGTTCAATGGCATCCACTATGTTCAATCCGAGTTTCAAAAGCATATAATCGAAATGTTTGTGATAGATAATGATACCCGCACCTTTCCAGGGCTCAAACTTTTCTTGCCATTTGGAGACGATACGATTGCTGTCTTCAATGTATTGTTCAAGATTGCGCCGATAGATTTCGGCGTTGTCGCCGTCAACTCGTATCAGACCATTGGCGATGTTACGGGCCGCCTGCTGAGATGTCACCGGTTCAAGCGTGTAATGCGGATTGCCGGACGGATGCACATCGCCCATGTCACGATGAATGCGTTCCGGAACCTGAATTGCCTGAATACCGGATGACGCGTCAACATGACCAACACCACCTCTGCGAACTCGCCGGTTACGCGTTTCACGAAGGACTTCCGGTATCCAGCCCATTTCAAGCTCAAACCCGTTTTCGACAAACATGTCGCTTCGGGAAATTCTGACGACCATACCGGGCGTTGCATCCAGATAATGAGCATCCTGCAGCGGACGCGATAACGATGTTACATCAACAAGGTCGCCACCGATGATTTCAACCAGAGATGCCAGGTCTGTTGTCGTGGTGGTCACTCTGACACGCGCGTTCGCAACACTCAATCCGGCAGATATGATTATCATTAACAGAAAAATAATTGTTTTTTTCATGATTTTTTCCTTTCCGTTACGTTTCGATTAAAACCGGTGTGGCGGATGCCAGCCGATAAAAAAGGTTGACTGAACCATCAGGTGATGCTCAGCGTCAGCTTCCCTGTCATCATTCAGATACTGGTATTGAAAACGCAGCCGTGAAAACTCTGTCGGCCGCCATTGACCGTATATTGAATGCGCGTTGATTCTTGCATCGTCAAGAATACTTGAAAACAGGATATCCGTGTTGTCATAGCGGTATCCGATACCCCAGAACCGGTTAAAATCCCATTCAAGATATGCGTAAAACCCCTGGTCATCACCGGCATCCAGCCCCGGTTCGTAATCCACGTGGTTTTCATAGGCATCATAGTCAAAAAACAGATACTCACCGCCCAGAGTCAATCCCCGGTATGTCTGTCCCACCGGAGTCCATTTGTATTTCAGATCAAAACCGGCGGCGTAGTTGATTTTACCGCGTGCCCGGCGATCCGATGTTTTACCGTCACCGTCAAGCCGGCCGGACATCGGATCCTTGCTGCCTATCGATGACAAATATGATGCGCCCATCAACAGCGAATGTGTGCCGTCACCCGACTGCATATACGACTGAATACGTCCCAGCACCGGAAACCCGTCAATACGACGGCCTATTGAATGCTGAATATTGTTGTATATACCTACATTAATTGTCAGCGTCGGATTGATAAACGGCGCCAGATACTCAATATGACCTCCATCGCCGATGAAACCGTGGTCTGTTGTTAACCCCTCGATGACAAACGGTTGATCCGCCTGCGGAAAGTCATGCTCATGAATGCGGTTCAGATATCCGAAAGGAATAAACTCCCTGCCGAGCAGAACCTTGAATCCTCCGGGCAACACAGCCGATGCCCATGCCTCCTCAAGATCAAATTCGCCTTCATGCCAGCTTAATGTCGCAAGCATGTCAAAAAACGGATCAACCGGCGCGCCGATGTTCAACTCGAATGCACGAACCTCAAATTCACTGTCACCGGTGTCATCAAACGGTAACGCAAATATCAGATCGATTCCCGCTCCAATGTTGATCGGCGTGCCGGCCAATCCTGCTGAAGAAGATGCACCATGTACCATGCAAAATAAGAACAGCGAAATAAACGCTGTTCGAAAAATACCGACCCATCGCTGTTGATGAGCGTATCGGTTTGAAAAATACTCACACGTTTTTGATTGCATAATCCCGTCCTCCCAATAAAAAATATCTGAGACAAATGAATAAATGGTTTTGGACTCGGGATTCGAAGATCTCTGGTCGCCGGTTACTCGTATCGGATTCGTTTCAATATCTGATCGCTGTCAGCAATACCGGTGAAATCAATCACCATTTTGCGTTTGCATCGCGGACAATGGAGCTCCAGAAAGCAGCCATTGATTTTTGCCAGAAGCCGATTGCAATGACACCGAATACCGCTGGAGTCGGCGCCGTAAGCTCCACAAACACATTGCTTTTCCGAATTGCGCGATGACATAAAAAACAAAACCCTCAAATTAATAAAACCTATCTGAATTAGTCGGGGCTAACTCAGGAAGCTATATATAACTTCTGGCTGTTGTGGTGTCAACAAAAAAATCGATATGTCTCGGAAAAAAATATTGGGGCAATCGTTAACGCTGTTTTTCAAATCCTTTTTCAGGGCTGATATGCAGCTCTTCCATGATGCGTTGTATCGGTCGGAACCGTATAGTGAACGGGTATTTGCTGTCCCAGCCCGCTCGCGTCAGGATATCCCGGATGGGTCCCTTGATTCGCGCAAACGCGAAATCTATTCCCTGGTGATCGTAATCGTCAATCAGGTTTTCAAACATGTTGACTGCGACCGCGTCCATATCGTTCACGCCTTCGAAATCGAAAATAATCAGTCGGATCTGATGGCGCGCGGCGATAATAGTGTCGGTAAAATGACGTATAAAACCGGCGTTGGCAAAGAAAACGGACGAATC
>PWNJ01000142.1 GCA_003558985.1 candidate division CSSED10-310 bacterium
ATGTGGTTATTCAGGTTGCGGTTTACCTGCTGGTCAGAATACCACTTATGGTGCCCTTTGTGTTTGTAATGCTTTCAGGAATTCTTTTTATCGTCTGGCGATATCGCAGATTGCGAAAAGGTTCTGTAACAGCAGGCTTGCTGTTTTAAGGAGGATCATTTAATGAGTTACAAAATCAATGCAATGAATGTGCTGGCTGTTATTTTTATCTGTTTTCTTTCAGTGTCTGTTGCTTTATCGGAGGAACAGACGGAGTTCCAGCATGGTGAAGAGACTGAAGTCTTGGCTGGGACACCCGGGATTGATGCTGAAACCGAGAATGATTTTGCTGAGGAACCGGAGATTAAGATACCGGATATTGATCTGAAAATTGATGTTGAGACGATAAAAGACGGCTTTGCGATGTTTGGTTCATTATCGGTTGGGCCGAATGAATTACGTCGGGGCGATATGGTTGTCATGGGAGGCACGGCCGATGTGGCTGGCAAGTTGACCGGTGATATGGTGGTATTGGGTGGAACGGCTAATGTCAGCGGATATGTAAGAGGTGACGTTGTCGTAATCGGCGGTGTGATAAATCTGGCTTCGACCGCAAGAGTTGACGGTGATGTGACAGCCGTTGGTGGTGTTATTCACCGGGAAGAAGGCGCAGTTATTCTGGGTCAGTCAGTATCTGTTGCCGGAAGAGATATCCGGCTTGGACGCGATATGCACAGACCGGATTTACGGGTTTTCAGACACGGTTTTCGTCTATCACTGTTACTGACATGGCTGGTAGTTGCATTTGTTATATCTCTGATATTTACTCGCCCAATTGAGAATACTGTTGAAACAGCATTCAAGCGGCCGATTGAATCCATTTTTACCGGTTTCGTTTTTCATACGTTGATTTTGCTTACTTGTCTGATTTTAACAGTCATCGTAATTGGAATACCGCTGGCTTTACTGGGCATTTTGCTTTGGCTTATGATCAGCGTGTTTGGTACAAGCGTCGGATTTGTCATGATGGGACGGCTGATTGTGAACAAGTTGAACAAAAGCCATGCCAGTATTGTTATTGTTCTGATAATTGGTTTCGCAATATTGGCGCTGGTTCGACAGACACCATTTTTCATCGGTTGGACCATATGGCAGTTGTGGGGAATGACGGGTATTGGAGCGACTGTTTTAAGCCGTTTTGGTACGAATAAACCGTGGTTTGGAAATAGAAAAGTCGGGTCGAACTAGTAAGCGTTGATTTCAAGAAATAGTAATATCAGCGTGCAGCAGAATGCTGCCGCAACAGCAACGAATCCACGGCTCAAACTCAGCATCTCTGGTAAAGTCCTGTCGTCCCAGTGGCCAATTTTAATAACTGTTCGATTTAAAAACGGCCATGCAATTGCAAACAGCCATGATCCCAGTAATATTCCCGGCAGGCCCGCTGTCAGCGCATCCAGAGAGCCCTGGCCTATAGCGGCAGCAAGAGTTCCGGGACAATACCCCAGCAATGCGAATCCGACTCCGAACAATAACGCGCCGGGTATGGTCATGCCAATTCCGCCTGGTTTGGGCTGTAATTTCAAATACTTTTTGTGGTTCAGCCATGTTACAAATATCAGGCCGGTAATAACAGCCGATAACATGACTTTGACAACCGTAAAATCAAGCAGCATCAACTGTTTCATAATAACATCGTTAAAGGAGACGCCACTGCGTTGAAGCAGAAAACCGAAAATGATCCCGAACAGAAAACCCGACACAAGTTTTTTTGATTTTTTTACCTCATTCATCATACCGCTCCTCCGCTGAAAACAGCCACCAGAAGATGAGCCGTAACAATACCTCCGGCAAAGAAACACACTGCTGCAACGATACTGGCCAGCGACAACTGAATAAGACCGCTGATACCGTGACCGCTGGTGCAACCGTCTGCCCAGCGGGCTCCAAACCCCATGAATATGCCTCCAACCAATGCGATTATCCAGCGCAATGCGATTCCGGGCGACACATTGCCGGCCCACCAGTCATAGACCATGCGAAACTGGAATGAGCCTGACAGGGTGGCAGACAGAAAACCTCCAATAACAGCGCCGAAAACAAGCATCCATTGCCAATCTATTTCAGGTTTGTGTTTGTGAAAAAAGTCACGTTCAGTGACGACTGCCTTGTTAGATCGGAAAGAGCGTTCAATCAGTCCTGCTGATTTGGCGAACGTTGTGGAACATGACAGGGTTTTGTTTGAAATGAGCAATGTCAAACCTGCCAGTAAACCGATGCCGATGCCGGCAACATAAGGTGACCAGGATACAGAAAACAGCCAATCAATCATGATAAAGTCTCCTTTCATAAGAAAAAAGATAC
This sequence comes from candidate division CSSED10-310 bacterium, assembly GCA_003558985.1. GTDB lineage: Bacteria > CSSED10-310 > CSSED10-310 > CSSED10-310 > CSSED10-310 > CSSED10-310. Next base: position 2,344 of record PWNJ01000142.1, read on the forward strand.
GAATTCGAATGCAGTAAAGCAACAGAATGATCGAGTCAGACGCTCAAAAAACCCCGGAACGACACGTTTATCCTATTGCGAGTCTGACGGCGGAAGCAATCAGAACGATACCGATGATGCGCTCAAATTTATGTTGGGGAATAATATTAAACCAGAGATTTCCGACAAACAATCCGGTCAGCAGGGCTGGAAAAAGACTTGTAGTAAGTAGCAAATCCTGTGTCTGAATCATTCCCAGTGACAGGTTGATTATGGAGCGGCCGGCGGCTTCAACCAGAAAAAGCGGAACAATAATTTTACGGAATGCTGATTTGGGATAGCGTCGGCCAAAATACCAGATTATCGGAGGCCCGCTTATTCCAAACAGACCTCCGGTAACACCTGCAGCAATGGCCGCTATAATGGCTCCTTTTTCAGGAATCGGCGGTATCGATATGAAACGATTTTGGGTTTCCGGAGTTCCCGGTTTAGCAAGAAACCACACTCCTAACAAAGCAATTGCAACGCTCAAAAGAATGGAATAAACATCTGTCGAAAGGAACCGAAGTCCCAGCGCGCCTGTGACCACACCTGCCAGCATCGGCAATATCAGTTGTTTCCAGTATCCGACGGATGTCAGACCCTTGTCTTTCCAGAGTAATATCAGTCCAGCAGGAACGTCCAGCAGCGGCGAAATTGCGACCGCTGTTGCCGGTGGCAGAATCAGGGCTCCCAGAGATATAAACACAATGGCAGGACCAAACCCGGTTAACCCTTTTACAAGGTAGGCGGCAAACACAATACCATGAATTATCAGATATGAAACCGTTGTCATGCCTGTTTTGCCTTAATCCGGGGCACCGGCGTTGCGTTTACAAGGACTTAACCTTGCCGTTCTTTTTACCGGTAGGCCCGCCTCTACTCCCATCCAAACTCAAACATATCCCATTCACCATAGATATTGGTGATTTCCGGATCGGTCAGAGCCGCGTACCAGATAATGCCGGTGGCGGCTGAGCCGGTATCGGGCCATTCGAATTGGGGTAGCGCTTCGATGATAGTGTTTCCGTGTGGCCATGGGCCGGGATAGAAATCGAAATCCGATGTAAATGATGGAGCAAAAAACAGTTCTCCGAACACGTCCAGAATCAGAAACAGCGGGTGATCGGTTAGAGGCGTAACGTCGGCATTCGTAACGGTAAGAGTGCAGAAACAGGTATCTCCCGGATAGTAATAATCTGACGGCATTGTGATGCTGACTCCGGTATTGCCGGGCGGAGTATCTGAAACGGATCCGACGATTGTAAATGCGGTATCATGTTGCTCCGGCCCCATAACCGACCAGTCATTCCAGCCGGTGCCTCGCCCGAATCCGCCTCCGGGATTGATAAATTTGGCCATCGAAAGATTGGACGTATCAGATGACAGCCGTCCGAACTGGCCGTGAGGCTGAAAACGCATTGTTGGATAAAAAAACAGCCACCATGTCCCCGGGGGCAGTTCAAGCGGAGTATCCAGGACAACGAGTGTATCCACCATGCTGACTTGTAATCCAGTGATCAGGTTTATTGTCGAATCGGACGGATCAAGATCCAGACTCCAGTATGGTTGAACGCTTGTGTCAGAAGGATGGCCAGACGGAAGACCGTTGTCATCCGGATAAATCCGCCAGTGCAGGTTTTGGGCGTTTGCCAGTGATGAACCGCCATTATAGAGTTGTCCGGGTGTAACAATCTGATCAATAATCCATGTGTCTGTATTGGTAAAATCATCTGCGACATACGATGTATAGGCGCCGGCATCCGGGAAACGCTGATTGGCTACCCGACCCGGATTGGACGGGCTTGCCGGCTGTGACCATAACGCATTCAGCGTGGTTACCTGGTAGTACTCTCCGGCATTATTGTCTATTGCTGTATTGCCGGCACGGTCACTGCTTTGAACCATAAAATATATATCGGAATCATCTTGCAGATATTGCAGATTAATATGATGTGATGTGACATGTCTTGATACTTCGATGCTGTTTTCCGGCGGCGTTGATTCGCCCCAGAAGATAACAGAATCACCCGGTTCGTTTGTTTGCCATGTCACGGTAAATAATTCAGCGCTCAGATTGCTAACCTCAATATCCGTGATTACCGGTGGAACACAATCCACTTCGGCAAATGCAAGACTGTTATCCAAAGCGTAATTCGCGGTAATGACATCGCCATGTGTTACCGAGATTCGACCATCTCCCGGTACGGGCGGTTTGTCAGTTACAGTTATTGATCCCTCAAATATGAAATTGTCTGTTTCCGTCAGCACAATGGTTTCAGGTGTTGGCTGGCTGTCTGATGAAACAGTTACGGTAACGGTATCGGACGCATCAAAATCAATAACGACCATATCCAATTCAGCATTGCATGTGACATACGATTGTTTGAAAGAGATGGTTTCAACCAGTTGAGCGGCCGTGCATATATTGGCTACCATGGCTCGGGTCACTTCTGTTGTGAAAGGAATGGAAATTTTATCAACTG
>PWNJ01000024.1 GCA_003558985.1 candidate division CSSED10-310 bacterium
CACTATTGATACATTCCGGCAACGGTACATGATATCCCATATCCAATATGCCGCTATCCGGCCACCCGCCGCTTTCAACACTTCGATTCACCATGAACTCAATCCCGTCAGGAGTCAAATAAACAGCAAACATTGTTGGTTCAGAACCGGCATTCAAACACGGACTGTCCTGATTCTGACCGGAACGAATCGATGATAGTGTATAAGGCAAGGATAGCTTTCTACCATATCCTGTATATAGCGGGGAAGACGCTGTAAAACTGGAGTGAATACCTGCATTTCGATTGTCGCCGACAAACATCGGGTCGGTATAAATATTTCCGGGACCGATCGTCAGAGTGGCTCCTGGCGCCACATATACCGATTCAGCGGATTCATCTCCGGGAACAGACCAGCTTATGTTTGCTGAACCCGGATTCCAGCGCCATGCCACAGCAATATTGTTTCCAATCGGAGCCTGGTTGCTCCAGATAATGGAGTCCCGAACCGTTGCCGTTGCGTTGTTGCCGATAACAGCCAGACCACCTCCGGCAATACGGGTAAATCCAGCGGCATCATTTTCTGCAATTGTACAGCTTGTAATTGTTCCGGAGCCGGATTCAATCAGCACACCACCGCCGTATCCGTTTCGTTCATCAAGTGGTATGGCGCTGTTTTCCGCTACCAGACAATCTATTAAGGTGAAATGACCGCCAAATGTTCCCAGACCGCCACCTTTTCCGGCGCTATTGCCCATGATCTCACTGCCGGTCAAAACAAAGCTTCTATCCTGACGCGAATACCATGCGCCGCCGCTGGCCGCTGAATTGTCCATGAAGCGGCAATTGTGAGCTCGACCTGCCGTCAGCCATGTTGAAACAGCGCCGCCTGGACCGGTGGCATGATTGTTTATAAAGTCACAGTTAGCCATCAACAACGATGCATATTGCCGTATATCCAGCGCGCCACCGCTGGTCGACGCCAGATTGCCCGAAAAAACACTGTTCCGCAACGAAAGGTATCCTCCCGAAAATGCGATAGCGCCGCCCTGCGCCTGGCTCAGATTATTGATAAACCGGCAGTGGTCAATTTGCATGATACTGAACGACGCATTCACTGCCGCTGCCTGGATGTTCCGAATGGTCAAATGTTTCAATGCGGTTTGCTCGGCACGGTTACCCCAAAAGGCTCCGGTAATCGAACCGATACCACCCGCATCAATTATCACGTCCTCCGCTGAACTGCCCCGAACGGTGATTCCGGACAACAACGGCAACGTGCCGGGCCAGGGCTCATCAGCCAGAGCATACTCACCGTCTGCCAGATGCACCGTAAGTGTATTTGCATTGGTATCAGCAACAATCCGGCTTAGCGCCGTGCGTATCGTTCGAACCGGTTCATTCGGAGTTGTGCCGGAATTGGCATCGTCACCCCATGGCGCTACAAACATGTCCATATTGACCGGATCAGCGCCGCTGCTACCCGTCAGATCAAACGCGGGTTGCGGCGAAACATAATATTCGGACAAAAATACTCCGGAAAACGTGTTTTGGGTTGCTGGAATCGCCGTATCAAACATCTCTGCGGCAGCCATATCCGCTCCCAGAACAGCCGCATTATTATCAAAAATATTCGGTATTACAGCCAGGTCACTGCCGGTTTGACTGATATAGACAGCTCCACCCGTCACCCGGGCACGATTTTGCAGAAAATGTGTGGCTCCGATTGAGACAGTGCCGAAATATGCAGCGACAGCTCCGCCGTGACGAAGCGAAAGATTATCGGCAAAAAGGCAGTCATCAATCGTCACGTGAGCATTGAATCCGCTTAGAACCGCCCCGCCGAACTGCACAGCGCTGTTGCCGATAAAGACCGATCCATGTATCAGCGGCTGCGAACCGGCTCCGGCATGAATCGCGCCCCCCTGCCGCGTGGTGGAGTTGTTCTCGAAACTGCAATTGCTGATCAATGGAGACGAATTAAGAAGCGCTATGCCTGCTCCATTGACTTCGGCCGAGCAATCAACCACGGCTACCGATATAATTTCGGGATCGCATTGTTCAATAACAATGCCCTGGCCAGCGGCCGACGACACGGTAACAAACTGAACCAATGAACCCTCACTGTAATACATGTCAATCGCAATGCCGCTGTCGGCAAGGATTCGGGTCGAGTTCTGATGTGCGCCGACCAGCCGGACAAAAGGGGGAATATTCAGCGGAAACTGTTCCCCGTGGAAGGTGTCATAGTCGCCTTCGGCGACGATCACTTCTGCCGGTTGGTCAAGTGAACCAGTGACGCGTCGGAGCGCATGCGTTATGGTTCGAAACGCCGTGGCCGGTGTCAGGCCGTCATTGGCATTGTCGCCGTCCGGCGACACATATACTATAGCTCCGGGCATGACATCAGGGCCGGTTATGGTGTAACCGCTTACATCAAAAGCATTCACGGGAGACACGGACCACGCTGATTCGGGTGACACATCGAACACATTTCCGGTTGCAATGTATGGAGTTGCCGGAAAACGTGACGACGACAGGTTTGCGCCGCGTGCTCCTGAGTTGCCATTAAAATCGTTTGGCCCGGCGTTGCCGGCGGCAATTATCGGGGAACCGCCGTCAATACGGACAGCTCCGCCACGTGCCGCGCTGTTGCCGGTGAAACTGCATCCGTCAAATACGGTCGAACCGGTGTGATTGAAAACGGCTCCACCCGCAAATACCGCGCTGTTATCAGCAAACACGCTCCCGATAAATTCGGATAGCCCTGATGCCAAATACAGGCCACCCCCTGAAACCAGCGCGTGATTGTCCGCAATAAAACTGTCGGTCACTTGAAACGCCGCTCCGGTATCCAGAAACATTCCGGCGCCGCGATCCGTTTCGGCAAATCCAGCTATGGTCACGCCGGAAATGTCTGCTTCTGCGGTGCGAGCATACAGGCCGGGGCCGACTGAACCGCTAAGGACAACATTCGATAATCCGCTGTTCGATATTGTTTCAGCCCGAACCGCTCCGCGAGTTGATTCCGAATCCAGAAAAGCCGTATTTTGCAAAACTATTTGAACATCGGGTTGGGTGAGTTGGCCGGTTGCATCGTCCTGTGAACCATGTCGCAACAATGCAAGGACAGAGTTCAATGCATCCCGGGTTTTTGTGGCATTATTTTCATAACCGTTTATGCTATCGAGCAGTTCATCAAACCGTGTCGGCCCGGTGATAGCCACTCCGCTGAGCATCGGCAAAGGAAATGTTTCGCCGCTGGTATCGGCAGAATACACTCCGGGAGCAAGATAAACGGTCAGATCAATTCCGGTCTGAATCTGTGACAGAGCATGACGAATGGTGCGGAACGGACTGTCGGAGGAGAGGCCTGTATTGCTTTCATCGTCTCCGTCCGGAGCTATATACACATCGCTTGTAATCGGTATCAGACCGCTGTTGTGATCGCTGACATCAAACGCATCTGTTGGCATCACCCATGCTTCGGTCAGCGCTGAGCCGTCGGCAAAGACATTGCTAACGGCATTTATTGGCTGAGTTGAGGATGCCCATGCAGCCAGATCATTGCCGCCGCACCCGCGATTACCTTCAAAATGGTTTCCGGGTCCGGCTACAGAGTTTCGGCTATTACGAAAGTGCATTGCGCCGCCGTTACGATGTGCCGTATTGTTTATAAAATGCGAATCGCGTATTTCCGGAGCTGCATCACGCACGCCGATGGCTCCGCCGTGACCATTTGAACTGGTGTTGAACTCGAACACGCAATCCGTCACAACCGGATGTGAATTGGGGCCGATATACAGGCCGCCACCCTGATTTTCTGTGGTGTTGTGCAGAAACAAGGTCTGATGAATGACGGGGGAGGAGCCTTCGACACAGGCAATACCGCCACCATCGGTGGTTGATATATTGTGAGCTATAATGACGTTTTCAATGGTCGGGGAAGACCCGTTGCGGCAGAGGATCCCGCCTCCGCGAGGTTCGTCACCTCACGTGCCGCACGCATCAATACCGTTGATGATCTGTATGTTGCGCAAAATACTGTCTGGTCCCTCGCCGCAGTGAAACTCAAAACCACGGTCCATCCATTCGCAGTCCAGAATCGTTGTTTCAGCAGAAGCGCCCTGAACAGTAATCGCTTTGCCCTCAAACGAAATGCCCCGAAATCCACGTCCGGAATACAAACCGGGAGCGACAATTACACGGTCACCATCTTCCGCGGCATCAATGGCCTGCTGAATCGTCCGGTATTCTGACGGCACATGCAGATCAGCGCTGGAAACAACACCGACTGACATCAGTCCCGTTACAACAACAATTATTACCAAACGAATTAAATTTGGCAGACAAAACCGTTTTTGAGAGTGAAGTATATTCTCAAGCAGATTATTACAATATTTAATGAAACTCATGGCTGACCCCCGTTCGGCAGGTATGTTTTTTAATATGCAGTTTTTCGTATGTAAATGTCAATGGGGTGGAAGGTTGAACAGGTAGAAGGTTGAGGGTAAAAGGTAGAAGGGGTGCAACTGAAGGCTTAGGGCATAAGACGTAAGGCGGAGGGCCGAAGTGTAAGGGTTGCCGTCTGTTGATTTGTGATTGTTTGGTATTGAACCCAAAAACGAATGTAGAGACGCCCGGTCGGGCGTCTCAAAGGTCAATGGTACCGATCATCTTTCGCCAGGGGCGTTCGGCGAACGCCCTCAAGAGGATGCGTGATTTGTAGGTTAACTTGTTGTTAATAAAAGACTATGCCGACCGGTGAGGGCGCCGGCAAGCGACGGTTACAATAGCCAATAATCA
>PWNJ01000147.1 GCA_003558985.1 candidate division CSSED10-310 bacterium
AGGCCTAAGGGTTGCAGTCTGTTGATTGGTGATTGTTTGTAATGGAACCCAAAAACTAATGCAGGGGCGTTCGGCGAACGCCCTCATAAGAACGCACCAGGCAGGTTAAATCATTGTAAACAGATAGTTTTATGTTGGCCGAATGTAGGTAGGGGTCTTGTGCCCCCTCAGGCATGAAACAAAATCATATGGTTTACGTATTCTATTTTGAGCGTTAGAATGCCATGTGATTATGGTTGTCTGACAAGGAGATGCTATGAAAAACTATTTACTGATAGGAGCATTTTGGGTATTAGGCCTTTTATTGGGCAGTATCTGGCATCAATCCGAACTGGCGTTGTCTCGTGCCGAAATAGCCCGTTTGAACCGGGAGCTGGAATCCCGTACCCGAAGAAGCGTGATACCTGACATGACACGCATGATGGTTGCGCCCGATCCCCGTCCCCGTCAACCGGCCTCACCTCGGCCTGCCGAACCCCGTGATACAACAGCGCCCGCTCAGGATACCGCTGATCACCTGCCGGATCATGATGCGTTTGATACAATGAATAACGAAGAATTTGCTCAGCTCATGTCCGAAATGTTTGAAGACAGCGAAACGCTGGATGAAGCATATGAAATGATGTCGGATTTGTGGCTGACGCGTCGAAAAATCGCTTTGGCATCACTGGTGGATCATCTGGGGCTGACTCCTGCCGAAGTCGCTGATTTTGAAGCGGTCATCGGCGATATGAACGATGCGCTTGCTCACAAAATCGACGATATTTTTGACCGCTTTGCCTATATGGAACAGGAACCTTCACCGGAAGAAGCGTTTCGTATGGTTCACGATTTTACCGGTGTCTTTGTGGACACCTATGATGCCATGGATACAACATTGCCGGGCGACTGGCGTTTTCAGTCCGGAGGTCCGCTGGATTTAACCTCTTTTATTGATCCGGGTGTTTTTGAACCGATGATGCGGTTTGATGAATGGGGCGGTCGATGAACCGTGAACTGACGGATACGTTTCTGGTTGCCCGTCATGATGTTCAGGATTCCATGCGTAGCCGCCGATTGATTGTCTGGATACTTCTATATGTATGTGTTGCCGTTGGCGCCACCTTTATTTTTTCGCGTGTGCTGCGCACCATTGAAACCCATATAGCACGAACAATCGCTGTCGAACCGACAAAAGAAACCGGCCAGGTTGTGTCCAGCATTCAGCAAAGCGACAGTGTCAGACGTATGGTTGACGACATGGTGGATGACAAACAACTGGCCAATCAAATACTGAATCTGCATCCTCTGGTCATTTTCTACGCATGGTTCAGTTTTGCGTTTATGCCATTTCTGGTGATAATTATTTCATCTGACACAATTGCACGGGATGTCAACACCCGCAATGTTCGCTATCACCTGTTCCGAACATCCCGGCCGGCCTATGCTGTCGGCAAAGGTATCAGCTCAGCGCTGGTTCTGCTGATAGCATTGACAATCTCGGCTATTGCCACCGTTGTTACCGGTATGCTGACCATGCATTCGGCAATAACTATCCCGCTGCTGACCGATTTGCTGAGTTTCCTTGTAAAATGCTGGCTGTTCAATCTTTCATTTCTGGGGATAGCGCTCATGGCATCGCAACTGCGGCGATCACCCATGCAGGCACAGTTTCTGGGGCTGGGCGTTTTTTTCCTTCTGCTGATATTGCACCCGGTGTCCGCTTCTCAAACCGGTCCCGGATTGGCCAGATTGTGGCAGTTGGGGGTTATTATCTCACCCTATTCACATGTGAACGATTTCTGGTATCCCGATATCACCCGGTTTTTAAAGGCCGCTGTCTGGAGTCTGGGACTTGGTTTTATGTATTTTTTTCTTGGTTACATCCGTTTTTCCCGGAGAGATCTGTAATGCAGTTTGCGCTTGATATACAAAATCTGAAAAAAAAGTATTGTAAACATATTGCGTTGAAGAATCTGAATTTGCAGGTTCCCAAAGGCGCTATTATGGGCCTGGTCGGACCAAACGGCTCCGGAAAAACAACCACGTTCGCCATCATTGCCGGACTGCTAAGCTCGGATGGCGGAACAGTTAACGTCTCCGGCCGGGGCCCTTTTCACCCGGTTCACCATAAGGGTCTGTTAACTTTGTTACCGCAGGATGCCTATATTCCCGGACACAGCAGAGTGCGCGAAACGCTTGTTTTTTACGGAAAACTTCAGGGGTTGAGCACACAAGATGCTTCATTTTCGGCGGATCGAGTTCTGGAACTGGTTGATCTGACCGACCGCGCGCAATCACCCATATCATCATTGTCTCACGGCATGATTCGACGAATAGCCGCCGCACAGGCTTTTATCGGTAACCCCGAAATTGTTCTTCTGGATGAGCCGACCAGCGGTCTGGATCCGCATCAGGTTGCCCGAATCAGAGATATCATCATCAATCTTAGAGGAAAACAGACGCTGGTGATCAGTTCTCACGTTCTGTCGGAAATTGAGGCGGCCTGCGATCATATAGCATTCATAGAAGAAGGAGTTACTGTGCGCCAGGACACAATGGCTCACGTAATGCAAACACAACGGCAGATTTCTGTTATTCTTGCGAATACACTTGAAACAATCCCTGACGATATTCTTCAGTCTTTCCCTGATATAACATTTAACCTGTCAGAAAACGGTCTTTGTCTTCAAGTTGGCTTCACAGAATCGGCATCAACCGCTATAATAAACAGAGCGTTGCTTCCGGCTTTGCTGAATGCCGGCATTGATATTGAAGAAGTGCGTCGCGGCAGCAATCTGGAAGCGATTTACCTGGAAGACCGAAAGAATAACTACCATTAATCCATTTTTGTTTATAATACCATGGTCTTTCTTCTTCCACGTCTGATCATAGCGAGGGTTGATCATTGCGAATCGTTTGTTTGAAACTGATATGTCTGGGTTTCTTTTTACAGGCCTTTTTTTGGTTGATGGGATGCGCACATATCGAAAACGGGTATAGCGCGGCCTGTGAGGGCCTGATTGATTTGTCCCAGAATTTTGACGGTTTTTTTGCTGATCCGAAAGATGACGATGAATATTACGATTCGCGCTGGAAAATCGGTGGCGGCGGCCGTATGAACAGGGATCGCGAATTTGAGTTAGCCGGAAAACATAGTCTGCGCATCGCTTTGCCTGGCACGCGGGAGACATGGGGAATGCTGATTGGCGGCTCCACAGAACATGAAACATTGCCCGACAGTTCTGATGTTCGACAACCCGGCATGATACAAACCGGAGGGCCGGATATTTACAGAGCTGACGGCTCTATAACCGAATCTGAGTCATTTCTTCGATTTTACACCAAGCCCGAGATGCCTTTCAAATGGGATTTTGATGTGGGCGTCAGGTATAACAACGATTGGCAGACCTTTGTCAGACTTCGGGCAAAACGTCAGGGAATCATTGTCACAAACCCGTATTATTTTGCTCAGGAAGTGTATTGGAGAAATACTCAGGAAGAACTTGGTATTAAAACAACCTTTGAAATCGATCAGCATTTCGGTGATGATATTCTTCTGCGTGAGTTTATTGATGTTTTTTATCATCAGGCCAGTGACGGCCTGGATATTTATACCGGTTTGAAACTGCGTTCTTTTCTGGGAGATAAACTGGGGGTTGCTGTTGAATGGGTCAATTTTCTGACCACAAATCCCTGGTCATTCCGATATATGGATTTTGTATGCCGTATACGGCGGAGCATCGGAAGGGACTGGTTTGAAATGGAGCTCACTCCACGTCTCAGAATGCGACGAATTGAGCAGGAATGGCGACATGAAATGTCGGTTGAAGTGATTTTTGCCGTGATTATTGATGCGGATCATGTACGAACAAATAACAAACGGGACTAACGCAATTCAAAACAGTGTGTATCAGACGGTATTCCACGCTGCTGACCTTTTAGCGGTATAATATAAAGACAGTATCTTCCCATTGGAAACAGTTCTTCTATGCCTTCAGTGAAAGCAACGCGCGTCCGGCCAAATTGAGGCGCCTCCAGTATTCGGCCGTCGGGAAACTCAATAACATACAAATATCCTTCAGCTCCGGGTACAGAGCTCCACTCCAATTCAGGGAACTCTCCCCACCACACTGTTCCATTACGCGGTGATTTCAGCTCCGGTCCATAATCCGGCAAAGGCGTCAGAGCTAATTGCTCACGATAGTTTTTCTCTGTTACCATACCCGTCACTGCAGATATCGTGCCTGTTAACAAAAACGCAATTGCAAGAACAGCGCGCATTTTTGTGCTCAAACGAAACGATATGCAAACAGCTATGAACGCTGTGAACAGGAGCATTGCTGCAAAACTCCACGGAGCGCTCGATGTCGAATACAGCCATGATGGCGCTGCATATTCAAGGTGTCCGGGGGCAAAATGATTCCAGAGTTTGTTGACACCGTCGTAATGAACGATCGCGTTTTCGGGAATTGTAAAAGCAATTCCAACAATCTGGACCAGTGACAGCAACCACTGAATCGCCAGAATATGATTTCTGTATCGCGGGCCGGGTTTGTTTAACCAGACAGCCGAAAACAGGCCCAGTATCGGCAGGACGGAGATCAGGTAGCGAGCGGGCGGGCAATGACCGCTGTGCCAGTCTATCCAGGATCCGGACATGATCCAGTACCCTATGACCATCAGCGCTGTTGCATTCAAAACAGCCGGGCGACGCCAGTTGAAAAGCAATGCGATGAATGCCGGGATGAATATCGGGGCAAACACTAGCAAGCCCGCCTCACGATCAAAT
>PWNJ01000218.1 GCA_003558985.1 candidate division CSSED10-310 bacterium
GATTTATCAGAGCGAACAATATTGGTGTTGTATTATTCCATTGTATGGAAGGTGGATACATTGATTCCGGATTGCTTACTGAAATGAGCATGTCAAGATTACTCAAAAATATTGGATTTATTCGAATGTTCAGAAAGTTTCCTGCGGCAAAAAACCTGGGATCTGTAAATCTGAGCGCAAGATACGCTGTTAAACCGAACAGTGTCAACCGGGCGGCAATAACTGCCAGGTGTTTTGGAAACGAAGATTTTTTTGGCAGAATCAGACACCATAGAAGCAGAGGAAGACAGTATACTGCGCTGATTTTTGTGCCCATAGCGCATCCAAACATACCAGCGCTCAAACAGATATCCTGCCATCGAAGGTGTTCCCGAAATCTGAATACAAACCAAATTGACGCCGTCATAAAAAAACACAGGAATGAATCGACCGTGAAAAAATGCGCCAGTTGAATTGGCAAAACGGCGATAGCATACAATCCGGCAGAAAGAAACGGGACCCATGAATCAAGCCTGTAAAGACGCGTCAGGACACTCGCCAGCAGGTAAACCAACAGAACGGTCATCGTATCGATGGCAGCGGTGAAAAGCCGTCCGACAATTGTTGTCTGGTGATAAGTATCCATATCCAGAGCAGTGACAAGCAGTTTGTTCATGGTGATCGGCAGAATACCGTAAACAAAAAATGTGTGTCCGTGATTATAGGGATTCAAAGGCGACAACTCTGGATTCAGGTATTCCGATAAACTTGAAGGAATACCAAGTTCACAGGATATCATCGTAATCATTCGTTCATCTGGATGCAGATGATTTCCCTGATCCCAGTTATATCCGTAAATCCTTGCCGCTGCTGCTATTGCAAGAATAAATAATATAAGAATAACTCTTTGGAATCGGGCACGTTTCACGTTTTCTGCTGCGTGAGTCACTCCGGCAACCTCCATATGCCGACCATATCAGACCAGCCGCATTGCTTGCATCTTTATATTCTGCTCTGCTCCTCCGCTGGTGGCCATATCGCTGGGAAGGGGAAAGGGAAGGGGCATAAAAATGGGCGCCGGTAAACGACGCCCACTGTTTTGTAATACTATATCTGACTGTGCCTGATTCCTGACAGCCTGTCAGAATTCTCAAGCGAAACAGAATGCTAGAGCGGATCGACGCAAGCTCCCTGTCCCAGAACCGTCAGGAATATCAATTGTGCATCGGCCGCTGTGACAACTCCGTCACCGTTACAATCCGCAGCACATTCCTGTTCATATGTCGGGGTGTATTCGCCCAGAACGATGAAAAAGGCCAACTGTGCATCGGCGGCAGACAGGATACCGTCCAGGTTAACATCGCCGTGATGCACACAATCAGGTTCAGGTGTCGGAGTAGGTGGTGGTGTTGGCGTTGGGGTTGGTGATGGCGGAGGTGTTGGCGGGGTTCCCGAATCACAGGTCAGAGTGGCAACATATTCTGAACCACATGGAACACCATCGAAAACGCTTGGCGCAACCCACAGCCAGTAAACACCCGGATCGACATCAGCGGATATTTCAACGATTTCAAACGGATCGCCTGAACCTGTTTCCATGATGACAAAATCTGAGCAGTCTTCAGACGCGGCATCAATAATGAAAATCAGCACCGGAAATTCAGCTTCAACTGTCCAGGTAATCGTTCCGGACTCATACATTTCCACCCGATACCAGTCAGTATCGCGCGCATTCGATCCATCAAGAAGATAGGTTCCTGACTCGCCGCAAATCACATCACCGCATTCGATATCCTGGAAAACGTAAGGATCGCTGTTACAACCGCCATTGTAGTCATCTTCGTAATCATCATGACATATCGGTTCGCCTTCCGGAATACTGCCCGGAGGACATATGCTTTCACCTCCGGTTCCTTCCAGAAGAAAGGGCACTGCCTGCTGGGTATTCGTGCCGGTATCATTAGCCGGATTCCATCCGGTGCTGGTGAATTGATAGGCATTGCCGGTTGTTGTTTCACCCACAATCGTTACCGGCGGATACCATGGTCCGGATGAACCGCTGCCGCCAAGCATCCATTCCAGATAATATGTGCCTGATTCCAGAGTGATATCAACATCACACTGAAGATACATGATCGGTCGCTGATTTCCCTGCGTCGTCGTATCTGTGACGCGCTGAATTCCTGTCCAGCCGGTTTCAGACATTCGGTTGGTCGTCAGGTCACCCCATACAACCGTGCCGCCGTCCCAGGGCGGACCATCCGATATTTGAACTCTGACATCGTTCATTGTTGATACAGGTGGATAGCTGTAAGTACCGGTCTGATACGCAAACAACGTAATGGACGTAATATTCCATTCACCGTCTTCAGGCGGTATCACAAAGTCATCAGCCAGGCGATTGTCGTTCGGGATTTGATTCCCAAACCCCAGCGTATTCATACCCAAATCTGTTTGAAGTTCACTGATATCAGCGCCATTGTCACCGGCGCCTTCCTGGGTCACCATTGGCCCATTATCCCACAAAACTGTTTGAGCGTTTATCGCACCCATTGCGATAACTGCGCAAACCATAACTGATAAAACTGTTTTCATTTGAGTTCCTCCATCGCTGAAAAGCAGTAGTTTAAAACAACGGTTGAGTGAAGCAGGCCTTCAATCAACCGGCTAATATGGTATCAGTATAACTGTATTTTGAATAAAAACAATATCGGTTTCTATTTTTTGATTCTGGTTCGTTAACAATCGGCACATGACAATAGTGAGGCGAAACCTGAAATAGTATTATTCAACAATGACTTACCGGCACTGTCTTTTATAGCGGGTCAACGCAGGAAGCCTGTCCAAGAACCTTCAGAAAGATGGCCTGGGCATCGGCAGACGCACAGCCTCAGGTAAAACTGTATCAGCACACAAGTTTCAGATATGAAAACTTGCCTTAAATTGCTTTGCGATATTTCAAATCCATTTTTTCTTAAGGAAATATATTAACATGCCCACAGACACGCCGACCATAACCAGTAAAACTGCAGGATATGCCCATCGATAATGAAGTTCCGGCATAAATTCAAAGTTCATTCCGTAAACACCTGCAATAAAGGTTAACGGAATAAAAATCGTAGCAATAATCGTCAGCACTTTCATCACTTCATTCATTCGGTTACTGATAGCAGACAGCCATGTATCCAGCAGGCCGCTGGCAATATCGCGCAGACTTTCCACGGTATCAATGACCTGTATGGTGTGATCATAGAGGTCTCGAATATACATATGTGTCTTTCTTGTGATTATGCCCGACTCGCTTCGCTCCATAGCGCTGATAACTTCACGAAGTGGCCAGACAGACCGTCTAAGATTGATCATCAGGCGTTTCATGGAATAGATTCTTTGGCGAATTGATTCATCAGCACGTGTTACAAGATCATTTTCAAGAACTTCGGTTTCCTCACCCACTGATTCCATGATAACAAAATAATTGTCTACTATACCGTCCAGCAAGGCATAGGCAAGATAATCTGTTCCCATTTTTCGAATCTGTCCTTTTCCATTTCGAATTCTGTTTCTGACAGGTTCAAACACATCACCCGGATATTCCTGAAATGTGATCAGAATATTTTTACTGATGACAAAACTGACCTGTTCAGAATTGATTGTTAGCGTTCCGTGTTCCATTTCGAGAATTCTGGCAACTACAAATATATATTCGTCATAATCCTCTAACTTCGGTCGTTGAGATGTGTGCAGAATATCTTCCATCACCAAAGGATGAATACCGAAATCCAAACCAATTGATTCAACGGATTTAACATCAGACAACCCCGCAATATCAATCCATACAATACTGTTCCCATCCACATGCTGACGCACATTTTCCAGGTGTTCAAGCGATATTTCCTCAAAGCTGTCCCTGTTGTATTTTAACAATGTCAGACGCGGTTTTTCAGGAGGAGCGTCTCCGGTATATACCAGTGTGCCTGGAGGCAAATGCGCTTTTTCTTTATGACTGGTTATCATTCTGTATAACTTCATATAAATTCCTCCTGCAAAAAACTTAACCCTTAACATCCGCCCATAATAATCAATTGCTATTTTACATTATTTGCATCTCAACAAGCGAATTCAGGCATCACCGATCAATTTCAGTGATCTTTCAGAATCGTTTTTCCTTTGACAAACCAGCTTGTTCCAAAAGCAAATACTGCCAGTGATTCAAGCCAGAAAACCGGTCTGTATGATTTCATGGATTCTTTCAGCGCTGGAATAGAGACCAGAACGATTCCTGCCAGACAAACAAGAATGGTGATGCCACTGACCAGGTACACGCGGTTTCGAATCCGTTTCATTCGAGGTAGCGGCTTTTGATCACTTAACCTGAACAAAATAATGGACATTCATGCCAGGACCAGAAAAAATGCCGCGGCCGATATGACATGTATCACTTCAAACACACGTGCTGTTAAACCAGGGTATTCCCCGGCGGCAACAGGAAACAACGCCACACCAAGGCCCGAAACACAGGCGATATTTGCCGAGATATTGTCACGACAATCATAGCCGCGGTACGACCAGAAAAATACGGCCATCGCACACAGACTTCCGACAAAAACATCGCGCATCGGAGTATGGTAATAACTGCTCAATGAGGTTTGCAAAGATGTTCCACCGAGGAGTCCTCCGATTGCAAGAACAAACGGCAACAGAACGCCGATCAGACCGATTGCTTTACGCAGATTCAGATAGTTCTGTACATACAAATC
>PWNJ01000104.1 GCA_003558985.1 candidate division CSSED10-310 bacterium
CCGGTGCCAAGATGATAATGTGCGTTCCTCGCAATGGGGTGAAACCCTACCGTGTGCCTCAGGCCGGCATTTTATGCTCGTCATCGGGCATCAAACATCTAAATAGTTACGCTTGGGAGTTAACTGGAAAGGTGATCTGGAAGTTGAGGAATCTGTCGCAGCAACACAAACCCGCGCTAGAGCGAGCGGCAGGCACCTGCGTGCCATCTCGCTGCGTTGGACGGCACCGGAGTCATCTTGGTCTTTTCCGCGTCCATGAAAGGATTCCCTGAATGAAAAGCAGTGGTCACAACCCCAAGTCACCAAAAGATCATTTGCCCAAGTGCCCCACGGGCATCCAGGGCCTCGACGAAATTACCGGCGGGGGTTTGCCGCGCGGTCGCCCCACGCTCATTTGCGGCGGAGCGGGTTGCGGCAAGACCCTCTTTGCGGCGGAGTTCCTCGTGCGCGGCGCCGCGCAATTTGGCGAGCCGGGCGTATTCATGTCTTTCGAGGAAACGGACACGGAGTTGAAGGCCAACGTCAAGTCGCTTGGGTTTGATCTGGCGGGTTTGGCGCGCCGCAGGAAAATTGTCCTCGATCACGTCCACATCGAGCGCAGTGAAATCCATGAGACCGGCGAATATGACTTGGAAGGCTTGTTCGTCCGTCTCAACCACGCCATTGATTCCATCGGCGCCAAACGGGTGGTGCTCGACACGCTGGAGGCTCTTTTTGCCGGCCTGCCCAGCGAAGCCATCCTGCGGGCCGAGTTGCGCCGCCTCTTCCGCTGGCTCAAGGACAAAGGCGTGACCGCCATCATCACGGCGGAACGCGGCCGCGCACAGCTGACACGCCACGGGCTGGAGGAATACGTCTCCGACTGCGTCATCACGCTTGATCACCGGGTTCACGACCAGATTGCCACGCGGCATCTGCGCGTGGTCAAGTATCGTGGTGCGTTGCATGGCACGAACGAGTTTCCCTTCCTCATCGGCGAGGCGGGTTTCAGCGTGCTGCCCATCACCTCGCTGGGGTTGAACCACAAGGTGTCGAGCGAGCGGGTTTCCACCGGTATCCCGCGGCTCGACGCGATGCTGGGCGATAAAGGTTTCTATCGCGGCAGCAGCATTCTGATCACGGGAACGCCCGGCACCGGCAAGTCCATCATCTCCGCCTGTTTTGCCCAAGCGGCCGCCCTGCGCGGGGAGCGCGTGCTCTGTTTTTCGTTCGAGGAATCGCCCAACCAAACCATCCGCAACATGCGTTCCATCGGGTTGGACCTGGAGCCCTTGGTCAAACGCGGCCTCTTGCGGTTCCACGCGGCACGGCCCACTCTCTACGGTCTGGAAATGCACCTGGCCACCATGTTCAAGGAGATCGCGGCGTTTCAACCCAAGGTCGTCATCGTGGACCCAATTACCAGTCTGTTGGTCGCGGGCTCCGACTCCGAAACCAAAGGGATGGTGACAAGGCTGATTGACTATCTGAAGGGCGCACAGGTCACTTCCCTCTTCACCAGTCTGACGCGCGGCGACAACGCGTTGCAACAAAGTGAAATCGCCATGTCCTCGCTCATGGACTCGTGGTTGTTGTTGGAGGATTTCGAAGGCAACGGCGAACGCAACCGTGTGCTCTACGTGATCAAGGCGCGCGGCATGGCGCACTCGAATCAGGTCCGCGAGTTCGTGATTTCCAATCGGGGCGTTGACCTCGTGGACGCTTACATTGGCCCCAGCGGCGTGTTGACCGGTGCGTCCCGCGTTGCCCAAGCTGCCCGCGAACAGGCCGAAGCGCTGAAAAGCCGGCAGGAGACGGCATTACGCAAGAGCGAATTGGTGCGTAAACGCGCGACGCTCGAACAACGGATCGCCACACTGCGCGCCGAATACGAAACCGAAGAAGCGGAACTACGGCTTCTGGACGAACAGGCGGGCACGGAAACGCGCCTGCGGACCGAGTTGGCCCGTATACGCAAGGCGGATGCCACAGTCACGGCCCGCACGAACAGCACCTCCGGATCGAAGGGTAAACGATGAACACAAAAACGCCGAAACGACGCGAAAACAGCGCCAATGACCGCCCCCGGAAAGTCTGGAAATTGCGCCTGTATGTGGCCGGCCAGACGCCGAAATCGCTGACGGCTTTTTCGAATCTGAAGAAGATCTGCGAAGACCATCTCAAAGGCCAATACCGCATCGAGGTGATTGATCTGTTGGAGCGACCCATGCTTTCCCGCGGCGACCAGATCGTGGCCATTCCAACGCTCGTGCGCAAGTTGCCGGTACCCGTGCGGAAAATCATCGGCGATCTGTCCGACACCGAACGGGTGCTCGTGGGCTTGGACTTGCGCGCAGGTCCCTAACCGTGACGATGGTCTATGAAAACCAAAAAAAGCGGCAGTACGACCAAGGCTTTTGAAAAGGCCCTGGCCACCCGCGCCCCGGGCAAGTGCTTACTGCGACTTTACGTGGCGGGAGCCACTGAACGGTCGCGCCGGGCCATTCTGCGCGCGCGTAAGTTGTGCGAAACCGAGTGCAATGGCACCTGCGAGCTGGAAGTGATCGACGTCTATCAGCAACCCATCCTCGCGCGCGATGGGCAAATCGTCGCGACCCCGACCTTGGTCAAAGAACGGCCGCCACCCGTGCGCCGGTTCATTGGTGATCTGGCGAGCACCACCCGGTTATTCGTCGGATTGGATTTACACGCTAAAACCAAGGCGTAACCTTGAAACGTCTCCGTCAGCGACCTTCCGACCCGTTGCCCCCCGGAGACGATCACCCGGTCAAGCGGCCAACATCCGGCGAGCCGGCACCCGATATCCGGGAACTCCGTGCGCGCCTCGCGGAAGCGGAGGAAACACTGCGGGCCATTCACTCCGGCGAAGTGGACGCGATCGTAACCACCGGCAAGAACGGACCGCAAGTATTCACCTTGGAAGGTGCGGAGCACCCCTATCGCGTGCTCATCGAATCCATGAGCGAAGGGGCGCTGACGCTGGCGACCGACACGACGATTCTCTACGCCAACCAGTGCTTCGCCCGCATGGTCAAATGCCCGCTCGAGCAGGTCACGGGAAGTGCGTTCCGCCGTTTTCTCTCCGCCACCGACGGTGCCGCGCTCCGACTTCTGGATAAACAGGCGGCCAATGCCGGCGCCAAAATCCAAGTGCATCTGCTTGCCTGTGACGGTTCGCGGTTGCCGGTGCAAATCTCCCTCCGTCCCCTCGCTCGCAAAGGCGCCAACGGCGCGGCCCTCGCCATGGTGGTGACGGACATGACCGAGGCCCGGCGGACCGAGGAAATGCTGCGCACGTTGACGAACCGCGTTGTGCAAGCGCAGGAAGCCGAGCGCAGGCACGTGGCCCTCGAGTTGCACGATCATATCACCCAGTTGGTCTGCGCCATGCTCTTTCGCAGCCAGACGCTGGCGAACCGACTTTCGGACCACGAAGGCACCCTGAAGCAAGAGGCCATCACACTCCGCGAGATGCTCGGGAGGACGGCCGAAGAAGTGGAGCGCATCTCGAGTGGACTGCGGCCCGGTGTATTGGAAGAGCTGGGGCTGGCCGCCATGCTGCGCGCCACCACCATGGAATTTGCGGAGCGAACGGGCGTGTCCATTAAATTGTCCTGCGCGCCATTGCCCGCGCGACTGCCCGCCGACACTGAGTTGACGCTCTACAGTATTCTCCAGGAAGCCTTGAAAAACGTGGAGCAGCATGCCCGTGCGCGCCACGTGACGGTGCGGTTGACGAAGCGGGACGCCGACGTGCAGTTGATGATCCATGACGACGGAATCGGCTTCGACGCGGAGCATCATCCAACCCCACGAAAAGGAAACGGTGGCCTCGGCCTGCTCAGCATGGGCGAGCGGGCGATCCACTCGGGAGGTGCCCTCGAGGTAAAATCCGTCCGCCGCGCCGGTCGGGCGAAATCCGGCACGACGATCGAAGTGCGCATTCCACTCGGGTCGTAACGCAGAGTTGCTGTCCACTTTCGCCGTTCTCACCGGTGGATTCTTTTATGGCCTTCCTTTGCCACACAACGACTATACTGTGTAGGGTTACACCCCATGGCGTGAGGACCGAATGTAACGTATTGTGGATCCTATGAAAAACACTGGAAATCAAAGAATCACACTTCGTTCACTCTTCACCGTTTTGGCGCTGATCAGCGCGATGATCGTAACCGGCTGCAATACAATGGAAGGTGTTGGCAAGGATACTGAGGCCGCTGGCGAGTCAATTCAGCGGTCTGCACGTTGATTTTCTGTTCCGCCCTCGCCGGGTAATTCCTTGGGTACAATCAAAGGTCTATTCACCTTTGCTGTGCCCTTTCTTGTGTGCCAATTGGCATCGATTTCTTGTTGGGGTAGGGGGGTCGAGTCACCGATCAAACCGAAAGAGGCGGGCATCGGGGTGTTGTTTTCCTTGAATCGTCCTCGCCGCCGACAATCGCCCGTCCGTCCACCGTCGTCCGCATGTAGAGGTAGGGACGCGCCGTCTCCCAAAGCAGGCATTTTTTCCACCAACCGGAAAAGGCCTCGAGGGGTTCACTGACGAAGGCGAATGAGGAGTTCAGCTCGACGATGTCGCGGCTGAGAATTTCGACGACTTCGTAACCGGTGGCGAAGACGATCCATTTCGCGTGCACGGTCGCACCGCTCTCTGTTTTCACGGTCACGCCGTCGGTGCCCACATTATA
>PWNJ01000258.1 GCA_003558985.1 candidate division CSSED10-310 bacterium
GGGGCTCAAGACGAGCTTCTATCATTTCAGACGTAACAACTTCGGGCGCTTTTTCAATACCGATAGCGGCTATATGTGATTTCGTAAAACGCATGATATCTCAATTCCGGATAAAAAAAGAGTAAGGCGGCGCGTTACATCCGCGTTAAACGCCGCATTAGTCTAAAAAGTTGGACGTCAAAAATCAACCCGTGGTGCGGAGTGGATAATCTCAATTAATAGCCGACTTCCGGATCCAAAACATTTAATAGTGGTTTGTTATTGATAAATCGCCGAACATTTTCCAGCACATCGTCAAACCGTCCGGGACGTTGAAGTGGTGAAGCTCCCCGGTGAGGTGACAGGACGACGTTGTCCAGTTGGTGAAATGGATATGTCCACGGAAACCGTTTGCCATTAATCGGCTCCGGACGGTAATTGTACCATACATCAATGCCGGCCCCCATTAATATTCGGTTGTCCAAAGCATCGTAAAGCGCTTTTTCATTGATAACCGAACCTCGGGCCACATTGATAATAATGCCATCTTTTTGAAGCAGCGAAATTTCTTCAGTATCAATCATGTTATTCGTTTTTGGAGTTGCTGGTACTGCTACCATGAGGATGCGTATTCGGGAAAGAAATTCGTTTAATTGAGTTACCGGCAATACAGGTATGTCCGGAAATTCTGTCAATGGTTGACCAGTGCGGGAGCAACACAGAATTTCGGGTCCGAATCCTTTAATACGATGAATAATGCCACGTCCCACTGTGCCGGCGCCAAGGACACCCACCGGGACATCGTTAAGAAGAAGTGACGAGGGTTGATCATTTTCAGCGCGCCATAGGCCTTTTCGCATGTGCCGGTCAAAATGCGGTATGAAATTGCTTACAGCCAGCAACAGAGCAACGGCATGTTGAGCAGTTGGGATTGCATTACCGCGCGAATTGACTGCTGTGATATGCGGAAATTTTTTTAGCGTCTCAATCTGGCGTTCGACACCGATTGCTGGAATAACAACCAGACGAACCTTCGTCGCGGCTTCAAGAAGTGATTCGGTTATGGCCCAGCCGACAATAATATCCGCGTGCGCTGCCAGTGGAATCAGATCAGACGGTTCCCGGGTTTCGGGAAACATGGGAACAGCAATATCCTGTAACTCAGCATCGAAATATTGCCGTAGTGAATCCGTGCCAGGCCACGTAAACAACACATTCGGTTTTTTATTGTATTCCATTTGGCACCTCTACGAGCTGTTCAAATGGCGCTCGCTAAACCAGTCAAGTTAATAGTCAAACTGTTTCAGATTATCGTTAAGCAAACGCAAAAACTCAACCAGTGTTATTGCCGGAATTCCTGTTGTATACTCAGGATTGCCGTATAAAGGATCGTCAACTCCAGGGGAAATGACACTTCCCAGGTCCATATGCAGCCACGGCACTCCATTTTTGACAAACGTTTCAAGAAAAAGCGCTGCCGAAATCGCTTTGGGGTTGCCCCCTTCATTTTTGACGTATGCAAACGCACTCTTCAAAAGGTGACGATACGACTGTTCCAGCGGAAATCGCCAGAACTTTTCGCAACTGCGTGTTTGTGCCTGTTCGAGCAAATGACTCATTCGATCATCATTGGTGAAATATCCAGACATTTTGTTACCGAGTGACCGGGCAATAGCTCCGGTAAGGGTTGCAACATCAACCAATGCGTTCAGTTGATACATATCCTGAAGATACATAAACGCATCCGCCATTATCAGTCGCCCTTCACTGTCGGTATTGGTAACCTCAACAGACAGATTCCAGCGTGTGTTAAATACGTCTGCCGGACGATAGGCCTTGGAATCAAGGAGATTTTCAGCAATTGGAATGGCGCAGACAACATTGAAATCGAGGTTCAGTTCACGCAATACTGACATCAACCCAATGACTGAAGCGGCTCCAGCAACGTCATCACGCATATAGGGGAGTGATTCCGGTGATTTCAACATCAGCCCCCCGGCATCAAATGTGACCGCTTTGCCTACAATGCCCAAACAAAATGATCGGTCCAGACGTATGTCTTCCATAATCAGCATGCGCGGTCTGTCGCTTCCTGCTTGACCAACTGCTCTAAGAAGATTCAGTTTTTCATTGCAAAGTTCATCGTCCAGCATGGTGTGCAAATCCAGACGAGCCGTGGCAAGATTTTCATACACCAGCGATTCAAACAGCTCGGGAGTCTTGTTGTTGGATGACTCATTCGTCAAATGTCGCGAAATATTGCTGGCCTGAATGTTCAATGCGGCATCGGCCATGGATTTTCGCGCATCCGCCCGGTTCATGTAATCCGGAATAACAACTGTCAGCTTTCCCAGAGGAAACGATTTCTTCTCGCGAAAATATTTCGAAAATGTATACGAACCAATCGCTATACCCTCAACGAAAGGCTTGATGGACGTGAATGGCTCCAGATTGGCACGGAGTGACAGATCAAGCACCATGCTGTGTATGTTCATTTTTGCTACCCGGTTTGCCAGACCCGCACCTGCATTACGAAAAACAACAGTGTTAAGAGTATCTCGTGATCCAAGTCCAACAAACAGGTGCACATGTGCATCACCGCTGTCCGGAATATGTATCATCACATCATTGCATTCACCCGAAAAGGTACCCAGTGTACGCGACTGAGCCAGAACATTCAGTTGAGATACCGTAAAACGGTCTTTCTGTTCAAGCGCTTCGCTCAGACCCTCAAGCGTAATGATATTAACAATTGTGTCTTGAGGGTCTGTTTTCAGGTCTTTTTTATATACAATGTCTATTAAAAGCTTGTCTTCCTGCATGGTATCTCCTCCTTACATACCAAAAATTCTGTCCGGAACATAACGCTTTAATTATTTTTGTCAATCAAAATTTACTGTTTAAAACAGTGTGCTATCTTTGTGA
This sequence comes from candidate division CSSED10-310 bacterium, assembly GCA_003558985.1. GTDB lineage: Bacteria > CSSED10-310 > CSSED10-310 > CSSED10-310 > CSSED10-310 > CSSED10-310. The sequence goes on from PWNJ01000258.1 coordinate 2,905, forward strand.
ATATTGATGGCATAAATATTTGTTTACTGCCCGGCAACTGGTAATTAAATTTGATTCATCCAGTCGAAACATTTATACTAATTACAAGAGGTTAGCTTTGGATGCATTTTAACCGCATTTTTATTGAAATTGTTTAGGAATGAAATGAAGATATCTGATAATAGTAATATTTCAATCCCCGAATTTGATTTGGGTAATCTGCTCAAACGTATGGATAACGACTATGAAACAGTGCGAAAAATAATATCAATCTTTACTGATGATGTACGAAAAAGGATAGATGTTATACGCGATGCTATTTTGCGACATGATTTTTCATTAATTGCTTCTGAAGCACATACTATAAAGGGATCCGCAGCCACAATTGGCGCGGAAAGTCTGCGCGTATCTGCTGAAGAACTTGAACGGCTGGCAGTTAAGGGGTGTGGTTCTGATGTGACCTCAGCATGCCAGATTTTGTATAGAAATTATATTCAATTGATCAAAGTAATAGAAGAATTATATCAGGATAATTTATAGGCGACCAGACACGAAGTTTTTTTTGAATTTCTATTGTTCATCATGATATAATGAATTCGTTATGGCGTTATTTTAATTTTTTGCCAGGATTTACGAGGGATTTGGAGGAGGATCATTTCATGAAGCAAAAAGAGAACTATCGTTGTTCCTTAAACAGTGTAATTGCTGTTTTGCTATTCATAATGCTTTCGGGTTTGAATGTTGCAATGGCTCAGGATGTGGTTGAGCTGGGCAGCGATCAAGGGTGTGACACCGATGTTATTTTAATTCCGGTGGTTATTCTTAACGGGGATACACCTGTATCTTCATTGACGATTAACTTTGACTTTCCCACGGATGTTTTAAGCTATAATCAGACATTGGCTGGCAGTTTACAACCGCCGGGGGGCTGGACAATGTTTGCCGGTAACGAATCAGAGCCGGGAGTTATCACTATAGGCGCATTTGGTTCTGATGAGATTCCTGCAGGGTCAGCCGGTGAAGTGGCTCTGGTGGAATTCACGGTTAATTGTCCGGATTGTTTTGAAGGTCAAATCGAGGCATTGATCCTTGGAGATTTATTCGATGATCTGGTTGGTTTTGATACGGTTGATGGTGAGTTTACCTATACGTGTGATCTGATTACACCTACGCCGACATTTACTCCAGATTTCACGCCCACGCCTTTACCTACTGATACTCCGATACCTGATCCCACACCGACACCGCCTTTGGAAGACGATGTGATTTATGTGCTGAATGCTGAAGGTTGCACGGACGATGTTATTATCGTTGAGATCTGGATGTCGAATCCGAATACTGTTGTAGATGTGTTTACGATCAGTGTGGAATCTGATCCTGACATGATTGAATATCAGTCCTGTGCTCCGGGTGACCTGAATCCCGGATGGGTTCTGTTCGATTGCAATGAAATATCACCTGGAGTCGTCTCCATGGCCGCTTTTGCGATAGCTCCAAATGAAATACCGGCTGGCAGCAACGGTGTCCTGGTGGAACTTACATTTGTTGTAACCTGTGATGGTTGCATCGAGGGAGATACCAGCTCGATAACGCCGTTCAATTTCTTTGATGATGTTGCTGGTTTTGAAGCGGAATCCGGCACGTTCACATTTGAATGTGAAGCTACCCCGACTCCAGAGCCCACTGATACACCGACGCCGGAACCGACAGATACGCCGATTCCGACCGATACTCCAACACCCGAGCCCACGGATACGCCAGTTCCAACGGATACCCCGACACCTGAACCGACAGACA
>PWNJ01000187.1 GCA_003558985.1 candidate division CSSED10-310 bacterium
ATCAAATTCTTTCTGCAATGCATGTTGGACCTGTTCATGTTCAGAAGCATAACGTTTTTCTTCATTTTTGGATACTGACTGCAAATAGGACCCTATAACTTCTCTGGAATCACCTTCCTGTTTCTGCACTCCATGAGATAGCCATACTGCACGTGAACATAACCGTTCTACTGCGCCAAGGTCATGACTGACCACAACAATTGTTTTGCCACGTCTTTTAAAATCAAAAATGCGTTCGAGGCATTTATGTACAAATGTCTGATCCCCAACAGCAAGAACTTCATCAATTAAAAGAATGTCGGGGTTCACATGAACAGCTACAGCAAATCCCAGACGCATGAACATTCCCGACGAATAGGTTCTTACCGGATTATCGATGAAATCACGAAGATCTGCAAAATCAACTATTTCATCAAATTTGTCGCGGATCTGACTCTTTGTCAGCCCCAGCATGATGCCATTGATAAAAATGTTCTCACGACCCGATATTTCCGGATGAAATCCCGCTCCCAGCTCGATCAAAGCAGACAAGCGACCTTTGACATCAATACATCCTGATGTTGGTTTTAAAATACCGGCAATCAATTTTAGGACGGTTGATTTCCCTGAACCATTTGAACCGATAAAACCAATCGTTTCACCTTTGCGAACATTAACATTTAAACCCTTCAGAGCCCAGAAAACATCCTCATTGTCTGTTTCATCCTGTCGGCCCTTTTTCAAATTCCAAAAATCGCGAATCAACGTACTTTTAAGCGTTAAAAATTGATTGCGGCGACTGTGCTTTTTGAAACACTTTGTGATATCAGACATTTGTATCACATATTTACTCATCAGATTTCCTCCGAAAAACCGGTTTTGAACCGATTAAATATCCGCCAGGAAACCATCAGCAATAGCAACGATAAAACTGACACTGCCAACAAACCTGTCCACGGTAACTGCAAATTGAAAACAAACTCTTTTCCATCCGACATATTTTGTAAAAACATCCTGTGATATGCAGACATGATATGTTTCATCGGATTCATGTTCATGACAATGTAAATAACTCGGGGTTGCGCATCCAGGTTCAGGTCAATCATACGATATACAATCGGAGTCATAAAAAACCATAATGTCACAAGGTTGTTCAATATCTGCTGAATGTCTCTAAGATGGACAGATAATGCAGACAGCGCCAGAACCAGTCCAAATGTAAATACAAATTGAATGATCACAATAAGCGGAAAAGCCAGCAGGTTAAAACCTGGCGCTATTCGATAAAACATTAAAAAACCGGCCAGGATAGGTAATCCGAAAAAGAAATGAATCAAATTGGAGAGGACAACTACCAGCGGCAGGATTTCAGCCGGAAACATTACCTTTTTTACCAGATTCGCTCCCGAAATAATCGAGCTGCATCCTTCAAGCAGACTGGCAGAAAACCATAACCACGGTAACAAGCCGCAAAACAAATAAACATGGTAGTTTTCCATCGGATTTCTAAGATAAATGGAAAAAACCAGCCAATACACAAGCATCATCATGAAGGGATTAAGCATCGACCACATGAAACCCAGAACAGAACCGCGATAACGCGCCTTAAGGTCTCTGGATACCAGAACAGCAATCAGAGCTCGATAACGATATAATTCACGAATTGATTCCAGCACTCGTATTCCTCCAAATCCGACCAAACATCAGAACATCGTAATGTACAGTGTTCAATGCAAGTATTCAAGACAGGAACGCAATTGGTGAAATCTTTTAGAAACTGATATCTGACATTTTTGATCAGTCGTTGTGGCTTCCTGGAACTGATTTGGGTATAATCAACATGTTTATTTTTCAAGTTGCTTCATAGAAGGAGATTTCATTATGAAACAAATTGCAGCGGGTGTTTTGGGATTATTGTTTGCAGTCTCTGTAAATGCAGGCTGGCTGCTTCTGGATTCGCCTGTAACAACCAATCTTTATGCAATTTGCCATGTTGATGCAGATGAACTTTTTGTCGCCGGTGCGAAAGGCGTTATTCTGCATTATGATGGTGATGAATGGATTATCATGGATACCCCTGTTGAAAGCAGCCTGAAATCCATTTCCATGTTAAATTCTGAAGAAGGTTGGGCCGTTGGAGTAGAAGGGGCTATTTTGCGTTATGAAGACGGTACATGGCACGAATTTCCTTCTGAATCGGAAGGGCGCATGTATAACGCTGTTTCTGTCATCAGTTCTAATGAAGTTTATTTTCTGAGTTATGATTTTCTTCAGGGTACAAAACTGGAGCAATGGACTGGCGAAGAAATAGTTACCCTGGAGACATTTGCGGGAAATCATACAGAACTGATTGTGGAAAGTGAGGACGACATATGGATTGCCGGAGCTCAACAAATCTATCATTTTGATGGGACCGACTGGGATGGAAACACGTGGCATATACCTTCGGTAAACTTACATATATTCGGAATCTGTTTGAACGCCAATGGATACCCGATAGTCACTGGAACTCGTCTTCCAAACTGGGATCTGGATTTGATCTATGAGTACATTCCTGAGGTTGGCTGGACGGAAAGATGGCAGGGGTATGAAAAACGCGTTGTTAAACCTGTTGTACACAAAACCCGGGGATTTGCTATTGGCGCCCGTGGCAGAATCGTGGAACATACCATTTTCGGCTGGCAGGAAATTACATCACTAACAACCTGGCAAATCAATGATATCGTGATGCCTGACATGTCCCGTGCCTGGGCGGTAACCGATCTGGGACAAATCCTTCAATATCAGGAGGCTTCAATTGAAGTCATAATGAATGACTCTGTATTCGCCGGGATGGACCCATTTGAGTTAAATATCAGAGTCTTCAATCCAGGTAATCCCTATTCAAACATCATGACATTAGTTATTCTGGAAGCATATGGACACTTCTGGTTCTGGCCATCATGGACCGACACTTTTGACTGTGAGTTTATTGATTTGATCCAGGACCATGATGAAACAATGTCAATACTCTCCTTTACATGGCCATCGAGCGCCGGCTCTGGTCAATCATCATTCTGGGGTGCTTTGCTTGATCCGGATAACAACATTCTATGCTATGATATTGAAACCTTTATGTGGACTGATTAGCATATAAAAGGTTGCTACTTCAAATCACTGAACACCTGTTCGGAGAGATTTTAAAAGCCGATCCTGAACAACATAGTCAATAGAGCTGTCATCCAGACAGGCCCATCCAGATAAAGAAGATCGTATAAATCACACCATCCTTGTGTTTTCATTCGTCTGGATAAAAACAACGTAAAACCAGCCGGAATAATCAGCAGAAATGCTATAACCGGATCTGTAGTGAGCCATATCAAACCGAGGACAGCCAATAATGTCAGTCCAATACAAACAATTACGACAAGTTTTGTCAGTATTTTCTTGTTCAGTGATGGCAGAGTAATATGCCCGGAAATTTTGTCAGCCTGAACGTTCAGACAATCGAAAAGGAGCAGGCGGTTAAAAAAGACAACTCCCAGAAAAACTGCTGCCAGAGCAGTATGCAACGCAGTAGTATGCTTGTAAACGTGAATGGCCGGCAGCATTGCCAGTAATGCTGACACGCCTATATCGAGTCCGGGATTGAACCGTTGACCGGAAATTCTCCAAATCCATACAAGAAAAGCCACAGCAGTAGCAGTTGGCCAGGCAGACACACCAGTTAATGCCAGCAGTAGTGAGTAGCACAATAATCCCAGTCCGGTTGCCCAGATCAGCGAAAAGGTATTGAATAATCGCATCATTTGATAAACCAGAGAGGCTGTTTTTCCATACTGTTGCCATCCAATAACCCGAATTCGTTCTACCACTTCACGTATCACCCATGCCGGAGTTGATGCGCCTGCTGTAATTGCAACTCTTTTCACACCTTCAAAATCATTTGGAGACAAATCTTGAGCCGATTGAATCATTACAGCTTTGCAGTTTTTCCCGGCAATATCTGCCAGACGTTTTGTGTTAGCGCTATTTTTACCGCCCACAACTATCATGACATCGGATTCCATTGCCAGCGCCATAGTTTCAGTCTGCCGTTCAGTAGTGGCATCACAAATGGTATTGTGTACATGACATACTTTGAATTTTGTCCTGATGATTTTAACAGTTTGATCAAATATCACGGGGTCCTGGGTTGTCTGAGCAACGACACACGCTTCAGCGCCTTGTTCCAGTAGTGCAGCTTCTTCAGGACCTGTAACCACCAGACCGGATGTCTGACAGTAACCCAGCAAACCGTCAACTTCAGCATGACCACGGTCACCAATAATGATTACAGGGCATTTTCTTTGTGAGTATTTTTTAACAATTGCCTGAACCTGACCCACTTTAGGACAAGTAGCATCACAGACCAGCGCACCTTGCTCTCTAAGCAATCTTCGAGTATCCGGAGTTACGCCATGCGCACGTAAAACAACATGCTTGCCAGTAACATCTTCGCTTTCATCCAGTTCTCTGACAGCGCGATGTTTTAATGCTTCCAACACCTGTTCATTGTGAATAAGCGGACCAAGAGTTCGCACAGGAAGCGTTGAATTGTTTCGAATATCGATTAATCTGTCCAGTGCTTTTCTAACGCCAAAACAGAACCCTGCACTGGAAGCGACCTTTATTTTAAAGGCCATAAACCTGGCAAGAATGCCACTACTTTTGTGGCGGTGGTCCCGGAACCGGTTTGGCTGTTTCGGGCAGTTTAGGAGGTTTGGGAGGCGGTTGTTTATTCGAAGAGTCAGCATTTTTTGATTCAGTTTTTTCTGGCGCATTTTTCTGATGGAATTTTGAGGCCGCTTCCATATCTATTTTGCCTTTATATACAGCGCCTGACGCCACAACTACTCTTGGAGCGATAATATTGCCTTTCATTGATCCGGTTTTGTTTATCGAGATTTTTTGCCGGGCTTCAACATTTCCATCCAACTTGCCTTCTACTGTTACTAAATCAGCTTTTATATCGCCTTCAACAATACCACCACTTCCGATAATAACCTCGTTCTGAACTTCAAGAGTTCCCTTTACAACACCTTCAACTCGAATGGAACCTGATCCTTTTACCGTACCATCAAATGTTAAATCTTTACCTATTGTTGTGGAACCATCTGGCGATTTGACTATTGTTGGCTGAACAGGATCAAATGATGGTTTTGGCGGTGGCAGATTTGTTTTGCCGTAATCACTTTGCTGCCGGGTAGTATCCGGTTTAGGCTCTTTATCCGATGGTTCCTGATCAAATGGACGGCGGGGGTCTTTGTTCCGAAATATTGCAAGCATGAAAAATCTCCCTATCTGATAATTCACGAATATCCATATTCATGAAAAATAACAGCGTCTTGCAACGCTCAAAGCGGGAAACGGGATTCGAACCCGCGACTTGCAGCTTGGGAAGCTGCCACTCTACCAACTGAGTTACTCCCGCAATCTAAACCAAACCAACAATAAAATTAGCAAAATTTTGCTAACGACGTCAACTTGTTTTTTTCGAAAAAAACCGTTCTCAGTCTGATTTTTCAAAATCAGACAGAATCTGCTCTACATCCCGAAAACCTGGTTGTTCACTCTGAATTTCGTTGAATATAGTAACGGCGCTGGTATTATGTCCTGCCAGCTTCATAGTTTTGGCAAGATCATATTTCAAATTCATTAATTCCTGAGTGTTTTCGGCTGAATGTTTGATAGCTTTGGTCAACACCGCCATAGCTTTGTCAAATGCTCCAATCTGTGAATAGCACTGCGACAGAATGGGCGCTGTCTGAACAAAAAACTCCGGATAATCCATCGTAATTTGCAGCTCGGATATTGCTTCTTCAAACAATCCCATTTCCATATACGCAATCCCAAGATTATAGTGCGTTTCCGGTGATTGATCATGATCGCGAGTTATCAAGTCCTCACGAAACTCACGTACCACTTCAGCCAGCCCTTTGGAAAGCGCTCCATCATCTGTCGCCATAACGGAAGAATCCCCTCGGCCTATCTTGCTACCCAAAGGAATTTCCAAGGAACCAACAGCGTTTGTATCCAACCCCAAAGAAGATACCAAAGCTTCCTGATCATCTCCAAGATCAAAAAGTGGAGCCATATCCCCGGTCTGGACCGACTCCTGATCAGTCTCAACCATTTTTAAACGATCCAGAAGACCAGTGTGTCCCGGAACCAGCTTTAAAGCATCCATAATGATCATCCTGGCCCGTTCCAAAGCATTGTTCTCAATCAATAGCTCAGCTCGTTTGTCAATCACATCAGCCATTCGATCAAGCTTTCCCAACTGCTCATAAACTTCAGTCAACCTCTCAAGCGATTCTTCATCAGAAGGATGCTTTGACAATATGGACTCCAACCGCTCCGCTGCCTTCTCCAACAGACCATATTTTATATACACACCCGCTTCAATTCGGAACTCCCGCAACTGATCGGCTGCAATCTCATCACTGTCGGCTCCCGTTTTCGTATCCTTGTCAATATCCGCTTCATCTTCCAGGGTGAAAACCTCTTCATCCGATTCACCCTCTGATTCAACCACTTTGGGTGTGATAACAGTCGGAGCGCTCTGCTTCAAAGACGAGTATTCCGGCTTTTCAAGTTCACTCGTATCAAACAAGCTCTCAAGCACATCGTCGTCAGATTCAATATCCAACTCAAATTTGCCGGATTGATGTTTACCAGGAGCTGATGATTCTGGTTTTACAGATGGTTGGGCAGAGTCCGATTCCACCATCTCATCAAACGATGGACCCTCAACCAGTTTGCTGGTGTCAATCGGACGACCCCGGTATTCAATCGAAACCTGATTCAAACGATGCTTAACCTTTTGATCATGGGGATCCATCATGAACAAGCGTTCATAAATATTGAAACTTTCTTCAAGATGTCCCTGATTATAATGAATTTCAGCGATTTCCTCGAAAAGATGTTTTACTTCATCATGCTTATCAAGCTTTTGATAAATCTCAATTTTTCTTTCACGAATCGAAACATTATCCGGATCAAGGTCCTGAAGACGGTTTAATATCTCAAGAGCACGTTTGTAATTACCCCTTTCAATTGATAACGAGATTATCTCCTTTAAAAACCTGAATGCCTCAGAAAACTGTCCCTTCGCAATGTAAAGTTTGCCAAGAGTTTCACAGACTCCATCCTGAGTCGGATCAATTGCATAAATATTCTTGTAAACTTTGATCGCATCGTCGATCTGCTTGTTATCAATATATATTTGGCCGATTTTTTGCAGCGCATCAATGTTTTCAGGGTTTCGTTCCAAAATCTGATCAAGCATTTGTCTGGCTTCATCGGTACGGTTATCATCAATATAAGCGCTGATAATCCCCCTGAAAGCAGATTCATGCTCCGGAACCTCCTCAAGCGCCTGTTCATAGCTTTTTATCGCAGCGCTGGATTCACCCCTTTTAATGAATGCATCACCAATTTTGACTCGCTCATCTGCCGCTTTTTCGATGAAACCTTTTTGAGAATACAATCGCGCCAAACGTTCGCGAATAGATATATTGGCTGGATCCAGATCGGCAATGTTTCTGTAGGAATCCAGCGCTGATTCAATATTTCCGTGATGTTCATGATGTCTGGCAAGAATCTCATACTGACTAATGGCATCCTGAATTAACCCTTGATCTGCATAAAGCTGAGCCAGTTTCTGATACACGTTTTCCCTGTCAGGATCCTGACGCAAAATCTTTTTGTAAATAGCAAGCGCTCTGGGAATAAAACCTTTCTTTTCATAATACTCCCCGGCTTTCTCATATTCCTGAATTGCCTCCGCATAGTTTTTGGCTCTGTGAAGCAGATCGCCGATTGTATTATTAATGCTGTTATCACCATAGTCATCCTGTGTTAACTTTCGATATTCGTTAACCGCTTTAAGGTATTGTCCCTTTTTGGTGTACTTGGCGGCAGTTTTAAGAATTTTGTTTTTGTTTATTGCCATTCTGGTATCCCTCTGAAAAAGTATTCAAACTATAGAGATTACAGCTTAATCACAATTATTGTCAAGACAGTCGGCAAGGTTGAAATACTTTTCTTTCGCCAGCTTGATAGCTAGCGAATATTCTGATTTCGTGTATTCATTACGCTCAAACTTGATTCCGAAAACAGCCTGAAATCCATCGCACAAAGCCTGGTGTATCTGAGCCACCGAAGGAAGCGGGCTAAGGTGTGATTGCAAATCTGTTGCCTTGTTCTGCATGTTTTCAGGACTGTTTTTCATGACGTTCGCCCATGCTGAGGCATTATACTTAAACAATAGCGATCCATGCTGAAAAACTTTGTCTTGCGTGCGTTTTTGTGCTGATCCAAGCATTTTTTTACCGGCCACAGTCACTTCGTAGGATGATGCAGCCGCAAAACACGACGAAATCATACCTTTAAGCGGTGGCGTATTTCTTTCCGCAAGAATCGCACCAATGCCCAGTTTTTTCAATCCATGACAAAACGCTTTGCCAATTTCACAATATGCATCAAGCAAACTCAGACTAAATGGAAGCGCCTTTTTTGAGCCAGTCAGCGAATACGTCAGTTCATTATCATGAAGCACCGCTTTTCCACCAGTCAAACGCCGAAAAACCGGCACCCCCTCAGTCCGGCAATGATTCACGTTTATATGTTTGTCAACACTTTGAGCCATACCGATTGATACCGAAGGCGTATCCCATTCATAGAAACGAAGTGTCGGAATATCCGATTTTCGTTGCAACAATACCTCATCTAGCGCCATATTCATACTGCCGCTTAGTTTATGATCAATTATCAGATACCAGATTCCGGATTCACATTTCACGATTTACATTACCGCTTTAAGTATGTTTTTAAAGCTTGATCAAGTGTTTCAACAGCAGCAATTAAATCTTCTTTCTTAAGGACATACGCTACTCTGACCTGATTGCCACCGCAGCCTTGAGTCGCATAAAAACCTGAACCTGGCGCAAGCATCACTGTTTGACCTTTGTATTCAAACTTTTCCAGAAGATATCGGGCAAAATCATCTGAATCGTCTACAGGCAATGTTGCCATCATATAAAATGCACCAAAGGGCATTTCACAAAATACGCCATCAATGCTGTTCAGCCCCTCATGCAAAATATCTCGCCGAACCTTATACTCGCTGACTATCGATTGCATCACATCTTCCGGCACTTCAAGCGATGCCATGGATCCAATCTGTTCAAGAGTCGGAGGACATAACCGGGCCTGCCCCATTCTCATCACCGCATCCAGAACCCCGGCATTTCGCGTTACAAGACAGCCAATTCGAGCTCCACACGCTGAATACCGCTTCGAAACGGAATCAACCATTATTGCGTATTCATCCATGCCATTTAAATGCAACACCGATACTTGTTTGTGGCCATCATACGTAAACTCCCGATATACTTCGTCAGATATAAAATACAGATTGTGCTCACGCGCAAAATCAGCTAATTCCTGCAGTGATTTGCCCGAATATACAGCGCCGGTGGGATTATTGGGATTACACATGACAATCGCTTTTGTTTTTGGCGTAAGTCTTTTTTTAAACTCATCAATCGGGGGAATCTGAAATCCGTCTTCAGCTCGAGTCGGAATACCAATAACAGACACATCAGCCATAGCACAAAAACCATTATAATTTGTGTAAAACGGTTCCATTGCTAAAACATTGTCACCGGAATCCGTCACCGCAAACAACGCAAACAGAAGCGCTTCCGAACCAGCAACTGTTACAAATATCTGATTGTCGGACACATTAATATCATAGCTTTTATAGTATCTGGCCAATGCTGTTCGATATTCTGGCAAACCATTTGAGGGACCATAACCCAGAACCGGATTGTCATAATTCCGGATAGCGTTATAGAACTCCTCTGGTGTGTGAATATCTGGCTGACCGATATTCAAATGATACACGTGTATACCACGTTTCTTGGCCCCTTCAGCAAACGGCGACAACTTTCTAATCGGACTGTAAGGCATATTATCAGCTCTTTTTGAAATCATATATATTCACTCCTGAAAAATGTTTGAATCAATCGACAACACAGTAACATGTAACCGGCAGATTTGGTTTTGTCAATGGTATGAAATGAATGATTGACTCCAACGACAGGTACAATTAAATTTGTATGAAACGCGCAGGACATCTTTTCCTGTTTCAGAAAGAAGGTTTTATGGAAAATCGTAATATCTGGGATAATCGAATGGGGTTTATTCTGGCCGCGATTGGCTCCGCCATCGGATTGGGCAATGTCTGGAGATTTCCTTATATTTGTTATCGATATGGAGGCGGAGCATTTCTGATTCCATATCTGATTGCCCTGTTTACTACAGGAATTCCATTAATGATACTTGAGTTCGGTCTTGGCCATAAATCTGCTTCCGGCGCTCCGGAAGCAATTAAAAAAATACGAAAAAACTGGGAATGGTTAGGATGGCTTGCACTGCTGGTCGCTTTTGTAATTACAATTTACTACTCAGTTATCGTTGGCTGGTGTCTGAATTATGTCGGTTTTTCATTTACACTTGCATGGGGAGATAACCCCGGTGATTTCTTCTACAATCACTTTCTGAACCTGTCAGAAAGCCATTATCAAATAGGCAGACTTCAACCATGGATAATGTTCGGTTTACTGTTCACATGGCTCGCAATGATGGCATCAGTCTGGAAAGGTGTAAAATCATTAAGCAAAGTCGTTTATTTTGTTGTACTGATACCATGGTTGCTGTTGATACTTTTCCTGATTCGAGGAGTAACACTTCCCGGCGCTGTCAATGGTCTGAATTTTTACCTGACACCCGATTTTTCGGCGTTAAAAAACCTGGAAGTCTGGACAGCAGCCTACACTCAGGCATTCTTTTCACTATCTCTTGGCTTTGGCGTCATGATCGCGTATTCCAGCTTTCTTCCACGAAAAACCGATCTGGTGAATAATGCCTTTATAATCAGTCTGATGGACGCAACCACCGCCTTTATCGGCGGCCTTGTCGTCTTTTCAACCCTGGGATACTATTCGCACACAACCGGACAACCTGTCGAATCTGTCGTCGAAGCAGGGCCATCACTGGTTTTTGTGACTTATCCCACTATCATCAGTTTAATGCCAGTCATGTCAAAAACTGTCGGTGTTCTTTTCTTTTTTATGCTTTTCTTACTCGGTCTGGGATCCGCCTTTTCATTGGTCGAATCAGTTGTCACAGGTATAATGGATAAGTTCAAAACCAACCGAATTCCAACAATAGCCCTGGTCAGTATAATCGGTTTTGCTTTCGGACTGTTTTTTTGCACCAGAGCAGGTCTTTTATGGCTTGATGTCATCGATCATTTTATGAACCAGTTCGGACTGATGACCGTCTGCCTTATGCAGGCTCTGTTTATCGGCTGGTTTGCAAAAACATCAGATTTTAGAAATCACGTAAACGAATTCTCGGAAATGAAAATCGGTGTGTGGTGGGATTACCTGATTAAATATCTGATACCTGCAGTTCTAACTATATTGCTTTTAAGCTGGATAACCCAAAGGATCACCGGAAGTTATTCGGATTATTCACGGAGCATTGAATTTTGGGGAGGCTGGATGTTTGTTTTTTTCTTGCCTGTAACCAGTCTGTTTGTCATGGGTGCAAATAAAACTGCATCCGTCTTGACCAGCATTATTACCTTTGCACTCACAGCATCCATTGTCGGCTATTATCAAGGTGTTGATTTCTCAGCGCTGGCAATCTTTCTGTTTACATTCATTATTCTGGTAGGAGGCGCTGTTGTTTGCCTGACCAAAAGCAAGCACAGCATGGTGTCTTTCAATGAAAAATTTTCTGATTAATCCCGGGTGGCTTTCAAGGAGTTGCGGCTAGAAAAACGACTACCATATAATCTGAGCATTCGAAGCATTTCACCCATAGCCCGGAAAATGACACGCACATTTCCACCACTTGAAACACCAGCTTTTCTGGGTAAATGACGAACTCCACGTTGGACAATACGAAAACCACTTCGTTGAGCCTGAAGCAACATCTCTACATCAATCATGGCCCCCTCGGATGTCATCTTTATTTGCTCCAAAACATGTCGATGATAGATTTTAAACGCACAATCAGGGTCTCTGACCCGAAGACCCAAAAATAAAAATACAACCTTCTCAAATAACCAGGTATTTAATATACGATACCAGGGGTCCTGGCGATTAACCCGGTAACAGGAAACAACATCCGCTCCGGCCGATAACAAAATCACTTCCCTCAATTCACCCAAATCAAATTGAGCATCCCCGTCAGTATAAAAAACCAGGTCCCCGACAGCGCCCCGAAAACCACTCTGCAACGCCCCGCCATAACCACGGTTTCCATCATGATGGATCACTCGAACCCTGTCATATAATTCCGCAAGACTATCTGCCAACTCTGCAGTTCCATCACTGCTGCCATCATTTACAATGATGATCTCATAATCCCGGGACAACTCCGGGCAAAGCTTCACAGCGTGTTGTACTAAAGGTTCCAGATTCGCAATTTCATTATGCGCAGGAAAAAATACAGATATACTTTTTTCAGTCAGAAAAGCCATAGCTGTAGGAAATTATCAGAGAGATTCACGTAAAGCAATGTATTACTGATCACATTTGCTTTTTAACTGTTATAAACTGAAGTCCAATATCATAACGATTAAACGCTACTCGTTTGCAATGAATTACTTTAGCTCGTGTCTTAACAACCCGACCATCACTGGTCTGAATGTTAAGATCAATTTCACTCAATATCGATAAATACGTCTCAACTCGAATCAACGCTCCCCCTGAAGACAGATTTAGCGTATACCCCGTACCCGTCATAGTTCTGTTTAAACGGGGATTGTTGTAATAATAGTTGACGTTAGCCCGTATTGGCTTTCGCGGATACTTGCGCTTGTTCGAATCCTTCTCCGCGGGATTTGTTGTCATATAAACATACCCCTTCCTTAATGAATCAGATAAAATATAAACTGTTTGTGACAATTTTGCAACCCCACTTTTACAAACATGACAAAATAATCTCTATCAACCTCAAAATGCGATTTTATATATATATGTCCCTATTTTGTACTTGACAGAACACTATTTATTCACGATAATCCCAATTGAGCCCAATGGTTCCCATTTTAGCCCAGCTTACGTTTTCCGTTAAACCTCAACAGGGCTCTGAGTTGAACCTTGCAAACGCTGTAAACAAGCGTTTAATGATTGGAGCACTAACTAATGTCGAAGTCACTTTTCGGCGCTGTCCAAAAGCACATTGATGCCAAAGGTCGGATCAGTATTCCGAAAAGTTTTCGTAACTCTTTGAAGACAAGTGAAGATCGGGAGCTTTACATTGTCATGATCGACGGTGTTTTGACGGTCTTCACACCTCATTATTTTGATATGGTCAATCACCAGATACAATCGAAATCACTGTTAAACAAGAAAGTACGTGAGTTGCAGCGATTATGGGGAATGCGTGTAAGTCCTTTGACATGGGACAGCGCAGGGCGCATCAAATTGACTCCTTTGCAAAAAAGCTATGCTGGTATTGATCATGATGTTGTTTTGGTAGGCCTGAACAATCGCATGGAAATCTGGGCTCAGGATAAATTCAGCATCAACCAGAAAATGCATGATGAGCATTTTAATAATTTGACTGACGAACTTGATTCCCCGGTATAGCCGGGTTTTTATATGGGAAGGAGAAGGGACGTTGCACCGACCGGTAATGCTGGACCAGGTCAGGACCTGCTTTGATGGTATTGCTGATGGTATCATCATTGACGGAACCCTGGGACAGGGCGGTCATGCGAAGTTATTGCTTTCTGTTACTCCCGACACGGTTACTCTAATTGGAATTGATCGTGATGAGTCAGCCGTTCGAACCGCTTCAGACAACTTAAAATCATATGGTTCCAGGTTTATTCCTGTTCATGGAAATTACAGTATCCGCGACACATGGAAACATCATGTTCCTTCGGGTGTGCCGGTAAGAGGTTTTCTGCTGGATTTAGGGCTCTCATCAACCCAACTTGAGACACCTGGCCGGGGTTTTTCATTTAAGGATCCCCAGTCTCTTGATATGAGATTCGACAGAACAGAATCCTGTTTAACTGCTGCCGATCTCATCAATACTCTTACCGAAACTGAACTGGCTGATGTAATATTCAGATACGGTGAAGAAAAGGCTTCACGACGAATCGCCAGAGCAATTGTCAGGCGCAGAACTCAGAAAGCGTTTTCAAATGCCGCCGATCTCAGGCAGGTCATACATGGTGTATTTCGCACCAAATCACCTGTTGACACAGCCACCCGAACATTTCAGGCTTTAAGAATTGCGGTTAATAACGAGCTTGAATATGTAGAGAAGGGTCTTGAAGCAGCGACAGAGATTTTATCCAACAACGGTGTTCTGGCGGTTATTTCATATCATTCGCTTGAAGACAGGATAGTCAAAACATGGTTTCAGAAAAAATCGGCACATTGCGTGTGTCCTCCGGGACTACCGGTATGTCAGTGTAATACCTGTCCAGAGTTACATGTGTTAACTCGAAAGCCCGTTACACCGTTGCCAACAGAAGTCCTGAAAAATCCCAGAGCCCGTTCTGCAAAGATGCGTTGCGCTGTCCGGGTTGTTTCACCGAAAGGAGATTATCAATGAGATGGCGTCAACTTGTCTGGTTAGCCACAGTCATGGCGATCTGGATTATTTCGCTTTTGATTGTGGACTCAGCGGCCAGACAAACCCGAATGGGCTATCAGCAACAGGAACTGCATCGTGCCATTCAAGAGCTTGAAGAAAGCAATCTTCGGCTGGAATGTGAAATATCAGTTTTGCATGATTTGGAACGAGCTGATCATTTTTCTGAATCCCGGGGGATGGTTTTCCCTGACAGTCAAACATTTCTGACATTTATCAAAGAGTGATGAAGAGTGATTGATCGACGTGTAAAAACAGTTTTTGCAATTGGTATAATTTCCATGTTCTTGATAATGAGCCGATTGGTGCATCTTCAGGTTTTTCAGGGACATGAATACGCCCGAAGAGCCTTTCGTTCTCACTATAGACGCGTTGAAATCAGTTCTGCACGAGGTTCAATTCGGGATCGTAATGGCAGTCTTCTGGCTGTTAGTCTTGCGAGTGATTCGCTGTTCGCGGACCCTGTTCAGGTCAGGAACCCTGCAATTTTGGCCGAAGCTTTAGCAGATATACTACCCGGAAGCGCGGATGATTTTTACAGCCGACTCAAACAAACCAACAGACGATTTGTCTGGTTGCAACGCGGCATTACACCCTCTACTGCAGCTCAAATAGGGCAAATCAATGCTTCCGGGTTGTTTTTTCGAAAAGAAAACAGGCGTTTTTATCCAGCCGGAGCAGATATGGCGCCCATTATTGGTTTCACCGGAGTCGATGACATTGGTCTGGAGGGTCTGGAAGCTAAATACAACCAGTTTCTGACTGGCATTCCCGGTGAAGAACTGGTGGCGTTTGATGCATTGGCCCGCCCCTACAGTTATGAGAGTGTCGTTCTTTCTGAACCTCTATCGGGACAGAATTTGTATTTAACCCTGGACAAAACTATTCAGTACATTGCCGCTTCTGAGTTAAGAAAAATAATGACAAAAGAATCTGCTTAATGGGGTTCAGTGGTGGTAATGGATATAGAAACGGGTGCTATATTGGCTATGGTTTCAGAGCCCGGGTTCAATCCCCACAGATTTTCAGATGTGCCGTCTGAAATGCGTCGCAACAGAGCAGTCTCGCAACTGATTGAACCCGGTTCTACATTCAAGGCATTAACGCTTTCTGCAGCGCTCGAATTAAACACAATTTCACTAACTGATATGATTGACTGCAGTCAGGGCAAGTTAACCATTGGACAATACTCGTTTAATGACTGGAAAAATCTGGGTGTCATCTCAACTGAAGATGTGATTGTCTATTCTTCAAATGTCGGAACAATCAGGATTGCTCAAAAAACAGGTGGAAATCAATTATACGAACTGGCAGGCGCATTTGGTATCGGCCGAAATCTGAATCCGGATATTCCGGGTTCAGAAGCAGGTTATATCAGAAAACCTCACACTTGGACTGACCTGGCTACGGCATCACTGTCAATCGGGTACGGAGTTGCCATGACACCTCTTCAAATAGCGACTGTTTACAGCATTTTCGCAAATGGCGGATATCAAGTGCAGCCATATATTGTTCAGAATGGAAACAGTCTTGATCGGCGACGTATCATTGAGCAACAAACGGCTGATACGATTACTCAAATCCTGTATCAGACAGTGTCCAGGGGTACCGCGACACGAGCCAAACCTGAACTGTTCTCTGCCGCGGGAAAAACCGGTACATCCAGACGATATGATCATGACAAAAAAGCGTATGTGCCCGGTAGTGTAACCTGTGTGTTTGCAGGGTTCGCTCCAGCCGAAAACCCACGTATCAGTATTTGCGTGGTAATAGATGATCCCAGGATTCACAAATGGGCAAGTGAAGTAACTGCTGTTGTTTTTTCAAATATCGCCAACAAAACTCTACTTTATCTTGGAGAAATACCCGGAAGGAAAGAAACTGTATGAAACTGTACGATTTGATTCGCATGTGTCCTGATGTTGTTGTGAGCACTGAGACAGATACAAATATTACATCATTGACGATGGATTCCAGACATGCTGTTCCCGGATCTCTCTTCGTCGCTTTAAAAGGTCTTCACTCAGATGGTCATCAATATATATCGCAGGCTATCGAAAAAGGCGCCTCCGCATTATTGATCAGCCAGGATTTTCAAGAATCGCTTCCCCCGGGTGTCGCTGTAATCCGATCATTTAATCCGCGTCAGACCATCGCATTGTTGGCAAGTCAGTTTTATGATAATCCTTCGGATAAAATGCAGACATTCGGGGTTACCGGAACGAATGGGAAAACGACGGTTACATACATGCTGCAGAGTATTCTTGAGCATCTTGGTCACACGTGTGGTGTTATCGGAACCATAGGGGCACGTTACAAAAACATTCATATTCCGACGGGAGCAACAACACCTGAATCCATTGAGTTGCAAAAGATTCTGGCTGATATGACAAAAGCGGATGTCAAGGCTGTGGCATTGGAAGTGTCCAGTCATGCGCTTGTCTGGCATAGAGTTGACGGAATGAGATTTGATGTTGCCATATTCACTAATCTGTCTCAGGATCACCTCGATTTTCACGGGTCCATGGACAGGTATCTGGCAGCAAAAAGCCGGCTATTCAGAATGCCAGGTAAAATTGATCAGACAGCCGCCGCAATCCTTAACAATGACGATCCGTCCTCAGAGTGTTTTCGTCCAATGATTCCGGATTATCGAACGATTAGAACATACGGTCTGGAAAGACCCTCAGATGTTACCGCTACAAACATTCAATTACAGGCTGATTCAAATTCATTCGACCTGGTCTGCTCTGAAGGTGTTTTTCCAGCCAGGTTGCCTATTCCAGGTCGACATAATATCCAGAATGCCCTTGCCTCAACAGCGTCACTAATGGCAATTGGATATGACCCTGAAGCAATAGCAAAAGTGCTCAATAATCTGAGCTCCATTCCGGGAAGAATGGAACAGATCAGTCAGGGGCAGCCATTCCAGGTGTTCGTAGATTATGCACACACACCAGATGCATTGGTTAATCTGCTGGATGCAGTCAAGCTCATCACTCCAGGACGAATTATCACTGTATTTGGCTGTGGAGGCGACCGTGATACCAGCAAGCGTCCCTTAATGGGCGAAGCCGTGTCCACCCGTTCCGACCTGTCTATCGTAACATCAGATAATCCAAGAACAGAAGACCCGTCAAAAATTATCGACGATATTCTGCCGGGTATAGATCAAAAAAATGAATATAGAATTATACCCGATAGACGAACAGCCATCCAAATGGCTATACGCATCGCCCAAACCGGCGATTCAGTTGTAATTGCAGGTAAAGGACATGAAGATTATCAGATTATAGGACATGAGGTTTACCGTTTTGATGATCGTGAAGAAGCATTGAAAGCTTTGCAGACAACAGGCTATGGAACCAAATAGCAATGAACGATAGTGTTTGGAAATCAGATTCGATTATTCTTTGGACAACGGCCATCACAGCCGCATTCGGAGTTTTAATGGTGTATGATGCCAGCGCCGTCTCTGCAGCATTGCGATATCGTTTTGACAGCCCGGCATATTTCTTCCAACGCCAGATAATCTGGTTCCTGGTCGGCAGCATATGTATGGTAATGGCCTCACGTCTGCGGCTGGATAAATTTCAGCAATATCTGCTGCCCATTACATTTGTTTCAATTGTTCTGCTGTTCCTGGTTCTGATGCCCGGAATCGGACATACGGTAAGTGGGGCCAAACGCTGGATCCGTTTTGGTTTCGTATCTTTTCAACCCGGTGAAACAATTCGTCTGATACTGGTTCTTTATCTGGCACATTTGTTAAGTATAAAAACAGGCAAAATAAAAAATTTCAAAGACTCATTCCTGCCTGCGATTGTTGTCACAGGAATTATCGTCATTTTGCTGATAGCCCAACCCAAAGTAGGCACAGCCCTAATTCTGATGTTCCTGACAGGACTTATGCTGTTCATTGCAGGAATACCATTTTACCAGCTTTTTCTGGCTCTTGCAGCATTCGGCTCTCTAACATTTTATGCTGTATCAAACGTTTCTTATATTCAACACCGCGTTGACGCATGGCTGAATCCCGCCCAGCATCTTCAATCACTTGGTTTTCAAACAATGCAATCATTGATTGCTATTGGCGCAGGCGGTATCCGGGGAGTCGGTCTGGGACAGGGACGACAGAAAATGTTTTACCTGCCGGAAGCACATACAGACATGATTTTCCCTGTTATTGCTGAAGAACTGGGGCTGATTGGAGCAGTTTGTCTTGTAATCTGTTTCGGGGTTCTAATGATTCGGGGTTATCAAATAGCGCGTAATGCATCGACAACCTATGCAAAACTGACAGCAACAGGACTCACCGCAAGTATTATGGCCCCGGCTTATCTGAACATTATGGTCGCTACGGGATTGTTCCCGGTAACAGGCATTGCGTTGCCCCTGATAAGCTATGGAGGCACCGCTCTTGTGACCGATATGACTGCAATGGGACTGCTGTCCGGAATACATCGCTGGTCTTCACCACACAGAAAGGATGCAAGGATAGTATGAACCTGGAGCGATTTAAAGGAACAATAAACCTCGCTATACCTCTGCACCGATTTACTACATGGAAGATAGGCGGAATCGCTGACATGGTTGTTATACCTCAAGACAAAACAGATTTGGAAATACTGGTGTATGAACTGTCAAAAACAAACACACCCTGGTTAATCCTGGGAAACGGTTCAAACATCCTTTTCAGTGATAACGGGTATCGGGGAGCTGTTATTATACTTGGCGACGGTTTTAAACATATCAGTACAGAAGACTCGATGATCAGGGCAGGCGCGGCGGCTTCATTACATCAATTGGCACAAAAAACAGCTCAGACGGGACTGGCCGGGCTGGAAGAACTGGCCGGAATACCGGGCACAGTTGGAGGAGCCGCATTTGTAAATGCCGGCGCTCATGGAAAATCCCTGATGGATTATTGCACTGCTGTTCATGGTATCAATGCATTGGGAAAACAAACAACACTGACAACTTTCCGCCCGGAATACCGATCCGGCGGATTGCCAGATAATTTCATAATAACGGATATTGATCTGAAACTGACTTTCAAAAATCCTTCCGAAATTCATGCGCTTATGACTAAATACCTTGAGAAGAGACGGTCGACTCAACCATTAGCTGATGCATCTGCTGGTTGCACTTTTAAAAATCCGGACAACCGGGGGGCTGGCAGATTGATTGATGAGTTGGGACTCAAAGGTTTTCAAAAAGGCCGGGCCATGATTTCGTCAAAACATGCGAATTTTATTATAAACATCGGAGAGGCAAAAGCATCTGATGTCATTGATATCATTCGTCATGTAAGAATGAAGGTATGGAAAAGTTATGGTGTCAGATTACAACTTGAGGTTCTTATAATCGATGAATATGGGAACCCTCAGAATCCGGGGAGAATACCCTGATGAAATTCAGAGCATCACCCGGATTATTAATAACCTTTTTCGCCCTGATCTCCTTAAGTGCGCTGGGAATTGCAATTGTAAGCCTTTCCCCGTTTCGTATTCGATCAGTTGAGATAACCACCGATTGTGATTCCCTGCGCACTGAATTTTTAACAGTATTGCTTGAAAGCATTTATGCAATAGATAGCTTGAATTTGCGGGTTTCAAAGATACAGGATGTGCTGTCAGATCTTCCGCAAGCAGACGAGATTCTGGTAAAGAAATCCTGGTTTGGTCACATTCATATTGATATGGTTGCCAAGAAACCTGTCCTGAAAATCTCCAATCAAAATGGCGCTGTTTGTATTAATAGCGAAGGAATGCCTTTTTACTGGCTTCCCGAACATGACCCGCTTCCGAAATTTACTGTTCCAGCAGACATATCAATAGATCAGTTGATCAATCCGGATGATCATATTGCCGAATTTTACGACTTCGCGCTTTTCCTTTATCAAACCCCCTTACAAAGTTTACGTACCTTCTCTCATCTTACAGCGATAAATTCTAACCAACTGATCATAACTGAGCCCTTCAGTCATAATCGTCTGCTGATTTCTCGCAGATATTCGGAAATGTCATCTGTGGCCTACTCAAAACTGGATAAATGGTTATCACATAATTCATTGTCAGATAAACCACTGGAATTTGATTTGCGTTTCCCCGGCATGCTGGTGATGCGCAGCGCTAAAAAGGATCAGGAGCATGTCTGATAATTACAGAACATCTGTTGGTTTGTCTTTGGGAACAACCAGTGTATCAATAGCTGTTCTGCATCAACACAACGAAGACCAACCCGAAATCATGGCTTTTGACCGGGTTTCATGCCGATTTCTTCGCGATGGTATTATTGTAAACCTTGAAGCTCTGCAGGATGCCGTAAATCTTTGTAAAAAAAATATCCAGTGCGTGTTAAAAGCATCTTTTTCAAATACTACCATCAATCTGTGTGGCGTTCCGCTTAAACAGGAAGATTGGGAATCATCGTTGGTTTTCAAACGAAAACGTGAAATCACCAGACGTCACCTGTCTGCTTTGCAGATAAATCACTGCCATGCTAATGATGACTCTTTGCAACTTATACATAATACACCCGTCAGCTACACTCTTGATGCACAATCCGGAATTGCATCTCCAATAGGAATGGCTGGAAAAGAGTTGAAAGCTCATCTGCAACAAATATACGCGCCCGCAAAAACCGTCGAATGCGTTTTACATGCTTTAAACCGATGTGGTTTCACCATCACAAATATACTTGTAGACCCACTCGCTTCAGCCGAATCTCTGCTCACCAACGATGAACGCGACATGGGTATCTGGATCCTTGATATCGGCGGCCGAGTCATGCAGCTTGCTCGTATAAAAGGAAAAAGAGCAGATATAATTCCATATGTAATGCCGGGAAGCGACCTGGTCAATTCAGATATAGCAATTGGGTTGCATACAACCATAAAAGATGCCGAACGTATAAAGATTGAACACGGACGTGCATTAACGGAGTTGGCATCCAATGATATAAATGTCCAGATACCTCCTTTGGGAGGCGGCCCGGTTCAAAACCCGATTACCCAACATCGCCTGGCCGAAATTATCAAACCCCGTATGGAAGAGCTTCTGGAATTGGCAGCCCGAACAATTTCAGACTTCTCAGGAACTGATCAGGAATCGTGGGGTATCGTATTGACCGGAGGGGGATCCGTGCTTCCCGGAACTCAGGAGCTTGCAGAAAGCATTCTGGGACTTCGCGTAATAAAAGGGCATTTGAGAAATGTGTCAACTGCTCTGGATCTTCCGCCAGTTCCGCTGTGCGCATCGCCGGTCGGTCTGGCGCTGCATGGATTAAAAGGCCGCACCAGGTCTGCGTGGACGAAAAGTGGCAATTCATTTATAAAACATTCTTTTAAAAACATTATCAAATGGTTTGGGGGAGGTTCATAACCGTGTACAGTTACATTGAAGACGTTGCTGGCAATCAGGCAATCATTAAAGTTTTGGGTATTGGAGGAGCTGGGTGTAACGCAATCGAAAGAATGTTGAGCAAACACATTCAGGGAGTTGATCTGATCGCATGCAATACGGATGTGCTGTCTCTGCAGAAATATCACGCGCCGACCTGTCTGCAATTGGGTAAAAACATTACCAATGGTTGGGGAGCAGGTGGAAAGCCATCGGTCGGCCGGTCAGCCGCTCTTGAAGATGAAGATATGATACGAACTCACCTTAATGGAGCAGATATGCTGTTTATAACAGCCGGCATGGGCGGAGGTACCGGCACAGGCGGCGCTCCAATTGTCGCCGAAATCGCGCGTGACATGGGTATCCTGACGGTAGCTGTTGTAACCACCCCTTTTCATTTTGAAGGCCATAAACGTATAGAGGAGGCAAAAGGGGGAATTGCAGATATTGAACCGCTTGTTGACACATTGATAGTTGTGCCCAATGAAAGAATCCTGTCTGTAATTGAACCAGGAACATCACTGGTTGATGCTTTTTTGAAAGCAGATGAGATTTTAAGCAATGCCGTTCAGGGTATATCAGATCTGATTATCCATACCGGTACGGTCAATGTTGATTTTGCTGATGTAAAAACTGTCATGACATCAAAAGGAAAAGCCTTTTTCGGAACCGGTATCGGGCATGGTGAGAATCATGTATTTGATGCGGTAGAATCAGCGATCAAATCGGATTTGCTGGACAACTTCGGTATTGACGGCGCCAGGAATGTGCTGGTGAATTTCACAAGTGGAGACAATTTATGCACTCATCAGTTAAGCGCAGCATGCAAGAAAATAAACGAAGTTTTGGATAAGAATGTTCTGATCATTTTCGGGCATGTTTATGAACCGGAGTATTGTGACAAAACCAAAGTAACAATTATTGCAACCGGATATGATAACTCAAATCTGTCAAGAAACAAATCCGAGGAACGTTACTTTGAGACGCTGGAGTTGTTTACAAGTAAAACAGGCAAACCATCAGCAAAAACCAAAACAGCAGTTGAACATCCGGATAATGTTGAACAGGACGATGAGTCCATTGTGGATATTGAGATTGATTTGAACCATAACGTAAACAATACAGCCTGTATCCAGGAAACCAATGAAATACATTTGGCAAACAAGAATGAAATCCCCGAATCGTCCTCCCGGACATCAGCGAATCTCAATCCGCAGAAATCGTCACCTGGGAAAGACTACAATGATTGCAAACCAGCACAACGCATTGCACATACGGAAACAAGTCGGACTCTCAAAGAAATTCCATTCGTAAAGAAGCAATCCGAGAACAGGAAAACGCCCATTAACAGTTTGAAACTGGAAGGAATTGCTAAACAAATGTATTCGGATGATATCAATACACCTGCGTTTTTACGACGCAAAGCGGATTAAATGCAAATTGTAAAAAAATCTTTATGAGAAACTATTATTCCAGTGAAATCCGATCCGTTGAACCGGGTGATGGCTGGAAGCTTCGGGTTGCTCTGATTTGTCCCACCCCTTACACAGTTGGAATCGCCAATCTGGGAATGCAATTGGTTTACAACTCATTCAACCGATTACCCGGCGTGGCATGCCACCGCTTTTATGCATCGAAATTAGCTTTGGCATCCAAAATTTCAGCTCCAGAACCCAAACCAAAATCACTGGAAACCAATGAGCCATTGTCAAATTATCAACTGATTGCAATTTCACTCAACTATGAAAATGATCTGTTCAATCTTCCGCAAATCCTGGATGCAGCCGGAATTCCCTTTCTGGCTGAAAACCGGGATGATTCTTTTCCATTAATCATAGTCGGAGGGGTAGTAGCAACAATAAATCCCGAACCATTTTCGTCACTGATAGATGCATGTGTATTGGGTGAGGCTGAAGAAGTTATTCCTGAAATCGTGCAAGCGCTGGTCCAGCATTGGCTTCCGACACGAAAGAAGCAAACGGCGCTGGAAGCGTTATCATATATACCCGGCTTGTATATACCCGGGCATTATAGGGCGCAATACGATTCACAAGGGTTGTTTTCAACCTTATGCCATAAATATGATTCTGAAAAACCTGCTCTTTTCAAACGATTCATTCCTGTGTTGGACACAATCCCCGGCAATATGGTAATCCATTCACCATACAGCCAGTTTCCTGATATCCATTTGCTGGAAATTTCAAGGGGATGTAAAAGAAACTGTTTGTATTGCCTTGTTTCCAATTGCTACGGATCATTTCGAACCAGATCCCCATCAAATATTGAAAACAGTCTGACTCGAATACCACCAAACTACAGAGTTGGACTATTAGGAGCAGGCAGTTCGGAACACCCTCGATTATTAAATATCCTGGAAATTCTTGCCAATCACAAACAACGCTTCTCACTTTCATCAATACATGTTGCCGGTATTACCAAACTTTTGGCAGATTATATCCATGCATATGGCCCCAATACACTTACTCTGGCGCCAGAAACCGGTCTGCCTGACCGCCGAAAAAAACTGGGAAAACCTTTTTCCGATGAATCATATATCGAAGCCGTCAGAATACTGGCAGTTCCACCCGTTAAGCGAATTAAGCTGTATTTCATGGTGGGACTCCCAGAAGAATCGATAGTAGATTTGAATGCTCTGGTCAATTTATGCAAGCGAATACAACATTCAATAAAGGACGTTAACAGACAATCAAAAACAATACCCCGCTTGTCTGCTGCTATTGCCTGCTATGTTCCAAAAGCATCTTCTGCATTTGAACGAGCGCCTATGGAACATGAAAAAACCTTGAAAAACAAAATCAAATTCCTTGCTTCGCAATTCAGATCAGTCCGGGAAATCATTGTAACCTTTGGCTCACCACGACAATCTATAATTCAGGGAGTTTTAGCAAGGGGCGACAGGCGTCTGTGTGATTGGCTTTTACAAGCATCCAAAGCCGGTGAAAACTGGTACAGCAAATTGTCCAGTTTATCCGATCCATTGAAGCATAATGCATTCAAACCTGTTTCCGGACGCCCTCTTCCATGGAGTCATTTACAAGTTCCTATGTATGCGAATGATTTGAACAAACCGGAAAACAAATAAAGTGTTAACTGTAAAGTTAGTTTTATGATATTATTCTTTAACGCTAATAGTGATTTATGTTTGACAATGTAAAAAAATAGGAAATCCGTGATTAATTTCTCGCTAAAAAATCGGTTTACTATGGTTTTATGGGGGCTGCTGTTCGTAGGACTTACGTCTGTTTATTTATTAAGAATCTCTTTTTATAACCAGTCCGCGAAAAATGCAAGCGCTCAACAAGTCACCTTTGAAAATCAAATCGCAATATCTGCTTTGACAGACCAGCTTTATCAAGTAGGAAAATTCGCACAAACACTTTCACATTCACTTGCTCTGCATATCAAGGTAATAGAAAGAAATCAGATGATTCTGGAACAAAAACCCGGCTCTCCCAGGGATTTAATCGAGTCCAGGATGGAAAAGCTGGTCGACAAAGATCTGTTCACTCCAGAGTATTATGCTATCTCAACAACTCAGGAAGCAGACTATTTACGTAAACTTATTGCTGCCTATGACAATCTTTTCGACAGAATATTGGTAACCGATGCCTTCGGATTTGTCTGTATAGCATCGTTTAATTCCGATCAACTGTATTTTTTTCAGCAGGATTGGTGGCAAAGAACACTAATGCTTGAACCCGGATATATCTATCAATTTTCTGACCCTGCTCCCGAACATGCCGGTTATTGGTTTTTAAGTTTTCCTCTGCACAACTATGAAGATGATGACCCAGTCGGTGTGATAACAGTCAGAGTAAATTTTCGCCATATGCTGGGCATAATCGCTGATTCATGGGGCAACACTCTGTCCAATACATATTTGGTTTCTGATGAGAATTATACCTGGGGGCCCATTCGTCACAGTATTTATCCATCAATTTCAGAACTGCGTCGAATGACAGACAACCAGACAGATCCACTTGTAAGCAAAAAACCGCCTTTCGTTGCATCAGCATCATCACTTGCTAACCATAATCTTCCATTTCTGCCAACGCTCAACATGTATGTAATTAATTTCATTCCTATACCGGAATTCTTCAGTGTGACCAATCCTGTTTTTCAGAGGTTCTTTGCAGAATGGCTTCTGCTTCTTGCTGTTTTAACCATCTTCAGTTGGGTGTTCGGCTACTATTATAGCAAACCAGTAGTTCGCTTTGTTACTCAAATCTGTAATCTTACCAATCCCCAAAAACAGAAATCCGTAACATGTGATGACTTATCACTACTGTTTCAAACACTTCACAACAAATTTCGGGAATCTGAATTGCAATACAGCAAACAATTACAAAACACTATCGCGTCACAAAAAGCGTTCACAGATTATGCACGCGAAGGAGCGCTTGAATCAGACAGAAAAAAAATAGCAGAAGCATTTTTGCATATTTCCCTGGAAACGATGAGCGCTGATGCCGGTATCCTTTTCATACACAATCCCGATTATCCGACACCAATGAGGTTACAATCCGGGGTTTCAGAAGCAACAGCAAAAACATATTCTTCACTGCGAGTTTTTGATGCCAGCGCGAAAACCATTTATTTTTCATGGAATCATCCTGATCACCAGGATGTCTGGAACGATGATTACCAAATGATACTATCGGTTCCCATTCAAACTCTGGATTTGCGATTCGGGACGCTGTATCTTCTTTTCAAGCAAGCCACAGATATGGATTTGCAGAGCGATAAGACGCTTGATTTTCTGGCCCAGCAATGCGCAATTTATTCTTCCAGAACCTCCCTGTATCACTCGTTGGAGCGACAAATCAATTTTACGGAAGGTATTCTTTCAGGAGTTCCCTGGTTTATCTGCACAATAAATCATGACATGTGCATAACCTGGCATAACAACAGCCCAATATTGCCCGGTGAAACAATAGACATAAAATTGATTGGCGCCAAATATCATCTCTTGCTTCCCGGAATATTCCAAAATATGCCGGAGTGCCCTGTCAGGAAAACGTTGCGAGATGGACAATCTTGTGAACTTGTTGTCGATGTGGAGAATAGAAAGTCACAGACTCACTCAATAAAAATCAACACATATCCATGCAAGGATGAAACCGGACGTTTCAGATCCGTTATTCTGTTTCTGAAAGATATTACAAAAGAGAAATCTATAGAACGCGAAACGCGCAATTACATGATGGCTATTGACAGTATCGGCGACGCAGTAGTTATTACAGATATGGAAAGACGGATCACATTCACAAACAAAGCATTTACCCGCATCCTGGATTATCAGAAGGTGGATGTTCTGGGACATAAGTTTGAATTTCTGATTTCGGACAGGGAGTTTGAAAGTTTTAAAAAAATTCTGGCGTCTGCGTCTCATAAAGACACCACAACAGATGAAGTTGAACTGATTGACAGACATGAATCAATTGTCCCGGTTTCATTAACAGCCTCTATTGTAAAGGATGCCAAAGGAATTCCAACCGGATTTGTTATTACATGTTTTGACTTGACATCGCGTCTTGTACGCGAACATAACACATTGAAAAAGTTAAGAGAACTGGAAACAATTCATGCACTTACAGAAATTCTGAACAGATATTCCGCATCTTCCATAGCTTTTAAAAATATTCTTGAACATGTGGTTAGCTTTTCAAAATGTAAATCGGGGGTGTTTGTCCTATTTGATACCATTGATTCTGATTCGAAACAATCAGGCTCAATACAAATTGATACCGGAAAACCGGCGATCGTATGCAGCATGCAAATACCGGAGTTTTTTGTCAAACTAATTGACGAATACCGTCAGGGAAGATCATCTGAAATGATGGACATGATCTGTAATGCATCAAATCCTTTAGTCATGAATAATCTTGATACTCAAACATATTTTGAGAGTAAACTAATTATGCGAATGGGTTTTGCTTCTATGCTGGTCATCCCGTTAACAAATCAATCCTTTTGTTTTGGGTACATAATGGTCTTTTCCAGCTATAAAAACCATTTTAAGAGTTCGGACACAGAAACATTCGGAGTAATGGCCTCCCAAATTGCTTTTTCACTTTATGGCAAATACTTGCAACGCCAGTTGGAACAGGAAGCACGCTATGTTCTGACCGGTGAAATCGTGGCAGATATTGGTGGAGATGTCAATCAGGTATTGCAAAGTTTGGAATCGTCGCGACATGTTCTTGATGCCGCGATTAAATCAAACAACTGGCAACTTACACAAACCGGCTGGACAGGAATGAGCTGGCATATATGGAAACTCTATCAAATATCATCCAATATCATGGTATATGATTCTGATAGTGAAAAGATATTTTTCCCTGAAAACATCAATGCTTTGGTGAGGCATTGGGTGAATCAGATGAATCTGTATTCATTTTCGAAGACGCTGCATTTGACACTTGAATTACAGGAAGATTTCGGCGATGTTTATATATACAAACCCGAAGTTAAACGTGCATTTTTAAACATTTTAACACTTGCTATTGATGCATGCTGGTTCGAAGACGCACCCGCCATTATTGTTAGAGTCTTTGATACTGGGCAGGCAACCGATAATTATGCGATTGATGTATGTCACAACGGTACATTCAGTTCGGAAACACCTTTGTTGTTAACAGTTGCGACACGCTGTGTCAAAAACCACAATGGGTCTGTTTCATCAATCAAATCAGATATTGGGTATTATTTCCGAATTGTTTTACCACGATATCCAATTAAGAAATGATTTGATCTGCTTATTTTTTATTGTTTGGACAACTGGACACAAAAATCCAGTATGGCATCAGCCATTTCGCGTTTCGAGCACAGCGGTATTTCAGTAACAATTTTGTTTTGATCTATCCAGTAACCCTGATTGGCTTCAGAATCAAAACCTGAATCAGATCTGCTAACATCATTGACAACGATTGCATTAAGGTTTTTTTCTTGAAGTTTACGGGTTCCTTCAGCTATTAAATTGCTGGTTTCAGCCGCAAAACCAATCACAATTTGACCTGTTTGTTTTTTTAATGCAATTTCTTTCAGAATATCTGTCGTTTTTGTCAATCGTAACTCGGTATTGCTATGACTGTCTTTTTTCCATTTATGATCATAAATTTTTTCTGAACGCCAATCAGCAACAGCTGCTGCCATGATGATTATATCAGCTTTCTTCGCTTCCTTTTCCACTGCATTCATCATGTCCGATGCACTGTCAACTTGAATGCATCTTGCAGCCGCGTGTGGAGTCAGGCTAACCGGTCCGGAAACAAGACAAACTTCCGCACCACGTTCAAGACCCGCCGCAGCAAGCGCATAGCCCATTTTTCCTGAAGATTTGTTTGAAATGTATCTGACAGGATCAATCATCTCCCGGGTAGGACCAGCGGTGATTAACATCTTCCTCCCTGAATAATCCCCATTGTGTCCAATCATGGCACCTGTCAAGTCTGCAATCGTAACTGGGTCAATCATTCTTCCGGTACCCACATGACCGCATGCAACTTTGCCTGATTCGGGACCCGCAAACCAAATTCCTCTTTTACTCAATATCGCAAGATTGTTTTGAACAGCCGGATTATTATACATTGTTGGATTCATTGCAGGCGCCATCAGAATGGGTTTGTCAAATGCCATAAGAAATGTGGACAGGAAATCATCGGCGATACCATTGGCACATTTTCCGATTATATTCGCTGAAGCCGGAGCAACAACGGCTACATCTGCCCAGTCAGCCAGCGAGATATGTTGCATTCCGTCATTTGGTCTGTTTTGGGTAAACATATCACCGATAACGGGATATCCAGTCAAAGCCTGAAATGTTTGACAGCCGACAAAATGCTGCGCATTTCTGGTCATTACAACTCGAACTTCAAAACCACGTTTCTGAATCACTCGCATGAATTCAACCACTTTGTAAGCGGCAATTCCGCCAGTGATACCCAATGCCACTTTGACAGAATCTTTAACGTGTTTCATGGTATGGTGAGTTTACTCTTCAAGAAGGTCTTCCTCAGTGTCTACATCGTTTTCATTGTCTACATCAGGCTCATCAAACGCTTTTGTTACCGGCGCTGTTTCAACTTCCGGAAGTACCGGAGGCTTTACACCTGGGTTTTCAGAGGAATCATCCATCTTCTTTGCTCGTTCATATGCGGCCTGTAATTCTTCAATCTCTTCCGGTGTCAATTCATACCAGTCCATTTTACCTTCTATGAACTCTTCAAGAGCCATAGTCGTCACTTTCGAAGACTTGCTATCAAAATATGGCCGCAACCCTTTCTGTATTTGCTTTGCCCGTTTGGACACAACCAAAACAGCTCTGTGGCGGCTGTCAATGCCATTTAACCATGCTTCCAGTTTTTTAACGTTCATATTCAACACCCTCCAGCCAATCGGTGATAAAATCCCGTACTTCTTCTCTGTCAACTTGCAGTTTTTCAGCAACCATAATAGCCTCTGTTTGAGCTATCGCATCGTCAAGTCTATCATTAATCACTATATAATCATATTTCAAATAATGTCTTACCTCATTAATCGCGTTGGACAATCGTCTTGAAAGTGTTTCATCAGTTTCCGACTGCCGTTTCCGAAGGCGTGTCTCAAGCACATGCTTCGAAGGCGGTACAATAAAGACAAATGCTGCTTCACGGAATGTTTCCATCAATTGTAATGATCCCTGTACATCTATATCCAAAACAACATCATGGCCAGCTTCAAGAAGATGAAACAAATCTTCACGCGAGGTTCCATATTTAAAACCGTGAACTTCAGCCCACTCCAAAAAAGCATTGTCTGCTATCATTCGATCAAATTTATCATCACTAATAAAATGGTAATCATTCAGATCCTGAACTTCATTTCTTGGTGGTCGTGTCGTATACGATATAGAATGATACAGATTGTTCGATCGTGCCAGCATTGCACGAATAATCGTTGTTTTGCCGCCTCCTGAAGGCGCTGATACCACCAGACAAATACCTTTTTGACTGCTCACTGTTCAGTAATCCCTCCGGCATTCAAGCGTTGAACCAATGTTTCTTCCTGTATTCCTGAAAGCACAAGAGTGCCATTGTCCATTAAAATGATGGACCGGGTTCGTCTTCCCTGAGTGATATCCACAAGACGACCCGACTGTTTTGCTTCTTCCCGTAATCGTTTCATCGGTGCAGATTCCGGATTCAAAATAGCCAGAATCCTTTTAATGGAAAGAAAATTGTTGTATCCGACATTCAACATATGCATATTGTTTACTCCAGGTTTTGAACTTGTTCACGAAGTTTCTCAATTTCCATCTTGACCGGAACGACCAGTTGATTAATCTCTGTAACAGCGGATTTGGAACCGATTGTTGTTATTTCTCGATGCAGTTCCTGCAGCAGAAACTCCATTTCTTTACCCACCGGAGATTCAGAATCAACAGCAGCCGTAATTCTTTCAAGATGACAGCTAAACCGCACGATCTCTTCCGTTATATCGCTACGGACGGATAGTAACATTACTTCATCCTTTAATCTGTCAGGATCAACCGCCGCACCTGTGTTCATTTTTAATAGAGCTGATTCCAGTTTACCTTTAATCATACCGGGTTGTTTATCAGCATGAGTCTTTATGGTGTCAATCAACGTACTCAGATGTTCCAATCTGGTTTTCATATCTTCAGCCATCTTCAGACCTTCTGATGTTCGCGAATGTATTAAACCATTCAACGCCTGATCGCATGCTTTGACAAGAACCACTTTGAGGGGCTCTGCGTTGCAAAGTTCCGATAGGGGTTTTGAAATTATATCTGGATATCTGACAAGTTTTTCGGCTGTAAGTCCATGAGGAACATTCAATTCTTCAGCCAATTGTATAATGCAATTTGCCAACTTGTTTCCATAACCCCGATTAATAACAATATCTTCTACATCGTCCGGTACTGAATAAAACTCGATGGATACATCCACTTTGCCGCGAGACAGTTTTGATGAAAGATACTCTCTGATAACTGGTTCCAGGGATTGATATTCCCGCGATAAGCGAATGTTAATGTTTAAATATCGATGGTTTATCGACTTGATGTAAACATATATGTCAAAACCGTTTTCTAATACGCGTCCTTCGCCCGACCCTGTCATACTGCGTGCCATTTTCACCTCCAGAAATTCTGCGGGTAGCTGATCAGTTTGTAATGCAACAGGTATCTTCAGTCAAGCCGTACTTGCACATTAAGTTAAATTCTTTCATAATATAACAGCTTGGTTTTGGAACTTTAAGTGGAGGCATCTGGATTATGAAATATTGTTACATAATAATAACGTCGCTGATTGTCGCACTTGGTGCGTCAGTTTTTAATTGCAGCTCAACCCATGCGGAAGAGCTGACAGCTTATGAACAAGCGTTAAATCTGACACGGGAAAGACGGTTTTCTGAAGCCATTCCTTTGCTTGAGGAATGGTGTAACCAGTATCCGCGTGATCCCCGGGGCGCATACCTTCTGGCCCAAAGTTACATGACAACCCGTCAAAATGAGAAAGCGCTGGAACGCTTGAATATCATCCTTGAACATCATCCGGATGATGAACGAAACAATTTTTTAATGGGTGTTCTTTTGCTTCCATCAGCGCCGGACCGCGCTGAAACTCACTTGCAGATAGCTGTGAATGCTCAACCAGACAATGCTCAGTATCAGCATCGTCTGGGCAGCGCTTTAATGGTACAACGCAAACATGCAGAAGCTGAAGCGCCTTTAAGGGAAGCTGTCAGACTGGCCCCCAACAATTTAAACGCCCGATTGGATTTGGGTCGTGTTTTACTCGCCAATGGCAAGGCCGCTGAAGCTATACCCCATCTTGAAGCGGCAACCCGGGGAAACGACAAGGAAATTGCGTATAACATGCTGGGCACGGCGCGATTGCAGACAAGAGATTTTGATGGAGCCGTATCAGCATTAAATGAAGCTGCAAAGCTCAACCCTGATGATGCCCGGGTACATTTTAATCGGGGAATCGCCCTTGAAGGTCAATTAGGGGATCAGGCAACCGGACTGGACACCTTTAGGCCTGTGATTGAATCGTATGAAAAAGCCATCAGCTTGAATGCCGAGGTATCTGATTACCATTTTCGATTGGGAAATATATATGAAACAGCAGTGCGCAGTGTTTACGAACAAACGGCTACAGATGAGTCTTTAGCTGAACGGGCTCTGGACTATCTGGCAAAAGCGAAAAACGCCTATACAGCGGCTGATACCGATGCTGCACGGCAACGAATAACATCAGTTGACCAAATAATCGAAAACATTAAGAATCCGGAAGTTATCATTGAAGAATTCACCGAATAATTTACAGAAGGAGTTTTATAAATGAGGATCAAAGTATTATTAATATGTGTATCTTTAATTCTTTTCACATGGTGCTCATCTGAAGCAGGCTACCATCGGGATGCACTGGCAGAATATCATGAAGGCAATTTTGAGGAAGCGATAGAAATATTGAAGGAAGGTCTGAAAGCCGTTCCTGGTGATGCAAACATGGCACGACTGCTCGGCCAGGTTTATTTTCGCATTCGAGATATAGATAACGCTCTGGAAGCTTTTCAAACAGCCGTTTCAAGTAACCCCGAAGATTATGTTTCTCATTTTCATATAGGATTATGCTATTCAATGCAGCGACCCAGACCGGCATGGTTTGAAGCCTCACAGGCATTTGGAAAAGCTGTTGAGTTACAGCCCGACAATGTTCGCTATAATTATCATTATGGTAATTCACTTGTAATGCAGCGCAATTTCCGTCAGGCACAGGAACCACTTGAACGTGCCTTCAACTCAGAAGAAGGACAAAATGATTTCAGAATCGCAACAGACCTGGGACTGGTATATCAATCTCAAAACAATAACGAAAAAGCTATTGAGATGTTCGAAAGAGCAGTTCAGTTAAATCCCGAAAGACCCACAACATATATTTATTTGGGTAATCTCTACCTTTCAGAACGTAACCATGAAAAAGCTCTGGAAATCGCAGAAAAACTTGTTGAACTTCTTCCGGATGATGGACGCGGCCATTCAATCGCCGGACAAGTACATCTTAGAGAAAGAAACTTTTCGCAAGCGGAAGAAGCGTTTACAAAAGCTATTCAGATCGATCCCTCAGAAGCATCCCATTATTATCAGCGCGGTATGGCCAAAGAAGGCCGCATAGGCTCAGAAGCCTCTTCATTTCAAACTCTTATCGACGATTATGCCAAAGCGGTTACTTTACGAGGAGACGATGCACCTGCAGACTGGCACTACAGACTGGGCAATGCATATGACATGGAAGCCAATCTTTATTGGGAACGAGCAGTTCGACATGCCGAATCCAGAGCGAACAGTCTTCGATATTTAAGACGGGCACGGCAGGCATTTCAGAACGCTGAAGGACATCCCGGAGCTCAGCAACAATTACAGGTTGTGAACGAACGTATCAGACAACTTGAAGCATTAGACTGATACGAAAGCATGTAACTCAAGACAATCGGAGAGATCATTCTGTGTGCGATTCATTTTTTAATCGTGTTTTTGATGACAGTATTCGATGTAAAAACGATTTCATTGCTTTAAATGCATCCAGACTTTGTCAAGTCGCAAAAGTGATAACTGACCAAATCAGCGTCGGACATAAAATCCTGCTTTTCGGCAATGGAGGTTCAGCAGCAGATGCGCAACACCTGGCTGCAGAGTTCGTGAATCGGTTGATGATCAACCGACGGGCTGTACCGGCCGTTTCGCTTGCCACCGACACGTCTGTTATTACAAGTATCGCTAATGATGACTGCTTCGAAAAAGTGTTTTCACGGCAAATTGAAGCTTTGGGACAGCCGGGAGACATTGCCTGGGGTATCAGTACCAGCGGTGAGTCAGCAAATGTAATAGAAGGGTTTCGCACAGCAAAAAAGAATAATCTGATATGTATTGCTTTGCTGGGAAAAAGCGGTGGAACGCTCAAAAATATGGCAGATTATTCTCTGGTTGTTCAATCGGATTCAGCTCAACGTATTCAGGAAGTCCATATTACCATTGGCCATGCATTGTGTGAATGGGTCGAATATTCCTTGTTTCATGACGAGGCTTTGCACAGAGGATGATCATTACCGGCTGTTTTCACGTCCTGCATCCAGTCAATACAGCCTGGGCGCTGATAGCAAAACAGTCAGCTCAAAAAAATAATCAAAGTCTGACTATCAAACTGAAAAATAATCCACTCTATTCATTCGAAACTGTTACCTCTTTTCTGAATGCCTTCAAACTGGCTGATAATTACCTGCCGGTTTCGCCTCAGGATGACAATAACCTGAATTGTCCTGCTTTGCCCACCCTGGCAAAAGCCAAAAAAATAATTGAAATGTTCTGGGCCTCAAAAGTTAAAAATACCATTTTTAAATCCCCCGAAAGCTTTTTTCCAGTTTTGCATGAATTGAAAAAGAAAAACGTTTCCCTGGTTACTACTAACGGCTGTTTTGACATTTTGCACCCGGGACATGTTGATATCCTCAAACAACCAGATAAACAAAACTACCGGCTTGTCGTTCTGATAAACAGCAATCGTTCAATCAAAGCACTAAAAGGATCAAATCGCCCTGTTCATGATTGGTTTTTCAGAGCGTCTTTATTGTCTGAACTCCGTGCCGTTGATTATGTAGTCGTATTTGACAACGATACTCCGCTGAAAGCGCTCAAAGTGATTCAACCAGTGTGCCACATTAAAGGTGGCAGTTTTGTCAAGAAGAGGGTCGAAGCAGAACAAAATCTTCTGAACCAGTGGAATGGAAAAGTGCAGTTTACTCCCATGGTGGACAACTTCAGTACCACCCGTATTCTGGAAACATATCCTGACAGACAATTTCCCGTTTAAACTGTCATGAGTTAACTTGCCAAAAATGCCATCAGCAATTGAGCATTGTTGACGGCCTGAGCGCGATAATGGTTGTTAAAAAACAAAAAGGATTGTTGATGACTCTGAATCCAGCTTCTCACTTGTGGCAATAACTGCTTCAGATCCGTGTATGTGTAAAGATAATTGTGTCTTTTCCACCCCGCATCACTATTCCACCATTGTGATATATTTCGGCCGTGAAA
Organism: candidate division CSSED10-310 bacterium; assembly: GCA_003558985.1. Classification (GTDB taxonomy): domain Bacteria; phylum CSSED10-310; class CSSED10-310; order CSSED10-310; family CSSED10-310; genus CSSED10-310. The sequence goes on from PWNJ01000187.1 coordinate 36,214, forward strand.
ACGCATATAACCAACTTGATGAGTTATCGGAAACTGAGTTCCGGGCAAGTCGTCATTGTTTGGCATATCCAACGCACATACAGACAAATTCATTTGTTTCAGCTTTTGAAGTATATCATCAGCAAACCAGGAAACATGTCTGAATTCAACCACTGGCGTACAGTATTGTACCGCTTCTGATATGTCGTGCAGTTTGTCCCATGCATATTGTCCGGGCCTGAAAGACCATGGAAACTGAAACAGGATTGTTTTAAGACGATCGTTATCAATCAATGGCTGAAGACTCGACAGCATTTCGATTAAAGGTCTGGTATTTTGATGTTCATGAGTATAGCTTTTATATGCCTTGACACTCAACACAGGACACAGTCTTCCTAATCCTGAATACCGTGTTAGCGACACGGTTGTTGGCATTCGATAAAATGTATAGTTCAGTTCAAGAGCTGAAAAAAACAAAGCGTAGTAATCAAAGAAGTCTTTTTGAAGCATTGATTCCGGATAAAATACTCCTTTCCAGTCGTTGTATGAGTAGCCTGAAGTACCTATGGAATACTTTGGTGTTAATCGGTCCTTATGTATCAGTCGGTCTGTTTTGGGCTCCTGACTTGTCATACATAGTCGTCTTCCTTGATTATTTCAGTTTCAAATACTTTAAATCCGGTATTGTCTTTCCATGCATCAAATGGTATTCCGGCTTTCATAGCCAAATGATTCAACGTTGTTTCCAGATCCCATTGCTGTTCAACAGGAACCTGCGGAAGGAATACTGAGCGATTGTGTCCTTTTTCCAGAATGATACCGTGCTTGCCAATCTCTATATCCCGCCATGAATCTATGGCTTCAGGGGGTGTCAAAATTGATATTTCAATTGTGATATCATCCAGCTCACCGGGGATTACAACAGAAAACCGGGGGTCTCTTGCAGCCGCACTTATCGTGTTGTCCCGAACAGCTTCTACACAGGTTTTTATTGGTTCAATATATCCGATACAGCCCCTGAGATTGTTTTTTTTATACAGAGTTACAAACGCTCCCCTTTTCATGGTATCAAGTCTGCCATGACTGATGATATCTGGTGTTTGTCTTTGGGTTGTATAATCAATCAGCACCCTTCGGGAATATTCAACAAGAAAGCGTTTTTCCTGATCAGTCAATGCAATTGATGTTTTTTTATCAGGATTTTCGGGATTGGTCTGACTGGGGTGTTTTGAAATCATCTAACGTATCCTTTTCTTGGGGTGGAACAGTAAAAACAACTGCGCCATAACCCACCACTCTGTTATGGTCACCTGCATTCATGTCGCCGGAATTGGCGTATTTCAACACTGTCCCGCTTTTAGCGCCGAAATGTCGACTTAACTTCATTACTGTTGACGTCGCGGTCAAGGCGCATAAAGTGCATTGCAATCCGGGAATACCGGCAGCCATAGTTTCTTCATCATGTCGGCGTAATGCGTTTGTGTCCAGTGATGCAATTAAATCCAGCGTCTTGGTATCCGCTTCCCGGGCATCATTGTAGTTGGGGAAATGTGTCAAATCTGTGCTGGCTATTAAAAGAAAGCGTTTGTCTTGAAGTAAAGTGTAAAGCGCTTTAATAATTTGACTTTCTGCACCAGTATCATGAAAACCGAATAATATCGGCAGAATTTTGAAGCCCTGTTTAAGTGTTCTTTGAAGAAAAGGCAATTGAATTTCAAGTGAATGTTCGCGAGTATGGGGAGAATTATCGAAATGTACTGCAGGCGCCATTTTCACAATTTCTTCGGCCAGTTCACGATCAACATGAACCGTTCCCAGGGGATTGGAGTATGCTTTCACGCTGTCAATTGCGGCGCCCTGAAACCCCATACTGTGGGCATTACCGAAAATTATTACCACATCAAAGGCTTTATTAATGAGCGTTTTATATGCACAGGCAGCGACCGGTCCGGAATATACATGACCTGCGTGAGGCGAAACAATTGCGATGATGTCCCCTTTAATTTGGCTACAGTCAGACCTGGCAATATATGAATCAACAGCAGCAGCCAGGTCCTGTTCTGTTCCAGGATACCAGGACCCGGAAAATACCGATTTTCGCGTTTCGTGCGAATAGCGCTGGTCTTCTGTGAAACTTGAATATGTTAAAGCATCCATTTACAGTCCTCCAATCAAACATGAGGTCCATTTCGGCTCTGACAACAGTACACTCATTATTGTACTGTTGCTTAAAGACTTGTAGTATATCAAATTCGAATAACTTCGTCACCTGATAGGATTGACTTGAGGCTTATATCTGTGCACAATATTAATAGGATATTTTGAGGAGTATATTTATGAAACACACATTTATCACTATGTTTTCTTTCATAGCAGCATTTATGTTTCTGGCTGTATCTGACTTGTCAGCATCACGTATTGAAGAAATCAATATAATGCTTATTGTTGATGCCTCTTCACATTCAGCAGAAGAATGGCATGATCAGACAAAGTTTTACCATACTCGACAAGGATTAAGTAACGCATTTCAAGAGTTGAGCAATTCACCACACTGGGGACTGAATGTGGGATTACGTCTGTTCGGTGATTCAACCGCCCGTAAACGCCGAAATTGCACAGCCTTTCGGTTGGCTGCCAAACTGAACTGGTTTGAACCTGCGCCGATTTTATCAATTCTTGAAAATACCAGACCGAAAGGGAAAAACTGTCTGGCATGGGCAATTGCAAGTTCAATTAATGACTTTCCGGGTTCTGGCAGGCCGTCCAGAAATTTTCTGATATGCATTATTTCATCACGCGATGAATGTACCAAAGATGAGCTGTTGACTATTCAACACGTTGTAAGTCAAACAAACCTGGAGGCAATATATATAATCGGCATTGATATGCCAGAAACTGATTATGAGTATTTTAAATCCATGTACCCTCCTCTTCCAGGCAACGTGCTGAATGCCGAATACCCCGCTTCCCTGACCCAAATAGTTACGAGTATCCTTAATCAAAAGATTCAATCATCAGAAACATCGAATGATTCGGCAGAATAAACCAGCGCAAACTGAGTAATCCTTTGTTAAAAATGCTCTGTTTATTTGAATGAATCGAATCTTGTTATATGAACTTGTGTTTTTTTAATGTAAAATTCTTTATGCCGTGTTGTTGATGACCTATTTTATCAGTTTACATGTTTAATGGGACAATTTTGGAGCTGTCTGAACGATGACATCATTTTCTGCTGTAGTCATTACATTTAATGAAGAACATAATATACGGGATTGTCTTGATTCAATTTCATTTGCTGATGAGATTATTGTAGTTGATAGCGGTAGCGCTGACACAACTGTTTCTATTGCAAAAGAGTATACTGACAAAGTATTCGTCATCGAGTGGAAGGGTTATGCAGCATCGAAAAATTTCGGAATTGATCAGGCTGAACATGACTGGATATTGTCACTGGATGCTGATGAACGGGTGACTGATCGTCTGCGTGACTCTATTCAGAACCGGAGCACTGATAATTATCCTGGATACACAGTGTCCCGACGCACGTGGTATATGGGACGATGGATCAAAGGGGGAGGTTGGTATCCTGACAGGAAGATTCGCCTTTTCAATCGTTTGAAAGGTCGTTTTCAGACAGTATCAGTTCACGAAAATGTTGAAATCGAAGGTAAAACAGGACATTTGGAAGGTGATATTCTGCATTATTCTTATCAGGACATCAGTGATCATGTCCAAAGAATTGATAAGTACAGCAGTTTAATCTCTGACAATTGGCTTGAAAAAGGTCGCGCGGTAACACCTTGCAGAATGGTCTGCAGAACTTTTTGGGAATTTATCCGAAGCTATGTTTTTCGCAAAGGATATAAAGACGGCGCTCCCGGCATAGTTTTAGCGGGTATGCATGCTTTTTATACCTTTTTGAAATATTCCAAAACAATTGAACAACAAATAGACACGAAAGACGAACAATAGAAAGACAGGACAATTTTGAACACGAAATTACAGACAAATCCGGGAGATGTGGTTGAGATATTTGAGCAGAGAAAGTTATTGACTGCAATATGTTTGGGTTACAAAAACAATCGTCTGGTTCTGCTGACAGAATCGAGTAAAATGATGACACTATCTGACTCACGCATAATTCATACGTCACGTGAAAGATTGAATCCTGCAGAGTCCAGAAAGGAATTGATTACCAGACTTAGAAATATAAGCTCTGATAGAGATCTTGCTGCCAACTCACTTGATATGGAAAATTTATGGAAACACTTTGATTGTAAGGGACAGGTAATCAGTCCAGCTCAATTACATTCAGCTATTGCCAGTAGTAATCATATACACCCGACAGATTATGAGGCGGGTTTTCTTAGAGCAGTTCATAATGACAAATTATATTTCAAAAATTCCAATAAATCTGTTTATATCAATACAGAAGAGGAAGTGGCAAAAAATAAAGCCCGTTTGGAAGAGGAGTTAATAGAACAGCAGTTTATTGATGGTCTTGTTCAATGGATTAACAAATCATTACATCCAGCACAAACTCCGGATGTACTCCCTGAGGGATACGATCGCCTGATAGAGACGTTGAAAGCAGATGCCACACAAAAACCCATTGATCAAAAGGACAAGAACCTTTTAACTTCCGTTATGAAACAGTTGACGAGCAATACAAAAATGTCATCGTTTGATTTGTTGGTTCATCTTGGCGAATTTGATCCGGATGAAAACCTTGATATCATCCGATTTCAATATCCAACTGCATTCATGAAAGAAGCTCTTTTTGAGGTTGAAAAACTTCAGCAGCAATCATTGGCCGACTTTCCCAAAAGACAGGATCTGACTCATCTGGAATGCTTTACAATTGATAACCATCACACCAAAGATTTTGATGATGCGTTGTCATTCCGACGCAAAAACAACCATTATTATGAAATTGGAATACATATTGCCGATGTTGCCTATTGGGTATCATCCGGATCATATCTGGATCAGGAAGCTCTGGAACGAGGTCAAACACTCTATCTGCCGCCAAAAACCTGGCACATGTTTCCGGCATTGTTTTCAGAAAGTATAGCCAGTCTTACAAAAGAACAAAACAAACCCGCATTAAGTGTTCTTGTTACTCTGAATACCGATGCTTCTATTCACTCTTTTGAAGTCATACCGTCTGTTATAAACATATCAAAACAATTTACTTACAATGATGTTGACACAAATATTGAATCCGATCCGTTTGCAGACTTATTGCAAATAGCCCGTTTACTACTGAAAAAACGTATGAGCAGCGGAGCGATAATCATGCCCCGACCCGAAATCAATATTGATGCAACCAACACCGAACAAATTGTTATTCGCAGACGAAACCGTCAAACTCACTCTCAGTTAATCGTTGCCGAATTGATGATTCTGACCAATTCAATCATTTCGGGTCTGGCAGCACAATCTGATTTGCCATTTCCATACAGATGTCAGGAAAAACCTGCAGAAACCGCTCCCCGAAGTGATGATGAATTCAACCCTTACATAGCCTGGTGTCAACGCAAAATAATGCCACGAGCTGATTATTCGCTAAAACCCAAACCCCATTTTACTCTGGGATTACAAAGCTATACCAATATTACATCCCCAATAAGACGATATTTCGATGTCCTTGCACAAAGACAATTAAAAGCAATTTTGGGAATAGAGAAACCATATTCTCATAACGAGCTTGAATCGTTAATGACCGATCTTGAAGCATCTGTGGCCCGTGCATCAGCCATAAGCCACAATCAACATAATTACTGGTTGCTTAAATATCTTGAAGGCTTTCAGGGACAGACGATTGATGCTATGGTTATGGATCGTATTTCAAATGGCTATCAGGTGTTTTTAATGCAATTATGTATGGATGCATTTCTACCATTGTCATTTGGTCACAAACTGTATCCCGAGCAAGTTGTCAAGGTCATTCTTGAACGAGTTTCACCCCGAGACAATAGCCTGAAACTTCGGCTGAAGTAACAATCAGAGTTAAACTGTATAATCTTTTTCAATTACAGTTCCTGCTGGAATAACTTTCAAAGTACCAGACATATTGACAAGCTGCGGTGATCCTTTAATAACTATTCCTTTTTCAAACAGGAACTCACCTTTGACAGTCCATTTCCGGCAGGCTTTTAATGAAGGTGGACCAAAAGGAAAATGCTTGTGCAATTGTTCAATAGTCCGATAAAAACGGGGGTCCAGACTGCTGATAACACCCACATCCCGGGATGGACACAAATTGACTGTGAACGTGTCTGAAATACTATATGCATCAGACCACAAACCTATCAAATCATCCGTTGTTTTGACTGGTAAAAATCGGTCTCTGGGCACGCATATCGCCGCCGTATTGCCGAATCGGCTGATTGCAGAACCCATCGCCGTCTCTATCTGAAACACAGGGTCTGAATTTAGATCCAGAGGATTTACAGTTTTACTGTTACATATCAATGGTAGATCCAAAACACAGTTACTTGTCATCAGCAATTCATACAGTTTACGTAAATCTATCCATATGCTGTTGGTATTAAAATAGCGATATTTATCAATATCTGAAAAATGTAACTCATCGGCTTTTTTACACTGCGCTCTTTCCCGTAAAAGTAAATAACCATCCCTGTGCTTTGCCAGATGTCCTCCCTTACGGTCTGCTTCCGTTCGTTCAGCGACTTCCATTAAAAATGAAAACTTGTTAGAGGTAAAATATCCCAATATGGATGGACAAAGCTCAGCTCCCAAATTATCAGCATTTGAAATAAAGGCATATCGATATCCGCGGTGTAACAACTGTTCCAGAGTGTTCGATATCAGCAACGAATAATAAATGTCTCCATGTCCGGGTGGATTCCATTCCATATCCGGGTTTTGAGGATATTCGGCTGGTGCATAATCTTTTTGCCTGATTTTGGGTATTCTTCCTTGAAGAAAATCCGGTGAAATACCATCAATAGCAAAACCGGGATATTTTTGAAGTTGTTGCAGTGTATCCTTGCGAGTGGTGTTACTATTCATAAAAATCAAGGGAATCTCAGCAGAATAATCCTGACGAATACGTTTAATCTGACCAATTATTATATCAAGAAACGACATGTCAGGTTTTACGTGCAGCAGCGATTTAGCCCGATTCAAACCCATACTGGTGCCCAAGCCACCATTAAGCTTAATAACTACTGTATGTCTCAGGTTGTTAATGCCTTCGGTGTGGTATCGACTCAGTTGATCACTTTTTTCCAGAGCCGTAACCGGTTCAAGAACGCTCTCCGGTATGAAACCTGTTTCACCCATACATAATGCTTTGTAATAATGATCAAAGGTTTTTATGGTTACCGGATGAGTTCCCGCTTTCTGCATTTTTTGCAGAAATTTTTCGATGTTTCTGTCATAAACCTGGTTTCCATTCATTGTTTTTTCCTTACATCAGAACGCAGCAATCAGATGATGCATAAAGTCCACTATAGACGTTGCATCCGTTTGTTACTGTATCATATTTTATAATGGAAATCAGTCGATATTGACCCGGGCGTTTTGAAAACGTATTGTAAAGTTGTGAATGGTTTAACCGATACTCATATACATCTGACCGATACACCATATGTAGATCGTGTTTCGGAAACACTTGAAAAAACAGTCGCAAACGGTGTGTCCGGGATTATTGTACCGGGATACAGCATTGATTCGTGGAAAACCTTGGTTGACCTCAAAAAACGAAATCCCCAAATATCAACTGCAATAGGTTTACATCCTGGCTATATAACCTTTGAAAACGTTTCTGATTATAACATTCAACAGTATTATTCTGAAATGAACCCGATAGCTATCGGTGAAATCGGACTGGATAACCGAAAAGGTTATCCATCATCAATTATTCAGGAAAAACTGTTTGGCCAGCAACTCGATCTGGCTTGCGCATGGCAAAAGCCGTTGATTCTTCATTGTGTCGGTGAGCACTCAAGTTGTATCTCTTTGCTTAAACAATATTCAAAACGCAAACCTTTACAGGGTGTTTTGCATCGAGCAAACTGCTCAATCCAGATCGCTGAACAATATATAAAACTGGGGTTTCACCTTGGTTTTGGTCCAGATTTGTTTAACTCTCGCAGAAAAAAATTACATGCTCTGGCACAATGGGCTCCAAATGATAATATTCTTCTTGAAACGGATGCTCCATATTGTAAAAATCAGGATGGTGACATTTATCATCCCTGGATATTGCCAGAATTGGCAAATTATCTGGCGTCCTTAAAAGGTATCTCTGCATCGACCATGTGTAACATTGTAAAACAAAACACCTACAATCTTTTTGGTATATGAACAGTCAAGCCAATTATCGCTTTGCCAGACTGGAATTAGCATTGGGGTCCCAGGCGATTGCGTCATTGAATCACGCTTTTGTAACTGTGATTGGTCTTGGGGGAGTGGGTGGTTCTGCGGCCGAAACCCTGGTGCGATCCGGTGTTGGACATGTCCGACTGGTAGATACCGACATATGTCAACCATCGGATATCAATCGTCAAATTTTTTCTTTGAGTTCAACAATCGGTCACCGGAAAGTTGATGTCGCTGAACAACGACTTCTTGATATAAATCCCGCGTTAATTGTCAAAACCGACCATATGTTTTTTCATGCAGATACCGCCCCGCTTTTGCTAAATCCCAAGCCTGACTGGGTTATCGATGCAATTGATGCGGTTTTACCCAAAGTAGAGTTGTTATCATATTGTGTGAATCATCGGATACCAGTGATTTCCTGTATGGGAGCAGCGCAAAAACAGGATTGGCGACAAATAAGAATATCCGCTATTCAGGAGACATCATTTTGTCCGCTTGCTCGTATTATCAGACGTCGTCTGGGAAGACGAGGAATACGCGAAGGAATCACATGTGTCTATTCAACCGAAGCAATTCCACCTGAAAGCAAAGTTGTGCCTGAATCAGACAGCCTCGTATCCAATACTCGAGGCAGGCCAAGACCACCCATGGGTAGTTATGCTCCGATTGTCAATATGTTTGGTATTCTGGCGGCAGATTTTGTAATTCATGCTATTGTAAAAAAATAGACTTGACTTGATTCCATACAGCTTTTATTATTCCACGGCTTGACCGAATAATTTTCCAAAGATGTTTTTGGTCAATTTATTCGAATGGCAATTTGATATAGAGAGTGAGGTGATTCAGTGATTTTCGTCAGAGTTGTTGATAGCAAACTTGACAAGGCGATACGGGTTTTAAAGAAAAAGATGGACAAGGAAGGTGTTACTTCCGATCTGAAGAAAAAACGCCATTTTGAAAAACCCAGTGCGCAGCGTCGTCGCAAACGGGCTGCTGCAATGAGGCGCCGTCGTCGGGACCAAAGCAGTCACTGATCACATATTTTTTTGTGACATCAGACCGGCTCAGTCATGAGCCGGTTTTTTTATAGTATTTTAACAGATGATGCCGGAACCCAACCGGTAAAACCATTCGGAAGCGTAACTTCCAGCCAGCCATTTGACTTGCGTTTGATAACCATTTCAAATCCCGGTTGTTGCTCAAAAATACCGGTAAAATGTTCGCCAGGGCCATTTCGGGCAATTACAGACTCATCAATAGCAACTGCATGAGTTACAAATTCTGTATAATGCACAAGAACACCAAGAAAAAAAACACTTGTCATAAACATGAAAAACAGACCTATGCTAACCCTGACCATTCGTCTTCGAATAGCTCGTTTTCTGGCCGTTTCTGATATGATAAAAAATATTACACATGACAACCACAAGACAGCCGTTATAAGTGACAATCCAAATGCTCCTATATAACCGACAAATTCTACCAATCTGTCATATATACCTTCAGAAGCGTAGAGAGTACCGGTTTCATCAACAATCCGGCGAGCAATACTCAGATTTGCCCTGATATCATGATCTCTGAAATTGATCTGTCGTGCACATCGGTAATAATATACCGCTCTGCCTATATCGCCTGTTTTCAAATAGCAATTGGCCAGGTTGAAAAACACTTTGTCATTACTTATACCTTCGTGAACAATTGAAAGATAGACGTCTTTAGCCTGATGAATATCACCGGCCAGAAAATGATCGTTCCCTTTCGCAAACAGACTGTCAATATCAGACAAAGCATACGCTTCAGAGCCCAGGATGATTACCAGATACAAAAGGAAATTATTAAACCATTTAACACATTGAAATTTCATTGTTTTTTTCCGTTGGCACTCAATGTTTTTCCAGATTTCGCAAACTTGACTTTTTCCAATTTTACAACAAGCTTTTGCCCGGTATCGGTTAAAGTTTCAACCGTTTCCAGGGTTGGTTTAATTGGGCTGTATCTGGCCGATTCAACGGTTTCCCAGTAATCTTTTACCTGATTAACAATTGACGAATCTATTTGTTTTGCATTCATCGCATCAATAACCCGCCGCAATGTAATACCTCCCTCAGGAAGACCAAGACGATCCGCCAGATATAAAGCAAATGCCTGAGCTATTGTATCCAGAGCACAATCGGTATCCTGATTAAAACAGGCTTTTCTTGCAATCAGAAAACGTTTGGCAGCAGCAGATTTTGCCCGGATTTCCCGAGCCAGCAGTGAGTCCCCTTCCAAACGCCTTTTTCGATAATCAGTTAACAAAACTACAGGGGCAACCAGAATCGGCATTAGCAAAAATGCTGCAAACCAAACGGTTTTGTAAGCCGGAATGTAATGAGTGATTCCCGAGCCTGTTTTGATGTAGCGAATATCAACATTCATCAGACGCAATTCTCTTCCATTATTTCGCGTCGCAATTCTGAACATGTCTCCAGGAGCCGCATCCACAATCACATTAAATAACTCAGTTTTCAAAATTTGATAGCTTTCAGTAGCAGTGTTGAAATACGAAAATGTTATTCCTGGCAATTGAAACTCACCAGCAGTCAATGGTACAAAAACATAGTCAAAGGTACGTGACTTCCAACCCGAAAATTTTGTAGATTGGGTAATTTCTCCGGGTTTGGGATCAAACACCCTGAATGATTGAATTGATGGAGCGCGAGGCGCTGAAATCGTTTGTAATCCGTGATTTCCCGATAACGTTACAGACACGATTATTGCCTCACCTGCTGTAACTCTGTCAGTATTAATTGAGGCGTCAAGATGAAATTCTCCAACTCCACCACTAAAATCAGAGGGCTGTCCGGTCTCAGGTAACGAACGCACATTAAGCGCTTTGGGACGACTGCTTACGGTTACCTGTCTTGTACCAAACATGCCAGACTGAAATGGCGAACTGAAAAACTGATCAAACGGATCGCGTTGACGGTCTTGTATTTGAAAGGCCATAACAAGTGGTGGAATAATCAATTCTCCGCTTACCGTTGGATATACTATAACTTCATGGATTTTGGCTTCACCATATTCAACACCATCCATATTTCGTGTCTGCATCTGAACTTGTCTGGGCTGCAGCACTTGCTCAACCCAGAATCCATGATATTCAGGTTCTTCCTGTATACCATAGTCCCGAATATTGACCCGAGTATACACATACCAGGACACACGTACTGCTTCACCTGTAAAAGGGTTATCATTATCGGTTACAACTTCCAGAAACAGATTGCCTCTGTCCCGAATGCCAGACATTCCGGAATGCTGATGCGATGATGTTTCCCGATCAGAAGAATCACCCGGACTTAACACTGTGACGGATACCGGAGCTGACCGAATCACACCATCCCGGGTTTCTACTCTGGCAGATTGTATTATGTGCTCACCCGGTTCACGCGCTTCCAGTGTGTATATGAACGTACGAATATTGGAAATCTGGCCATTCACCCAACTGAACTGACTGGAAGTACGGGGAGCTCCTATCAGTATGAAACCAGTGAATTCAGGGGGTATCGGGTCCGGGACCCGTCTGGAATCTGATTCTACTTTAACCGTGTAATTTATACGTTCAAACACCATAACACGGTTACGGTCCACATTAGATGTTACGGTAATAGTTTGAGCTGCCACTACCGTAACCAGACAATGTATGACAATAAATACAAACAAACTTGTAAGTAAGTTACTTTTTTTACAGTTCATACATCACCATTTTTTCTCAATATCCGTTGCTTGAGGCAGTTGATGCAAACGACGTAAAATTTCCATTTCATCCTGCAATTGGGCATCCAGCAGTCTTTCTGCCTCGCGCTGACTCATGACTCCGTCTTGCGAAGGTTCTGGTGTTGGGTGGAAATCCTGTTCTTCAGGTGGCGCTGATGCAGGTGTTGCAGTCGGTGTGTCCTGTTCCAGTTCTGTGGATGATTCCGTATCCGATTCAGGCGTAGCAGTCGGTGTTACCTGATCCTGGTGTTCATCAGGTCCAGTATCATTGTCAGCGCTTTGAGCATCTGTATCGTCCTGTTGATCATTTGTATCCTGTTGGTCTTCTCTTTCCTGTTGATCGTCTGTATCCGAAGGTTGGGGTGTAGGTGGCGGCATCTGTTCCATAAGCTGCAATGCTATTTCCAGGTTAACTTTCGCATCCTCGTCATCCGGATATATTTTTAACGCCTCAACAAACGATTCAACTGCTTTTTGCAGTTCACCCTGCTGCATAAACGCATTTCCTCTGTTATATAATGATTGTGCTTTTATTGAGGGATCCCGGCTGGTTGCAGCACGATCAAAAAGGTCTGCCGCATCATCGAAATTTTCCTTCAGATAAGCAAGCAGGGCTTTGTTGTGCAGAATCCGCCCATCACCCGGTAATGCTTTTTCCGCTTCTGTATATGCCAGCGCTGCATCCTCAAGGTTGCCCTCTGCAAGCGCTGTGTTACCTTGTTCCATCCATTTGGTGACAGGGTCCCACCAATGAAACCCGGTTAATACAAGCAGCAAAAAACAGAATGATAAAACCGCTATCGGCTTTTGA
>PWNJ01000210.1 GCA_003558985.1 candidate division CSSED10-310 bacterium
GCGATATACGGGAACTGATTACTGAAATCGAAACCATGTACCGTTCGATATCCGGACAGATACAGGTTAAAACCGACCTGCCGGATCAGCCGCTTGTATGCCGGTTTGATCGGGATCAGATGAAACGGGCGCTTGTCAATCTTGTTCAGAACGCTGTTCAGGCATTGAGTGGGCAACGGGGTACAATACTTCTTCGGGCAACAGAAACTGACGGCTGGATTATTCTTGAGATTGAGGACTCCGGCCATGGCATGGACGACCAAACACTGGTTCACCTGTTTGAACCGTATTTCAGCACCAAAAAAGAAGGCACGGGGCTTGGACTGGTAATCACTCGCGCCGTTATAGATGCGCATGATGGCGATATTCGGGTATCCAGCCGGGAAGGTAGCGGCACCTGTTTTACAATTCGACTGGCAGCTGTGTCCCGGACGAATGAATTTTTTAAAGGAGATAACAATGTCGAAGAAAACAATACTGGTAATTGATGACGAAAGCGGTATTCGCCGCAGTCTGAAAATGATATTGGAATACGCCGGTTACTCCGTTCAGGAAGCGGCCGATGGTCCGGCTGGTCTGTTTTCCGCCAGAAAACATCGTCCGGATTGTGTTCTTCTTGATATAAAAATGCCCGGCATGGACGGCCTTGAAGTTCTTGAAAACCTGTCACAGGATTATCCAGGAATACCGGTTATAATTTTGTCGGGACATGGCTCAATCGAAACGGCTGTCAAGGCGACTCGAATCGGCGCGTATGATTTTCTTGAAAAACCGCCGAAAAAAGACAGAATACTGGTAACCGTGAAAAATGCTCTGAATATGGGATATCTGGAAGCTCGTGTCCAGGCAATGGATGAACCTGAACATTCCTATCGAATGATCGGTGATTCAACTGCCATGAACAGCGTAAGAAAACTGATAGCCCGCGTGGCGCCGTCTCCCCTGCCGGTGCTTATACGAGGTGAAAGCGGGACTGGCAAGGAACTGGTCGCTCGCGCAATCCACAGTCACTCATCCCGAAAAAACGGACCATTTATACAGGTAAACTGCGCAGCTATACCTGAAGATCTGATTGAAAATGAGCTGTTCGGACACGAAAAAGGAGCATATAGCGGCGCTTCCGAGAAACAAACCGGCAAATTTGAGAAAGCGCATCAGGGCACGTTGTTTCTGGATGAAATCGGCGATATGTCACTAAAAACACAGGCCAAGGTGCTGCGAGCGCTTCAGGAAGGTGAGTTTCAGAGGGTTGGAGGAAACCGCACTCTGCATTCGGATGTCCGGGTCATTGCTGCCACCAATCAAAATCTTGAAACGATGATACAGGAAGGAGCATTTCGCGAAGATCTGTTTCACAGAATCAATGGTGTGCCAATCACTATACCGCCCTTAAGGGAACGAACCGATGACATTCCACTGCTGGTTCAGCATTTTTCGGATCAATTCGCCTCAAAAAATGAGTTGTCAACTCCGAATTTTACCAAAGATGCCGTGGAATGGCTAAGACAACAACCCTGGACCGGTAATGTGCGCGAACTGAAACATTTTGTTGAACGACATTTAATTCTCTGCACTCAGGATACAATTGATTCGGCATATTTGAATCAGCAGGAAAAAGCGGCGCGCACCCGGGCTGCCGCCGATTCGGCCACCTCGCCGGAATCGCATGCCACACTGCAGGATTTCAAAGATGCGGCTGAAAAAGCGTTTTTGCTGCAAAAACTGAATGAAAACAACTGGAATATCAAAGCGACTGCTGAAGCTATCGGCACGCCGCGCTCAAATCTGTACAAACGGATGCAGTTCTTTGGCATCCAGCGCTCCGATTAAAAATCAATCAGCGACACCCGGGTCGTTACAACCTTTCGCGGGTCCATTGTGTGTTCATATCGCTTTAAATAACTCAATGTGATGAAACGACGCAGTTTCCATAATGTTCGTCTGATGAGCACGAAATATCCCCAGTACACCACATTGAAGGCGATTTTTCCCATCAGATTGTTACGGTTTTTCAACACATATCGAATAACCGAACCCGGTGTTTTGGGCACTGAACGCATCAGACGGTTCAGCATAGTGGGACGATAATGAAAAAACTCTTCTTCATACAGCCGGTCATGGTTTCCGGCAATATGACCATCCTGTATCGCCTGCTCCTGCAAGTGAGTTTTCGGATAAAATATCAGACTGACAATGCCCACAAAAAACGGTTTTTTCAGATAAGACAACACGCGCACCGTTTCTGCTACATCATCATCCGTTTCATACGGATTGTCGGTAATGACATCCACACGGATATCAACGATATCATTTCGGTAATCATGTAGGATGTTCATACATTCGTAAAACTGTTCATGACTGACGCGCCTGTTATAAATCTGTTCGGATACTCGCGGACTACCGGATTCAAGGCCGACATGAACACCGACCAGACCGGCAGGCGTCAGCATTTCGATTCGTTCGCGTGTTACCGCCACAGGATTTGCCCAGCAGAAAAATGGTAATCCGATCCGCTGCGAATACAATCGGCAAAACGTCTCAAACCATTCCCGGTCACCATAAAAAAAGGAATCATCCATGAACACGAAACCTTTGAGTTTGGGAAACCGGTTTTTTATCTGTTCCATTTCGCCGACAAAATGTTCGGGGGAGCGTCTGCGCAGATAGGGACCGGCGGCGACTTTGCGCAACGCGGAGTTGCAGCAATAGGTGCAGTTATGCGGGCATCCGCGGCTGGACATGACATAATGCGTATCCATAAAACCCGGAATATACGATCGCCATACCGGGTCAGATATCGGCTGCAGGCAATGATGATGATACACGATGTGCGAGCGGTCATCATGGTCGGGATATGGCAATGCATCCAGATTCGACATTCTGTCGGCTGGAGGATTTGCTTTGATAGAGCCGTTTGTATTGCGAACCCATATTCCGGGTATTGAGTCATAACCGGTCTGATTCTGCATTGCTTCGGCAAGGGTTCGCATCGGTGTCTCCCCTTCACCAACACAGACCATATCAGCATGCTCCATGCATTCTTCCGGCGCCAGCGTTGGATGAATACCTCCCCAGATAATCGGAACCGGAGCCGCTTTTTTCACCGCTTTATGAATAGCGGCAACACGGCGCCAGTGACTGCTCATCAGACTGATACCGATCAGATCGGGTCTCTGTCCGGCGACCCATTCGGCGATGGCTGCCAAATCCTTTTCTGATTCAAGGTCATTAAACTCCCGCGGTACAAATAATGTCTGAACGTTGTGCCCATCCTGTTTCAGGACTGCTGATATCATGCGTATGCCGAAACAGACCAGAGTGTTTTCGACACTGATCAGGACAATTTTCATACCGAATGTCTCCTTAACAGTTCCGCCCGGTAACCTCCAAGCAGAGCTGTCAGAATATCTTTTACGGCCCGTCGCCCATGATGCAGAAATCGCGTGTTTTGAAGCGGTATGACCACAAGGTGATCCAACGCAAGGCCCGGATGTTTTCCGGCAAGCCATGCATCGGCGACCAGCAGTCGCGCTATGGCGTTCTGGCTCAGAAGTCTTTGTTTCCAGCCGCCCGGAGCGCTGTATTTATCGATAAGCATTCGATACATGGCCTGTTGATATGCCGGACCGGGATTGACTGTCTTCATGGTAAACTCATAATAGGCCATGCGCTGATTCAGTGTGGATGTATCTGTCCATGCCAGACGGTCAAATAGGGCGTTGACAAGCCGGGTGCGGGCTCCGCGGTACACTCCCGGATGTCCGCACAATTTATGGATATCATGGTCGGTAAAAAAGTGGATATGTGCGTGAGGTTCATTCTTGTCCAGCGTATCAAAATGATGCTGTTTCTGTTTTTCATTCGCTGCGCGGGGAGTGCTCAGGACAACGGCTTTTCGAGCAATACGCTGCATTTCAGCGATCACAGCGGAGGGATTGACAACATGTTCCAGCACCTCGCTGCAAACACATATATCCATTGATTTATCGGAAAATGGAAGCCGGTGCGCATCAGCAGCGGTTCCGTAAACATCAAACAGGTCCTGTCCCCGACGCAGGGCACGGTCGGAAATATCCGTTCCGAAAACGGCGCTGCCAAACAGATGGCGTATCAGAGCGGGCAAGTAACCGTCGGCACAACCAACATCCAGAACGGAATCAAACGGCAGCAGATTCAACAGTCGTATAATGGAAAACATGCGCGCATATTCTTCAAGGCGGAACGCTTCGGCGCTAAAACCGTACACGGCCTGATTCGGAACATATACGTTTTCGGCATCGAACAGATCAAAACGCCGGTTCAGCCAGTGGCGTGTGTCACGCGTATATTTCTGCGGATCGTTTATCTGCACAACCGGGCAACCTCCCATGCGCAGTATAACCGATATCAGAGCAGATTAAACTCTTTAATACTTATGTTAAAGATAAAGCTTTCCAGGCGCAGAGCCCAGCGGCTGCACAGCACCCCAGCAGCCGAAGCCCGCGCACGAATGTCCTCGCAAGGATTGTCAATTTGTAAATGCCATTGACAATGTGCGCGGGTCTGTCATCATGTCTGCTGAATCTATCTCAAATGGGGTCTGATTGTGGTGTA
>PWNJ01000108.1 GCA_003558985.1 candidate division CSSED10-310 bacterium
GTACAAAAAATGTTTCGCTCCGTTGAGGACGGTATCCTGCAACAATATCGTAACCCTCATCCATTTTTTCGATAATACGAGGAATATCTTCGGGAACAACCTGCAAGTCTGCATCAATAAACAATACTATATCGCCTTTTGCATGTTCTACGGCTGCCATAACAGCATTTTGCTGACCAAAATTACGCGCAAACTGAATTACCCGAACTTTCGGATTCTGATTGGGCAGTGCAATCAGATATTCCAGCGATCCATCCGAAGAACCGTCATCAACAAAAAGAATTTCGTGTTCACGACCCCATGAATCGCTCACTTGTTTCAAACGAGAGTAAAAGTTATCCAAATTGTCTATTTCGTTGTACACGGGCGTAATAACTGTCACCAACTGATCATGATTTTTCTTACTGCTGCTACTCATCGAACCACCTCCCCAAACACAGGTCATTCTATTCAATAGACTATAAATACTCAACTATAGAAAAACTCACGCTGTGATCAAATTTACAAAAACCTGAATAGCCGCGTATTGTATTGCGATGGTTTAGATTGATAATGTATAAAACAATTTCTGTATAGTTGGTTATTATTCTGGATTTGAGTTACTATAAGAAAATGAGTTTCACCATGGTTAAGCCATGGTTTGAGTTGATAACATTTTCTTTACAGGGGGATACAAATGGCCGAAAGCATTTCTAAAAAAATCAGTCAGTTTATGGATAAGGGTTCCTGGATTCGCCGAATGTTTGAAGAAGGAGCTCAGTTGAAAGAAAAGTTTGGTGCAGAGAATGTATTTGATTTTTCTTTGGGTAATCCAATGGGCGAGCCGCCAAAAAAATTCAAGGACGCATTAAAACAAGCATTGGATGATTCTCGTCCAGGTCTTCACGGTTACATGCCAAACGCCGGGTTTCCGTTTGTCCGCGAGAAGCTTGCGGAGGTCCTGGGTCGTGATCACCAGGTCGACTTGAAAGCCAATCATCTTGTTATGACTGTAGGTGCAGCGGGAGCCATGAATGTGGCGCTCAAAGCGCTGGTCAATCCAGGGGATAAGGTGATTATTTTTGCACCGTATTTTGTTGAGTATCTTTTTTATATCGATAATGTGAACGCTACGCCAGTTATCGTCGAAACTGATCCCGAGTTCAATTTGGACATATCGTCCGTCGAGAAAAACATGACGTCAGATGTTCGGGCGCTGATAATTAACACACCCAATAATCCGACCGGTCGCGTTTATTCTGAAGAAACCCTGAAATCACTTGGCCAACTTGTTGATCGTAAATCAAAAGAGTTCGGCCGACCGATTTATATTCTTTCTGATGAACCATACAAACGTATAGCATACGATGTCCAGCCACCATCTTTATTTCATTTTTCAAAGAACACCCTGGTCTGCACATCCTATTCAAAAGAATTATGCATCCCCGGAGAACGCCTGGGTTACGTTGCCGTCAATCCGGAATGCGAAAACGCCAATACCATTATCAATGCACTGACATTCTGTAATCGTATATTGGGATTTGTCAATGCGCCGGGTCTTATGCAGAGAGCTCTTTACCTTGATCCGGACGACAGTGTCAGCACGGAAGGATATCGAGCAAACAGAAAACTGCTGTTAACCGAACTGGGCGATATGGGCTACCAGATTGTCCCGCCGGAAGGCGCTTTTTACATTTTTCCGAAAAGCCCTATTGACGACGAAAGAATATTTGCAGACGAATTGAAAAAGGAGAACATTTTGGTTGTGCCGGGTCGGGGCTTTGGGCGTGCAGGCTATTTCAGAGTGTCCTATTGTGTAACAACACAGATGATCGAAAAAGCATTGCCAGGATTTAAACGCGCTATTGAACGTGTTAAATAGCCTTGCGCAGTTTTTCAGCTTCGTCTGCTGTAATTTTACCGCTTGACAGCATTCGATCAATCTGAGATTGCAACGAGTTTTCAGGGCTGCCGGTTTTTTCGGCAGCCTTTTTCGTTTCAGTGTCTGCGGACTGGTCTGAGTGTGCTTTGATCGTTGTCCCGGTTTCCGAATTTTTTACAGTGGAACGAGCAATCCCTGTCTTTGCATCAAGTTTGTCTCTGCGTGAATCCACTATCTCCTGAACAGGTTCATCAGTTGTAATTACCGTTATCGAACCCGTTGTAGATTTTATGGATACCGGATGATCACCAGCGTTTAATGTTGCCTTGTTGACCCTGGAGGAACGCGTTTGAGATATAAAATCACTGCTTATCTTTATTGCGCCATGAAACGTTTTTGCTGATAAATCTATGTCCGAATGACGGGGGATCATCATTCTGACAGGGCCATTAACCGTTTTTAATGATATCGGCCCTGCAACACCCGTCACATAACATTTCACCGGACCATTCACACTTTTCAAAGACAGTTCCGGACAAAGACTCTTTTCAATTGTCACCGGACCATTGACCGTCTTGGCCTCTACAGGCCCCGTAATGGCATTCAAAGTAACAGGGCCATTTAAACCTTTCGCTGTAACCGCTGAATGCATGTTCGAAATTGCAATGACACCATTCAGGTTTTTTACTGTTATCGGCATATTCCTCGGAAGGCGAACGTCAATAGCACTTTTTACTCCAGATCGCACCTTCTTACCCGAAGACTGAGCAAATGATACAATTTTTCCAATGAAGTCTGAAATACCAGAACTGAACTCTTCAGAAAATTCATCCGTGCTGTTTTCAGAATCCATTGATACATCTAAACTACCGCTACCCGACATGGCAGCTTTGGGAGGCATGACACTCAAAACTTTTCCGGATTGAGAAAATTCCGGCACCATAGCGTCAGACATTAACTGATCACCCGGCATCGTAACAGTAAAATCAACAAACAAATCCGGCTCATCCCAGCCGGTAATAACAATCCGACCCACCGGATTAAAAATAATAACCGATTCAATACCATCCAGTTTTTTTCGATGTTCAGACCTGTATTCAGACATAGCTTCCTCCTCCCTACTCCGCTGTGTCCAGCATTGACATAGCTGTGTGATAATCTATCTCACCTTTGTCCAAACGCTCCAGAATATCCATCTTCTCATCCAACGAAATACGACTTTTTGATAAATCTGCATCCAATCCCAAAGCCTCAATCGCAGTATGAAGATTCTTCTTCACCGTAGGATAGGAAATCCCAAGCTCTTTCTCAACCAACTTGATGTTTCCACGCTGAGCAATAAACACAAGAATAAAATTCTGAATCTGTGGATCAAGATGACAAAAACGACATGACTCAAAATGACCGGAAATCTCGGTGTGACAATTCGGACACCGATATTTCGCTATCGCCAGCTCATGATTGCAGGCAGGACATCCGCCACGAATAGAATATACCATAATACACCTCCATTAAAAAGCTCACATTAATATATTTAATACAAATGTTTAATTTTGTCAATATGCTTGTTTATTTTTTTAATACTTTCCGCGACTCTTCTAGGCGACCAGGAAATAAGTCGTGTGGAGTCTTGAAAAACTGCCATCTGCCAATTATGGTACGGATGGTTTTGTAGCAGACGGGAGGATTTGTGAAGCGACACGATACGTTATTTCGGCTTGCCCGGGTATTTTGGCACTATAAAACCCGCTCAACCGTTTTACCTTATTTTCCGATCAGAGTATGGCTGGAAACAACCAATCAGTGCAATCTTCGCTGCACGGTGTGTCCGAACGCTAAAGATACCCTGTCACGCAGAGGCAATATGGATTTGTCTTTGTACGAATCTATCGTTAATCAGTTGGCGGGCAAAGTCAATGACCTGAATCTGTCTCATCGGGGCGAACCGTTGTTTCATCCTGAACTCGAAACAATGATACACATGGCATCGGAAAGAAATATGGCAACCCGAATTCATACGAATGCAACGTTACTGGATGCACAGCGAGCACAGTCACTTCTGAAGTCCGGTCCTGATCTGGTATCATTCAGTTTTGACGGGTATGACAAAGAGACCTATGAGTCTGTCCGGATTGGTGGTCAGTTTGACGAGGTATTCGAGAACATTCGATATTTTCTTTCTGAAAAAAAGAGGCTGGGGTTAACGAAACCCTATACGGTGATGCAGATAATCGAGCCCTCGGATGTTTCCGGGCAGTATCTGGAAAAACTGGCCCGATTTGGCACGACTGTCAGGGAACTGGGTCTGGACAAATTTTACGTGAAAAAATCTCATAACTGGGCAGGCAATGCTCCCGGCAGTTATTCTTTGTCAAAGCAGTATGTTATCTGCACATTTTTATACTATTCGATGACCATCTTATGGAATGGTATTGTATGTCCCTGTCCGCAAGATTGGTACGGCACCCTGTATTTGGGTGACCTTAACGAGCAAACAATTGAGGAAGTCTGGAACGGCGTCCAATATCGCGATATGCGCAGACGCGTAGCCGAACAGGACTTTTCCGGGTGTTTGTGTGAATGCTGTGATCGGGTGTTCAGAGATTCGTTCTGGGGTATTCCCACGGAAAATTTGAAATCGTTTGCCGGCGAAACGCTTGCCGGGTACAAACTGGTTCGCAAGTTGATCAAACGATAAGAAATCGTCTAAAGCAATGTTTCCTGGTTAGACAGGCAGAATCAGCCCATCACTTTTGCCAATTCGCCGTCAAAACCCTCAACACCTTTGGTTTTCAGGTGAGTTCGAAGTCGTTCTACCATTTTGGTATCAGCCGGCAAATGAGTTTTTGCGGCGGAAATTGCGTTTTTATGAAGTTCCGGGTCAACAACTTCGGGGAGCGCCAGATTGGTGTATTCTTCCAATTTGGCTTTTTTCACCATTAAAAACTCAAAATTCGCATCAACACAAAGAAACTCTTCGCCTTTGTCAATCAACGGCAGAACTGTAAACCGGGATGTCAGGGATGTAATTTTTCCTTTTGCTTTAAATTGATTTTTGGCCATTAAAAATCTCCTTTGAAAAATCGCAGTAACGCGAGGTTTGTCCTTCAAGGCGCGGCAATTCTAATCATTGGCAGTCTCAAGGTCAAGAAAGATTTTTCATATTAAAAAGCGCCGATTTGTCAAGCCAGTTGCTTTTTTCTGTGGCACCTTCATAATATCTCGAATGGTACCGATACGAACACCTGACATACTGGTTGTTGCAGCAATGAAAGAAGAACTGAACGACTTTAAACATACAGATGCTGTCTATCCTTTAAATCACTCAAGCGGAAAACCTGATAAACACTATTGGGAGCTGCCTGATCGCTCCGGTCGTATCGGATTCGGTGTTTGCGGAGTAGGGAAAAAGAAGGCTTCGAAAAACTTGTCCAGGCTGTTGAAAACAGTTCATCCGGAACTAATTCTGTTAATGGGTTATTCCGGAGCAATTATTCCGTCCTTGAATGTCGGTGATCTTGTGATAATAGAAAAAACAATTCATGAAAGCCTGACACCCGATGAATATCTCAGTATGAATGACCAATTGATATCCCGGTGTCAAACAGTGTTTGAACATCAGGGCGTCCTGTTTTCTTCAGTCAGCGCCGTATCATCAGATACATTTATAGATTCAACGGCTGAAAAAAAACGGCTGCATAACGTGTTTGGAGCAGATTGTGTGGATATGGAAAGTCATGCAATCGCTCGAATTGCATCACACCATAACATTCCGATCCTGATAATCCGTGTTATATCGGATTTGGCAGACGAAACAATCGGCCTGAATTTTTCATGTATTCCAGCCGGAAAATGGGCATTCCGGCTGTATTTTGCCTGTCGTCCCTGGCTTCTTCCGGGATTGTTTCGACTGTTCTCCAACGCTCGTCGGGCAAGACGCAAACTGTCAAATGCAGTTCATATAATTCTTGATAATCAACTCAGTCGCTCAATTGTTTCGTAACACCATTTGCAAGCACACCAATACTCTTTCCAAGACCCTCTACTCTCTACTTTCTACTCTATAATTTCTAATCTCTGTTATTGTCGTCGGTAGATAATCAGGGTTTCCCCTATATTTAATGGTCTTTCAGACATACCATTGGCAAACAGTATTGCATCCATTGATACGTTATACCGTCTTGCGATGCCTGTTAGCGTTTCGCCGGATGTAACGCGATGCCTGACTTCCTGCACAGGAAATGCTGGTTGCACCGTCAGTCGTTGTCCAGGAAATATTGTGGCGCGTCTAAGATTGTTCCATGACATGATATCACGGGCTGTTACTCCGAAAAGCGCCCCGATACCTGCAAGATAGTTGCCCTTTTTAACCGTATACGTAATCGTTGCCCCGGTCGTTGGTTCCGGCGCGGGCGCAGACGGCGCTGCGGCGGCTGCAGGTTGTGTTGCGGCGGCGGTGCCGGGCGCCTGAATCAAAAGCCGCTGCCCTATTCGAATTCTGTAGGGTGCCCGGAGGTTGTTCCAGGCAGCAATCTGCCGATACGGCACACGGTATCGGCGACCAATTGAAGACAACGTTTCTCCGGCTCTGACAATATGATAGGTTTCTGTAACTTCCGGCGCTGTTTCCATTGTGCGCAATGCAACCTTGAACAGCTCGGATGTCCCATTTGGCACCCACATATGGAAGTTTGTAACCGGAGTCCAGGCGCCACCTGATGGCAAATCAGGATTTAGCTCTCTGAGTTCGGCTACAGTTATTCCAGCCACATTTGCAATATCACTCAATCGAACCCGATCCGGAAAAATCACGACATCCATTCTGCTGAAAAGATCTTCTACAGTTGGCAAATCAATACCAAATCGTTTCGGGTTTTCACAGATAATACCCGCTGCGATAATTCTGGGAATGTATTCCTGAGTTTCCCGGTGCAAACATGAACGTATTTGCCAGAAGGAACGATCGGAAAACGGGTCTTCAAGACGCCGTAAACATCGTTGCACTCGTCCTTCGCCCGCATTATATGATGCCATCGCCAGCAAAAACGATTCGGAACCAAAAATAGCAATCAAATCCAGAAGATACTCGCGCGCAGCAATTGTTGATTTAATCGGATCCAGCCGTTCATCCAATCCACCTGCAATTCGCAAACCATAGTTTCGGCCCGTGCTGTTAATAAACTGCCAAATACCACGCGCATTGGCATGACTGGTCGCCCGATACATGAAACCACTCTCGATAAACGCAAGATAAACCAGCTCCCGCGGCATGCGTTTTTCCGCCATTATCTCCTCAACCGTCTGGTGATACTTCATCATACGGTAATAACTGCGCTCCACCCAGCCGCGACGTGATGTCAGAAAAAAGTTGATAAACCGTTCAACCTCCTCAACAAATATCTCCATCTCGTCATCCCGATCACAACACTCACCCAGAATTTCCATAAACCGCCGAATTTCCATCTCTATAAATACCCGGTCCGCCGGACTGAATGCATCGACAGCATCGGGAATCTCATCCGGAAACAATACCTGATTCTCACGGGTTTCCTTCAGACTGGTAAACGCTTTCTCCAAATCAATCGAACGACAAATTTCCGGCAGATAAGGCTGAAAAAAAGCGATTCGTTGCATATCTTCCGGCAAATCTGCAAGTTGCAAATTCATCAACGCCGCCTCCAGATTTGCATACGCTTCATCCAGATCCCCTTCCTTGAAATTGACAGCTCCGGCACAAGCCAGAGCACGCGCCTCATCAACCAGCAAGCGTGTAGACAAATTACTTCTGCCAGCGTGGTCGGCAGTCACTGTGTCGATCTTGTCCGAATCATCCTCATACACGCCAGCAACAGCATACGGTTCATCAACATCTATTCGGCTGACACGTTGAGCGCAACCGGATAAAATTAAACTACTCAGAATAAAACAAACAAAAAATAACTCTTTGCACTTCATTGTGTTTTTCAATGTGGCAGTCTCCTTCATTCAATGATATGAGTATCCTGTATGCGTCAGACCCTCCCGGTCAGGCACGCTTGTCGAATGAGTATAACAAAACCATGTCGTTTTTCGAGAGCTATTTTTATGAGATTTGCAGAAATAATACCGTATCCAGGTGAAATCGCGGCTTTTTTTGCAGCAATCTGCTGGACAGTGACAGCAATTTCATTCGAATTTGCCGGTAAACGAGTTGGTTCACTTGCTGTCAACATACTGCGGCTGATTCTGGCGCTGGTCTTTTTTTCAATTTATGGGGTTTTGTTTAGGGGAGTCATTATACCGACGGATGCGTCCACTCATATCTGGACATGGATGGCCATCTCGGGACTGGTGGGGTTTTGTATCGGTGACCTGTGTTTGTTCAAAGCGTTTGTTGTCGTGGGTTCCAGAGTTTCAATGCTGATCATGTCAGTTGTACCTCCGCTGACAGCCCTGATCGGCTGGTGGTTTCTTGGGGAGCAACTGGGAGTTTTTGCATTGATCGGCATGGCTTTGACTGTTGGAGGCATTATCGTTGTTGTAAATAAACGGCACAATGATGCAGGCCGTTTGCATAAGAAAGATACGGAAACCATTTATAAAGGTGTTCTGTATGCTATTGGTGGAGCAATTGGCCAGGCAGTCGGACTGGTTATCAGTAAATATGGTATGCAGGATTTTGATGCCGTAGCCGCTACTCATATTCGCGTTATTGCCGGGACGATTGGCTTTGCTTTCATTTTCACATTCAGCCGTCAATGGCCACTGGTTAGCAGAGCAATAAAAAACCGTATCGCATTACTGGGAGTGTTAAGCGGCTCCATTTTCGGCCCGTTTCTGGGAGTCACTTTTTCGCTTCTGGCTGTTCAAAACACCGAAACAGGCATCGCATCAACCATCATGGCTATTGTGCCAGTGCTGATTATTCCTCCAGCAGTAATATTTTTTAAGGAAAAACTGACTGTTATTGAGGTTGTTGGCGCAATCGTTACGGTCTTCGGAGTCAGTCTTCTGTTTTTATGATATCGGCGTTACCCGGGTGAAATGGACGAAAAAACGGTTTGTCGGCAAACTCCAGCATTTCCGTATCACCGCTACTGTCCCCATATGCATAGATAACATTGTATTCGGATGTGTTAATGCTTTCTTTTATGCGACGAACTTTCTCGGCGCCACGACAGTTCCGGCCTTTTAAACGGCCGGTAAATATGCCTTCCGAAAAGTTCAACGCTGAACAGATAAGTTCCAACTTCTGTTCACGGCACCATTCGGCAAGCCATACATCAGCCGAAGCCGAAACAATAACTATCCGGTGTTTTTGACGCCGATGCCAGTCCAGGCGTTCCATGGCTCCAGCACGAATCAGTTTTGGAATTCGTAACCGGGCATATTCACACCCCAAAGCCCACAGTGTTTTTTCATCATATCCAGCGAATGCTAATGTCAGAAACCGCTCCTTGAATGCCTGATTTGACAGTTTCTTAAACTTGAATGCCATTACAGCCGGTAGCAATTTTATAAAAACAATCACCGCTGCCGGTCTGCCTTTAACGTACATCATAAAATCCAGCAATGTGTCTTTTCGGGTAATTGTACCATCGAAGTCAAACAGCGCCAATCCTTTGTTCATTCCTGTCCCCCTTTATCCGGTTACCTGATACAAGGACTCAGGCAGTTTACTTGTCATTGGGTGCATCGACAAGTAATATTATAGGGTCACTTTTCGCTAAGGAGTTGTTTATGACTATTACAATCAAGTATTGCAGCCAATGAAACTATGAACCCCGAGCTGCCGGTCTGGCAGCCGAGTTGAAAGATGCCTTCAATGTGAACGCGGAACTGATTCCAGGCAGTGGAGGCATTTTTGATGTCACTGTTGATGGAAACCTGGTTTTTTCAAAATTTGAAACCGGGCGGTTTCCCGATACGGGTGAAGTGGTCAAAATTTTAAAAAAAATGAAGAAATAGCATCTATTGCCTGACAGAAAGTAAAAACAGCTTTTCTTAATTTGGCAAAGGTATGGGGTTTCTATGCAAAAGCATCGGGGAGCAGGCCAGTCATGTTCACCGCGTCCTTGTCAAGAACATCGAATCCGGATTGTCTGCAATGGCTTAATGCATGAATCAACGGTTCCAGCGACTGTTTCAATGCCGGTTTAAACTGACCGAAATAAACCGGCTGAAAAAAATAATTTCCGATAAAAGCGGATGATTCATAAAGTAACGAAGAACCGACAGCAACCAGGTCCAGCAACATAACAACAGTCAGATTATCATCAAAATTTAAGGCCAGACCCATCATTTCAAGCTGCACAATATGATCATTAAATGCAGTCAAATCGGCCTGATCCGGCTGATTTCCGATAGCAACCACAGCCGCCAGTGATGGATTTTCCCAATCTTTCCTGTCTGCGTATTCTTCATGAAATGAAATAATCAGTGAATGCTGTTCCCTGTCATGCGTTTCTGGCTCCAGTTGAGGCAATTGCGTAACACGAATTGAGTTGGTTAAACGCAGCGATCGTATAACATCATTAAATTCGTATTGGGAATCTGCGGGAACACTCAGGTCAACAATGCTAAAACGCACTGGCGCAAGCGCATCATCCAGAACGCTTTCAACAACACCCAACGAACATTTTTCCGGAAACATAAACATCGTATCCCGGGAAGACGTTTGTTTTTTTTGTTGCTTTGATTTGGCCATAATACCTTTCGTGTTTTTGAACAGACCCAAACGTCTGCTCACATCACCTTCACTCATATAGTATCGTATTTCAGATTATAAAAACAAAATGCCCGACCGAGACGGTCCGTCGGGCTGATATTGTATGCCGGAGGTGGGGGTCGAACCCACACGCCCCGAAGGGCACGGGATTTTGAGTCCCGCACGTCTGCCAATTCCATCACTCCGGCAAAGGCAACCAAAACCGCAGAAATGAATAGCACAAATATTAATCAATGGCAACTGTCAAATTATGACCCGTCGCCCCATGGATGATCGTGTCTGTCTACACAGTGCCAGCCCGAATAATCATGCTGGAGATCAACTTCAAAAATAACCGGGTCTGCCAGCGAACACTTTACACTAATCCTGTAACTATCAGGTGTAATGCCCACCAACTCATACGTCACATCAAACAAACAGTCACAGCGGCAAGGTCCATCATCTTCATACGTTTCCCATGATGTGATCGTGATATGATTGCGGCCGGCATCGAGATCAAACGTCAGGGTTTCGGGACAGCAATTAAAACCTGCGTTCAGATGCCGTAATATCAGTTGTTCAGCGTTTTTACTGTAAACATACTCAACACATTCCGATGATGGTGGAGGAAAATCACTGCCGGCATCGAAATCCTTGCATCCGTCATATGATGTCATACTGGCTGACGGCGCTGTCGGATCTGCAGGATTGTCACTGTAGCAACCCGTGAAGATACACATCAATACAATCAGCAGTACAGCACAACCGATTTTTATGCAGCCCATAAACACCTCCTGACCAATTAATCACTATAAATTGTAAAACAAAAAAGACACTGTGTCAAAAAAGCAGTCCAGATCGATTAAAGCTGATTTACGGCACACTTTTATTGTCCAAATTCTAATTTCAATTCCGAATCTCTGTGACCGAAAGGTGGCCAATCTATCGTAAAAGAACATCACAGGTGAAGCGGATTTTGCACAGCAATCGTCCCAGCCAGTTGTTATGAATGTTTCTGCGTATCAGATGCAGCAAACGTCGTTCCCAGGAAAACGCGTTCATTTTCTTTTTTTTCTTACCGGTTTGAGCCGGGCTATTCTGCGCTTCAGATTCCCGATAATTTTCAAGAGGTTCAAACAATGTGTCTGGATCATATCCCAGAGTGTCAAAATCTTTGGAGTCACAGAAACCTATCATTTTTTCCAGCAGTTTTTGTTTTTCTTTATCGGCATGAACCGTTTTGACCCATTTATGCACCGATGAGGTTACCGGTCTGTTGTGCTGGTCCACTCCGATCGGATCACCCAAACCTTTCCGTTTGGTTTCTTTGACTGAGCCATAGTCAACGGTTTCCGGTTCAAACGGTAATTCAAGGAATTCACAGACATGTTTCATGTGAGTTTCAGGGTCTGTCACAAGATCCTCATATCTGATGTGTATAAATGGCGCGTTTGTTTCCCTGATAAACCGGGCCATTGCCGGTACATATCGTTCAATGATCGGGTTGTAATTATGTGCTGCTTTCCAGTCATTTTCGAAGAAAGACTGAGCATAGGATGCAAAAATAGCAGCAGGATGCCGGGTCAACACCACATATTTCGCTTTTGGAAATACCTTGGTTATAAACGGCAATACAAGCGCATATGCCGGTGTTTTATCCAAAACCCGCTCCCTGGCATCCCCCGATGCTTCCAGTTGTCGACCATACAAATGGAAACAATATGCTCTGAGCGCTGTCAGATATTCTTCCTCGCCATTTGGCAGAGCCGCCACAAATTCACGTTGCGCTGATACTGCACGAAGATGATCATACGGAGCTTTTTCAATGTTTTCATAGTATCCCAGATGCGCCAATGGAGTCATCAGGTGAGGTTCGGGGCCACCCGCAACTTTAGAATGAGCGCTGATCATCCGTTCCAGAAGCGTTGATCCGGATCGCGGTGAGCTGACGATGAATATCATTTTGTCAGACATGTCTCTAATTTGAAGCATTTTTACCTCCATTTGATATTATAAGTGGTCTAAAGAAACGGATTGTTGTTTAATTCATGTTCTATATCGGTAGCAGGTCCGTGTCCCGGAAACACTTTTGTATTTTCCGGCAATGTCATCAGTTTCTCAGAAATTGACCATAATAGTTTTTGTGTGTCTCCCCCCGGCAGATCAGTGCGACCGATAGATTCACGGAATAACGTATCACCACTGATAACCTGTCCACTTTGATTGCAGTAAAGACATATTCCTCCGGGAGAATGTCCCGGAGTATGCAGAACCTTAATTTCCAATGATCCAAGTGTCAGTATCTCGCCATCATCAATATACCTGGTCGGAACCGGCGGTTTTTTACCCTGAAATCCGTAATGCTCCATGGACTCAAACATACGGGTAAGAACACTTTTTTCTTTCATATGGATTAAATAATCTGTCTTCAGATTCTGTATCAAGTCTGTAACCGCTCCAACATGATCAAAATGGCCATGGGTATTGACAATAAATGATACCGGACGATTCAAGCGATGTACTGCCTCAAGAATTCTGTCCGACTCGCCTCCCGGATCAACAATCCCGACAGGGCTGTTGTCCTTGTCTCCTATCAAATAGCAGTTGACTTCCAGGGGATCTACAACCAGTGTTTTAATTATCATAACAAATCCTCTTGTTTCTGAGCGTTTTCGTTTAAGGTATCCAGCGTTGCTTTTATCTGTCTTTCAAGCACATCAACCCTGTAACGTTGCGCAGTAGTCATGGTGTGACCATCAAGGTTCTCAAGCGCTGATAGTGCGTTGTCCATCATATCCATCCTGATATACAACTCTGCCAAAAGAATTGGTGCATCGGCTGTGTCGGAATGAACCCTGACTGTACGTTCCAAAAGGCGACGAGCCGCTTCATATTGCTCCTTACGGATATAAACCTGACTCAGGTTCATTAGCGCTTCAAAATTATCGGTGTCCTGAACAAGAACATTCTGGAACGAAAATTCTGCATCTTCCAAACGGTCATCCATCATTTGCAGGGTTCCCAGGTAAAACCATGCTTTGGGTGAGCTATCCTGTCGCAATATTTCTTGCAGGCATTCTTCCGCTTCATCCATTTGACCCAAAGCAATATGAGCCAGCGCCCGGTTAAACCATCCGGGCAGATCTGTCTGCTCTGTCAGATCAAGCCAGGTCAGTGAAAAACCCGCTGCCAGACACACAGCAATCAGAATCATGGTTTTCCAGTGGTTTTGTTTGATATGGCTGACTGAACTGCTGACACAAAATCCGGCAAACATTAGCAGCCACGGAGTAGCGGGCATTCTGTATCTGGCATGAACGAAGAAAATGATAACAGCAATCATTACACTGACCAATAAACAGACAGGTAGCAGAGCTTTTCGCTTGTCCAATTGTTTTTTTGCAGGAATCATCAGCAATCCCGTCAATGCAAAAGGTGCGATCCAGCCAAAGCGAAATAGGGGCAATCTGAGTATTGAGTGAAATCGGCTGTCAAAATCAAGACCATATTCACTGGGTATTTCATATGCATTCCAGAACAGAGCGAGTTTGCGTATTTGTAATTTTGCAAAAGCAACTGGGTTGTTTTTCATAAACTCCAGCGATTTGCCGACCCAGAATGCTGACACTTCACGATTGGTTGCAGGTCGTCCCAGTTTTTCTGAAACAATTTTCTTTGAATCGCGTGTTTGCTGGCCCGGGGAGTTTGAGATGCCGGTAACCATCATGTACGAACCGGTGGCCTGTTCGTGATTCCCGATGTAGAAATTAATGCCCCCATGAGGAGCTACAAATACAAACTCATTATTCCGGACGGCGTGATAAACTGTGATTGGGGAAACAACAATTATAACACCCGCCAAATACAAAATAGCGGCCGAAACCGTTTTAAGGCCGGGACATTTATGTTGAAAAAAAGCGATCCATCCTGCTACAGCGAACGATACAATAAGGTAATTTGGAGCTGCCAGCAGAACCAGTCCCATCAGCAATCCGGATATCAATAATCGCATCCTGGTCAGTTTTCCGGCAACAAGGGCTACCGAAACTGTCAGGAATAATACCTGAAGTGTTGTAGCCATCAGAATACCGTCATAATAGATCAGTGGCATATATAAAGCGCACAAACCTGCGGCAATCAAGGCAGAACGGCGATTGAATGCATAGTTTGCAATATGGTAAACAGGAAAAACAAGAAGCGCTCCGAATAACGCCTGTATCAGTCTGGGAAAAAACAGGTCCATTCCGAAAATGGCATACATAATCGCCAGAAAATATGGATAGAGCGGATTAAAAAGGTAATCGGAAGAAAACCATTGGCCATTCAGGATTTCTTTGGCACGTTGATCAAAAAAAGTAAAATCCAGAGACGGATTATCGAAAAACGGCGATGCCTGATATTGAATGATCCAGATCATTCTCAGAAGAAACGCTATGAAAAACAACCATAGCAATACGATGCTCTGAGCGCTCAGTTTTTTTTTATCCCTGGATTGATCTGTCATCGTTTCAAATCTCCGGTGAATTAACCGGAGTTTACCACTTTAATCGTAATAGTCTGTATTATCCTGCTGCCGGCAAAGCAGTCATGGTGAAAACCATAACAAACAATGCGACTGTTTCCACTACTCCCAGAACCATAATATAGTTTCCAAACCCCTTGCCGGTTTCTGCCAGAGCATCGGCGGCTTTTGCGCCTGCTTTACCCTGCATCATTGCCGACATGCCCATAGCCAATCCGGCAACCAGGCCCATCAGTATCAGCGCAGGATAATTTGCTGCAGAATAGTCAACATTCTGGATAGCATTTCTAAGTATTAAACCGTAAATTGTTTGTGACAAGGGCGCTCCGACAAAAGCGATCAAAATGAAGGGGGCCGTTTTATTCAGTGTGAATGCCCGTTTCCATGCGCCGATTGCAGCCATTCCGGCATAGCCTGTTCCGAGGGCCGACCCAATTGCGGCAAGCGCCAGCGAGAATCCCATGTCACCAAAACCAGTTGTTGTACCCGCAAACATTATATGTCCTCCTTATGTGTATAAACCTTTTTCACGTTTATAATCGTCATAGTGAATTGTTATCGCTGCCGGTTGACAGCGGTTGATAGGGTTTGCCGGACCACTGCATGTTCAAGTGCCCGGAAAACTCCAGCATATTTAATCTTATACCGTGAACGACCACTGCCATCACCGCCAGAATGATGTTAATACTATGGCCAATAAAAATAACAAGAGCTGCTATGATTGTTCCGATCAGACCATTTCCAGCATCTGCAGCCATCTGGTTAAAACTGCTTGCCACAATAAATGTTGCAAATCCGACCGCAAATAATCTCAAATAGGATACCACATCAGAAAATGCGCTGATGACATTTAAAGGCAGGTTTGCAAGCGATGAAATGGCCCCTTTAAAAAACATTTTTTTATGATAATTTTCAAATAGAATAATCAGAAACACTCCGGATACAAATACTGGCAGCGCATAACTGCGTAATTCCAGACCCAGAACCAGAGTTTCTGCGATAAAAAACAATCCCCAGATAACCGCTATCCAGCCTGCCTGCGCTATTGAATTTAATGTATTTATTTGTCGGACAGCTATCAGCAGGTGAGCGATTGTCAGGTGAACGGCGCCTATAAAGAAGCATAGCAGCATCATAAAGTCCTGATCACCTCCAATACTGCTGATTCGCTGAATGACAAACGTATTCAGAAACGGCAGGACATTTGGTTCAAAAATGCTAACCATACCAAACCATGTTCCCGAGATTGTTCCCCAGATAATGGTCGCAATACCAAGCACATACATCAGGGTAAAAGGTTCACCTGGAGCTTTTTTGAATTTACGTCGTGCCACAAATGTGGCCACAAGAAATATTAGTCCATATCCTGCATCGCCAACCAGCATGGCATAGAACAGACTGAAAAAAAGTAAAAACCAGAAACTGATATCAAATTCCTTATAACCCGGCACTGTTCCCATGAACGAAAACACCGGTTTTATTATTCGTATCCATGGGGGATTGCTGACAAGCACAGGTGTTTCATTCGGGTCATCCGGTTCCTGAAAAGCATAACCCCAGTTTTGCTTATCTGCTTCGGCTTTTATCAATTCTACGCTCGTTTCGGGGCAATAACCCTGAAGCCAGACAATGTGTTCCACTTCGCCCATACCATGTCTGGCCAGAGCCAATTCCCGCTTTGAGTCAAGCGATTTTTGGTATTGTCGTAAATCACTAATAGCCGGCGCCATTGTTTTCAGTGTTTTATCTTTGACTGTGATTTCCTGTTGTATTCGAGCGATGTCGTTTCGTAATCGAGTTATTTCAACAGCCGGCATTCTGTCTTCAGGACAATCAAGTTTGGGTGAGTTCTTGTCGGCAAAATGTGCAAAATACACTTTGTTTTCAATTGTAGTCACAACATGAACTGATTCACCTGCAAACGTATCTGTGAATTCTTTTTTCGGGCAGATATGAAACCGTATTTCCAGTCCTGCATCACGAATTTTATTCAGTGATTCAAGTGAAATATCCCCCCATACGGAGAACCACTTTTCGTCTTTCAAATGTTCTGACAGCTCTCGAATCAATGATTCCTTTTCCTGGGAAACATCCAGAATTGTCTGAATTGTTTTTTCAACTGGACGGCTATCATCATGTTCTGCATCCGAATCAAATTCCTTAACTGTATTCACTGCTTTGTCAAGATCGGACAATTTGCTTTCAAGCGCATACAATTCGTCTGCTGCCGGCGTGCGAACATGTTCCACATGAATCACACCCAGGTCACGCAATTTCAGCAATGCTTTGTCACGTTCCCGGGCGCTAACAAAAATAGTAGTTTTTTTCATTCGGACAATCATCCGGCACGCTCCTCAAGTTTCTTCCGTTCCAGCTTGGCTTTCGCAATTTTACCTCTAACAACCGCCGCCGTCTGTTCGTCACCCAAAAAGATCTGGATCACACGAATGTTGTCTTTCGCCTCTGGTATTTTTACTTCCTCAAACAGCTTGATACGCTGCACTGTGATCCGCAGTTCTTCCTCAAGAACAGTTTTCTTTTCTTCAAGAACCTGTAACTCGGCCTTGCGCCGTATCTGTTTTTTAGCGACCGCTATACCCAGGTCAACCCATAGTGGCGTTGTGTATAAATCATACTCAGAATCCTCAAATTCAACATCATCAAAAACGGGTATTTCTATGCCAGCAATATTATCGTCATGTGTTTTAACAGTTTTTACCGTGAATAATTCTTTTAGATCAATGTCTTCGGCAAACACTGCAACCCATTTTTTAACCTCGTTTTCGGTGTCCTGATATGATTTCTGTACCTTTCGTTGTTCCTCCTGTACCTGCCGAACTTCACTTATAAGCTGCATTTTTTTCAGTTCCAGCGTTGGCAAAAACCGGTTAAAACGGGCAAGATTATCCTTTTGTTTTTTCAGCTCGCTTTTTGTGAACTTTACTTTTGCCATGATACCGGTATCCCTGCCTATTCAGTCTTTTCGGATTCCTGAGTCGCGTTTACATCAGTATCGTCGTCCGCCTTGTCATTGGCATCAGTTTTTTTAACATCGTCTTTTTGGGGCCAAAATTTTGAAACGAGTTCTGATCGGAACCCTGTTTCTTTTGGTTGAAAACAATCTGCCAGAATTTTCCATCCTCGATCCAGAGCCTCTTCAAGAGTGATGTTGACTGATAAATCCATCATCTGTGAAACAAACATCTCGCCGTATTTAAGCAGGCGATTGTCCCGATCGGTCATTCGAAATCCCATCGCGCGTTTTTCTTCGGTTTCTCTGTATTGTGAGTAAAGCTGTATCATTCCATCCATTATTGCCCGATGATCTTCGCGTGTTTTGCCATTAACCTGTTGTTTCAGGCGGCTCAGTGAGCCGAACGGATCTATCGCTCCGTCATGAAGATAGAACTGCCCTTCTGTAATGTAACCTGTATTATCCGGAACCGGATGAGTAACATCATCGCCCGGCATGGTGGTCGCAGCCAGAACAGTCACAGAACCGGAGTTTTCAAAGTCAACAGCTTTTTCGTAGCGAGCAGCGAGCTGACTGTACAGGTCACCCGGATAGCCGCGATTTGACGGCACCTGTTCCATCGTAATGGCAATTTCCTTTAAGGCATCGGCGAAATTGGTCATATCAGATAGCAGTACCAGAACATCTTTTCCCTGCAGGGCAAAGTTTTCGGCAACAGCAAGGCACAGATCGGGCACCATCAAGCTTTCGACAATCGGTTCTGCTGCAGTATTGACAAACATGATGGAGCGATACAGGGCGCCGCCTTCTTCCAGTTTGTTTCTGAAAAACATGTAATCATCATATTTCAGTTTAATACCGCCCAGAATGATCATATCAACTTCGGCCTGTAGAGCGATTCTGGCCAGCAGTTCATTATAGGGTTCACCTGAAATTGAGAAGATCGGCAGTTTTTGAGATACGACCAGGGAGTTAAAAACGTCAATCATTGGTATGTTGGTGCGTATCATTCGTGAAGGTATGATTCGTTTGGCCGGATTAACCGATGGTCCGGCAACTGGGATAAGATTTTCTGTAATCGCCGGGCCATTATCACGCGGATTACCAGCGCCATCAAAAATACGTCCCATCATATTATCCGAAAACGCCACCTGCATTGGTCGTCCCAGAAAACGTATCTCATCATTGACCGATAACCCCCTGCTGCCTGAAAACACCTGAAGCGATACCATATCGCCATCAAGCTTGATCACCTGAGCCAGTGATTTGGCGCCCCGTCTGGTCGTTACTTCAGCAAGTTCCTCATAACTGACACCTTCTGCCTGAACAGTAACAACATTTCCCGTTATCTGTCGTATTTTGTTATACACTTGTCTCACTTCGAATTCTCCTGAATCAGAGTCATGATTTTCTTTTCCAGCGATTTAAACTCATCTGAATCCATTTGTGAATAATTCCAGTCCCGAAACATCTGGCTTAACTGATTAAAGAAGTCACGCACAGTTTTTTTATCCTCAAACGTAAAGTTTGTAATCAGCACATCATATACTTTCTGAAAAACATATTTTTGTCGTTCCGGTGTGCTGCCAACATCCACTTCATCAAATGCGTCCTGCTGAAGATACACAGCATCCAGGAACTCGGCTTTCAGATATACTTCGAAATCTTCCAGAGAAGTGCCTTCTTCCCCGACTACCATCATCATCTGTTTGATATTGTTTCCCTGAACCAGCATTTTCCTGGCTTTATCCACCAACTCCTGATCCATTATTGACGAATATTTTGACCAACTGTCCAACGGATCAATTGCCGGGTATCGCCTTGCGTATGCCCGGTTATACGACAATCCCAGAAAAGCGCCAACAACCTTGAGTGTTGACTGCGTAACAGGTTCCTCGAAGTTACCTCCTGCCGGACTAACGGTTCCGCTTATAGTTAAACTTCCAAGTTTGCCATTATGAAGCTCAACCGGGCCAGCTCGTTCATAAAACTCGGCAATTCTGGATTCAAGGTATGCCGGAAATGCTTCTTCACCAGGAATTTCTTCCAGTCTGCCAGACAATTCACGCATGGCCTGACACCATCGGGACGTTGAATCCGCCAGCATCAAAACATTAAGTCCCATTTGCCTGTAATACTCACCCAGCGTGGTAGCTGTGTAAACCGATGCTTCACGCGCAGCAACCGGCATCGAACTGGTATTGCATATTATTATCGTTCGTTCCATCAAGGTTCTGTCTGTTCGGGGATCCATCAATTCGGGAAACTCCCGAAGCGTTTCAACAACCTCACCCGCCCGTTCGCCACATGCCGCCACAATAACGACAT
The DNA here is from genome assembly GCA_003558985.1 of candidate division CSSED10-310 bacterium. Taxonomy (GTDB): domain Bacteria; phylum CSSED10-310; class CSSED10-310; order CSSED10-310; family CSSED10-310; genus CSSED10-310. The sequence goes on from PWNJ01000108.1 coordinate 20,372, forward strand.
CCGCATCGGCATTACGGCTGATAATTTGCTGCAAAACTGTTTTTCCGGAACCAAACGGACCCGGAACACAGAATGTTCCACCTTTAGCAATTGGAAAGAATGTATCAATGATTCTTGTTTTTGTCGTCAGTGGATCTGTTGGAAGACGTTTTTCCTTATATGCTTCAATGGGTATTTTAACGGGCCATTCAAACATCATTGAAACAGTGTGAGTTTTTCCATTTAAATCTTTCAGGACAGCAATTTTATCTTTAACTGTATAGTCACCGGCTTCAACAATAGAATCTACCGTAAACTCGCCCAACAAACCAAACGGCACCATTACTTGATGCTCAAAAATACCTTCCGGAACATGTCCCAGTGACATGCCGGCAACAACAGTGTCACCCTTTTGGGCTGTTGGTGTAAAAGACCATTTTTTATCAAAATCCAGAGCATTCAAAAAGACACCCTGAGGCAGAAAAAAACCGTGTTCTTCAGCCAGTTGAGGTAACGGATTTTGCAGACCATCATAAATCTGACCCAAAATACCCGGCCCCAATTGTACTGCCAGAAGTTCACCGGAAAACTCAACATTATCACCGATTTTCAGGCCTTTTGTACTCTCAAACACCTGCATAAAAGCCGTCTCACCGTTAATTCGGACAACTTCCGACTTCAAGTTCTGATCACCATGAACAATATTGGCAACTTCATTCTGCATAACATTGCCATCAACTTTTACCGCAACCATGTTGCCACTGATACTGATTATCTTACCGGACGTCATACTCATTTTTCCGCCTCGCATAACAATTGATAGTTTTCCAGGCCTTTGTCACTGTCAAACGTCATCAGCCTGGACAGAATTTTCAGTTTTAGGAAATAAACAATCAGAAATTCCAGATCAAAATGATGAGCATGTTCCTCCGCATCAAGAAAATTCCATTTCCAGCGCAGCAAAACACGCTCTGCATCCAGCGGCGTACCATCTCTGAGTTCTCCAGCATTAAAAAAACGAGGTTTGTATTCCTGATCCGTACCCCTGCTTTTGCGCCACTGAACAAAATCATTTCGAAAATCGAGTTCATTCGCCTTGTATCGCTTCAAAACCGGAGGGTCCACCGATGCATGGTCAACCGCATAAAGATCAGCCTGTTGCAACACCCGGTAGTCCTTGTTGTCCAGCCATTTTTCTGCCTCCACTAAAAAATCGTCCACACTGATCAGAGGTTTCTGATCGAAATGCAGCATAGGCAATTGCGATACAAGGTATATATACTTATCCATTTTTCTTATCGTTTTGATATAATATTTCGCGCAGAGAAGGGCTGATAAACACTTTCAGAGTTTCGGCGATGGTTTTATCGCTGAAATCATAGTATACACTGGCATCTTTGATCATCACACGAAATCCATGAGTCAAGCCTTGTGCGGCTGCAAGTGTCACACCTTGCTTCACTTCATCATTCAGCCCGGCAAACAGCGTTTTTTCAAGGTTCTTTTTGACTTCGCTATTAACACCAATTTCTATCGAGCCGTCTTTACTCCACTGTTTAATGATATCCCTTACAAGCGTTTCCAAAAACTCCGGTTTCATCGTCTTTGCCACCTCGTTTTTAAACACTCGGTCAAAGAGCGCAGAAATCTTTTCTTTTAATGATAATTCTACGTCACGAGCTGCCTGCTTTAATGCCTGCCGTGTTTTTTCATGGATTTTTTCCGCATCTTTTTCAGCGTTTTTAATCAACTTTTCTGCTTTGTTTTCAGCGTCTTTGATAATTTTTTCAGCTTTTTCCGTCGCATCGTCGATTATGGAATCCGCCTCCAATTGACCTTTGTCAACGGCTTCCTGTCTGATTGTCTCGATAAGCTTTTCGAGTTTCACATCCATCAGTCTTTTCTCCCGGGCTGTTTAAAAATTTGTACTGCAAACAGTATGATCAAAAAAACAAAATTATCCCGTTGCAATGTAAATCGCAAAACCGACTTAAAGTCAAGTCAACTTTTGATTTCTGGTTGAATGAATTCATAATTTCAGCCGGAATTTAGAAGATTAAAAGGGTCTGGTTATTCCCCAAAGTATTGAGTTTAGCTTTTTATCTATCCTGTTCAGGTTGAATATCGGGAGTTTCTGGTCTGGGTGATACAGCAATGATTCCATTGGCAGGAGTGCCAACCAGCAGCGTATTCGAGTTCTTTGGCGCATAGAGCGACCATGCATCAAACGGGAGTTCCGTCATTAGTTTCCAGACAAATTCTTCGGTGTTCCTGTAAAAAATGCGATGATCATTCATCAGAGCGTATACTTTGTCATCTCGTACAACAATATCCAGACACGAGCCTGAGGGTCCTTCCCCGGTAAACCGGGAAAATCGTTCACCGCTGTTATACGAAATCATGATACCTTTTCCAGTGGCAAGGTATATCTGTTTGCCGTCTTCTGTTCCAGTGATTCTGTTTATACGAACTCCCGGGGAGGGCAGTTCAACCGGAATCCAGTTAACTGATGCTACTTCTTTTCTGTACAGCCGCAAATCTGACCCGGCAAAAATTCGTCCTGTTGTCTGGCATTTGTAAAGACAGTTGATGTTAACACCTATCATACCGGGATATGCAGCGTATTCACCTGATTTGGTGTTAAGAATATAAATACCCTGAAATCCGGCAGCAAGAATAGTAGTGCCATCATCTTCAATATACAGGGTTTTTAACGCTTCCCCTTCCATAAAGCGGCTGGCTTTTCCGGTTTCCAGACCGGTCTTTGGATCCAGTTCCAGCCGAAAAATACCATTGGATGTCGCAGCATAAATACATGTATCATTTGTCACCAGAGCCCGAACGTTTGCTCCATCACATTCGACGTCAACCTTGTTCCATTGCTGCTGATGGTATCGCCATAATCCAGTATCAGAATTCTGATACACCAGCCCGGTCCACAGTGTGGTAAGCAGCGAGCCGGCAATAGCTTTTGGTGAGGATGCATCCAGACCGTTGTTCAGTCGTTTCAATTCCGGGGGATCAACGGAATATCTGATAACTCCCAGTCCTTCGGTAGCAATAAATAACCGGCCCGTTTCATCCCGTGTAATATCCTGAATAACAATATCCGGCACAAGCTGTAACCAGGCGCCGCTGGTTTCATTGTAAATATGCAGTCCATTTTCACTGCCTGCATATATATGAGCTCCTGAATCCCGATCAAAAAACTCAAGACTGTGAATCCGTTGCCCTTTCAGACCTGCTTCTTTTTTTGCCCATGATTGCCCTTTGTTTGCAGTGACATACGCGTATCCGCACGTACCTGCCCATAAACGGTTTTGCGCATCAAAACCCATAGTAAACAAATCACTGTCGGGAGCCATGCCGGTATGAATAGCATTCCAGGTTCTGCCAAAGTTGGTTGTATAATACGCACGCTGTCGTGAACCGGCATAAATCTTTTTTGGATTATCCGGATCAATGGCCACTGACTGGACTTCGCGGTGGGGCATACGATTTTCCGCATTTTTCCATGTATCACCGCCGTCCAGACTGTATTGAAGGCGATCTTCAGTACCGACAAATATTTGTGGATTCAGATCGTCAGACAACACAAACGAACGGATTGGAGCTGTTTCAAGAAGTGTTTCGAACTCCTCCATACCCCGAATAACATTGCTGAAATCAGCACGAAACAGCAGACCCTGGCGAAGACTTCTGGCGGCTATATAGACTGAATCTGTTGGATCATGATATGTAATTTTTTGAACAAACATACCTCGTAATAAAGGTTGAGGGGATATATCGGACCATGAATCACCGTAATCAACACTTAAATAAAGATGTCCACTGAAACTTCCAGCCAGCAGAGCGCCATTCTTGAGATATTCAATGGATTTGAAACTGCCTCCGGGCGGTCCGATCATAGTATATTCGAAGGCCCGGGCTGCATAAGCAACCAGGGCCGTCAAACATACTGTCATAAAAAGTAAACGTCTGTAAAATCGCATCAAGAGATACTTATTCGACGGGTACTTCAACCATCATAATGACTTCTACGCGACGATTTTCAATCCTTCCCTGCACTGTATTATTATCTGCAATCGGCTGATCCGGACCCATACTTGATACTTCAAAACGTTCCGGTTCAATGTTATGTCTTTCGACAAGATATTCTTTAACATTTTCAGCGCGGGTTTGTCCGAACTTCATGTTAAAATCGCGTGTACCGGTTGAATCGGTATGACCGACAAGCCCAACCGTTACACCGGGATGTTCTTTAATTTTTACCGCGATATCATCCAGAATGGCTTTTGCGATATTGTCAACCCGGGTACCTTGCCGGAACGGCACGATCGGCAGATCCAGTTTGACTATTTGCATTTCCGGTTCAACTTCTTCAACAGTAATAAGAACACCGCACTGATTTGTGTAGCCACCTTCATTTGTGACGGTAACATTAACGGCATAGGTGCCGGGAGCGCAGTCGTCAGCATAAAAAACAGCCGTATTGCCATTCACTTCAATTCGGCATCCTGATGTTGTCCAGTCGTATGTCAGTTCTCCGCCAAGCGGATCTTCAACATCCACCCGGATTCTGGTGAATTCGCCAACGTCGATTACCAGGTCTTCCGCCGTGCATGTCACATCAGGAATGGCGGGGGGAGCGGGCGGGGGTGGCGGTGGAACAACGTTTGCGCTGGAAAATCCCAACTGCAGAAAACCGCCGACCGGGCAATTTGTATCATCCATGCCGAATGCGTACCGGAGACCACCTCCGAAAACAAAACCGTTGGGATTGTGATACCGGAATCCGGCGGTCAAATCCATCGGATCATTGGGTTCAAAATCATGATAGGATGTTTCACCCTGGAACTCTCCAATAAACTGCCAATTTTTCGCAATTTGCGATTCAAAACCGATGCCATAGATGAACTGATCATCAAAATCGGCTCCATCCGGTTCACCCACAATGCGATAACCCAGGTTAAGATGCAATCGGGATGTGTCCCAATACCGTGTGGCAAGAAAACTCAAACCGAAATCATGCTCACCAGTTCCCAGACCTTCCTTTTCATCGGCTGTTGCCATTTTGACCTGTAGCAAAGCGCCGATTGCAAAAATATCGTTGCGAATGAAATTACCTTTCAGATTGACATACAAGTCACCAAAACCATTGCTGTCTGAAGCGCCCCGGTTTCTTCGAATATCAAGATAGTTGGGACTGATAGACAGCTCCAATTTATCGGTCAAACCATAGGCGACTGGCAACAGCAAATAGCTGTAGTCCAGAGAAATGGCTTCATCGCTCCCCGGCATCTTCCATTCGCGGTCAATGTTGGCAAAATAGAAGCTTACAGCGAATTCCCGGGCGGGCAGCGTATCAGCGCTGTAAACACCAAATCCACCTGTGGGTCCCATCCAGGTATTATCATAAGCCAGAGCAGCAGGAATTATCGCAATTGCGATTAAACTAAAAATTACTTTCCGTATCATTTTAACCTCCTTCTAAGGTAGTCGTTTCTCAAAAACCATACTATTATTCTACTCAAATTAAAAAAAAGTCAAACTAAAAAATTCCAAAACACCCTTTTTTAACAGGTTTCAGCGCGATTTACAGTTAGTATTTTTATAAAGTTTGTTGGATGTTTTTCACCAGGTGGATGGCCTCCAACCAGCAGCACTGTGTCATCCAACGCGGCAAAACCGCAATGCTCAGCATAATAAAACACTTTATTTTCAATACCTTCCATATGTTTCGGAAATGTCGTAAGAAACGGTTTGACACCCCAGACAAGCGCCAGATGTCGATAGACATCCTTGTTGGGTGTCAGAGCATATATTGGTATTGCGGGTCTTCTTCTGGAAATATACCGCGCGGAATCGCCGGAGCGAGTCATGACAACAATTGCGCGAAAGGCCTGTTTTTCGGCCAGACTACATGCGGCATCGGCAATCGCATCGGCCTGGTCGTCTACGGCAGAAATATTCCATCCCGGAAGTTTGATTTGGTCACCCCGGGAAACGCCGGTTTCAACCACAGGCGCTATTCGGGCCATCATCCGAACAGATTCCAGGGGATATTTTCCGGTTGCAGTTTCACCGCTCAACATGACAGCGTCTGATCCGTCAATAATGGCATTGGCGACATCACTGGTTTCAGCACGTGTCGGCCGCGGATTGCGTATCATAGAATCAAGCATTTGTGTTGCCGTTATAACTGGTTTGCCGGCCTGATTTGCCGCTGCAATGATTTGTTTCTGCACCAACGGCACCTTTTCCGGCAAAATTTCTACTCCCAGATCACCTCGAGCGACCATAATACCGTCGGACACGTCAAGGATTTCAGGAAACCTGTCAATGGCTTCCGGACGTTCAATTTTGGCGATAACCGGCGGATGCAGGTTCATTTCGGCGGCGATGCTTTTCAGTTCCAGCACATCTTCCGGACAGCGAACAAACGATAATGCTACATAATCAACCCCCTGTTTTAATCCGAAAACCAAATCGTCCTTGTCTTTCGCAGTCAATGCAGGGGCCGTCAAAGTGACTCCCGGAAGATTGATCCCCTGCCTTTCACTCAAAATACCGCCCGTGGTAACAGTGCAGTGAATATCAGAGTCCAGAACTTTTTCTACTCTGAGTTCTATCAGACCATCCGATACCAGAATCCGGTCGCCGGATGTTACATCATTCGGGAGCGTCGGCCAGGATGTTCCGACACAGCGCCGGTCACCGGGAACCGGGCGAGTTGTTATAACAAAGGGTTGTTCAGGCAACAGTGTGACAGGTTGTCCATCGACAAGCGGGCCGGTTCGGATTTTGGGACCCTGCAAGTCCATCATGATAGCAACGGGTGATTCAAACTGGTCTGATATTTGACGTATGCGCTTAATATATTCTGCATGAGATTTGTGATTACCATGTGAGAAATTCAGTCGAAACACATCAACGCCATTTTGAATCAGTTTCGTTATCATTTCCGGTGAATCACAGGATGGTCCCAGTGTCGCTACTATTTTTGTGCGTTCCATCATTTTTTTCTCCTCCATAGCAGACTGAACGATATATGCCAGATAATCATATCTGTGATTTAATATCAATAGAAACAGGGCTGAGGGCCGAAGGCGGAGGGCGGAGGGCCGAAGGCGGGGGAGGTAGATGGTGTGAATATCCAATACTCAACAAGGAATGTCCAATTTAGAAGTAGGGTTATCGGGAGTAATAGATATCTTTGACTTGGACATTGGACATTGGAAATTCCTTGTTGGATATTTAAAGATAAGTTAGCGCTTATGGGATAGAAGGGGTGCGGCTATTGGCCAGCACATTTTTCGGAGCGTTTTTTTTGAAACCTCCCGATGCTTGTTCTTGACCTGCCAGTGCCAAAAGAGTATAGTCGGCACGAGTCATGCTTCCGGTGAGTTTTATTCCTTGTGTCCGGAAGAATTTTCGGCGGGAATACATATCGGCGGAATGCGTTTTGGAGAGGTGTCCGAGTTGGCCGAAGGAGCACGACTGGAAATCGTGTTGGTGGGCAAAACCTGCCACGTGGGTTCGAATCCCACCCTCTCCGCCATGAACGTGTCATTGGGTTGAAGCAACTGAACAGCTTCAACTGATAGAGCTTGGGTCGTGCTAGACGGGGCGTTAGCGGTGCCCTGAACCCGAGATCCGCTATAGCGGGGTTGAATTCCCCCTCGAGGGTTACCGGTTTTCGGTCTGGAGTGAAACGGACGGTGTTGAGAATCGGGTCCTGCGCAACGGAGACTTCTGAACCATGTCAGGCCTTGACGGGAGCAGCATTAAGGAATCATCTTCGTGTGCCGCAGGGTTGCCCGGTTTGAGTCGGACGTTTCAAATTCCGCGTTAAACCGGTGTTCGACAGGGGGTGCACGACCTTTTTCTTTCGGGAAGGTTACATTGTGTCATACCAGGTTTTAGCCAGAAAACGCCGCCCCCAGACATTTGATGAAGTTGTCGGGCAAACCGCCATTACCCAAACTCTTTCAAATGCAATACGGCTTGATCGATTGGGGCACGCTTTTCTGTTTTCAGGTTCACGCGGCATTGGAAAAACAACCACCGCTCGTATTCTGGCCAAAGCGCTCAATTGCGAAACCGGCCCGACACCCGAACCGTGTAACACGTGTCGTCATTGCACCGAGATTACAGTCGGGAAGGCGATGGATGTTATTGAGATTGACGGCGCGTCCAACCGAGGTATCGATGAGATTCGTGAACTGCGTGAGAATGTCAAATACAAACCGGTCACAGCACGAGCAAAAATAATCATCATAGACGAAGTACATATGCTGACACGTGAGGCGTTTAATGCATTGCTGAAAACGCTTGAAGAACCGCCCGAGCATGTCACGTTTATTCTGGCCACAACCGAAGCTCATAAAGTGCCGATAACAATTTTATCCCGATGTCAACGACATGATTTCAGACGTATTGATGTGGCCACTCTGACTGCATATCTGGCGAAAGTCTGTCAACAGGAATCAATAACAGTTGAGGAACGCACACTTGAAATTCTGGCCAGAATGGCAGACGGCGGAATGCGCGATTGCCTGTCGTTACTGGATCAGGTCATTTCATTTTCAGGAAACACCATTGACCACGACCAGACCATGGCGCTGCTGGGACGAATTGATCCGGAACTGCTGTTTGACGTTTTTCGCGGTATAGCAGATGGAAACGGAGCGGTCCCACTGCAAAAATTTGCCTTTTATATTGATAACGGTGGCGATGAAACAGTGTTCAACCGTGAAATGATGGAGATAACCCGGGATCTTATGGCGGTTAAAATCGGCGCTGCTCCAAATACCAAACTGCCTGATAATCTTGCGGACGCGTTTTCAGTTGATCAACTTGAACGCATGTTTCGTATCATGATGGATCTGGAACAGTCATTCCGAACAACTGAATTTCCAAGACTTCAAATGGATATAGCGCTGGTCAAAATGTCACGTATCGAACAGCTGACGCCTTTGTCTGATATACTGGCGCATTTGAAACGGATTGAAAGGCATCCCGATTTCGGAAAATTTGTTCCGCCAATGCCCTCCTCAAAAACACGCTCCGGAACACCGGCTTCAAAACCCTCACCAGACACTGCCAATGCCCCGGAACACTCCCGGAAAACTGTGCCAGCTCAAAAAAAAACTGAACATGCCGAAATCACTACAGAGTTAAAAGCTCCCCAAATCGGGCCTGCTAAACAAAACTCCCCGGAATTAAAATCCAAACGCAATGATTCAAAACAACAAAATAATACCGCTCAAAAGCCTGTGTCAGAAGTGTCTGCGGCTCCAACTGCAATAAAACAGCCCGCCACAGGCGACCGTGTTGATAATACACCACTGGAAAAACTGATTAATGCGCTCCCCCCAAAAGCGTCCCCGGTAAAAGGAAATCTGGCATCTGCGTCAGTTGAACTGTTTAATGACACAACACTCGCGCTGGTGTATCATCCTCGAAACCGCATGCAGCATGATCTTCTGACAACAACGAATAACCTGACTGAAATACTGGATGCAGCAACTCAAAAAGCGTTCGGCAGGCACATTGCCGTCACGTATCGCATAGGTGATGAATCATCAAAACCGTCTTTGCGTGAGGAACAGATTTTGCTAGGGCGGCACAAACGCGAAAAACGCTTTAAGACCGCGCAGGCGAACCCAATTGTAGAAAAAACGCTTCGAATGTTTCGTGGTAATGTTCGGGATGTACAGCTTCGGGAGACGAACGAGGTTAATTCAGATCTTTCGGGGTGCGTATCAAATGATATGGAGGTAGATACAGATGATTAACAAAAAAATGATGAAACAGGCTCAGGAAATGATGGCCAAAATGGAACGCATGAAAGCCGAGACCGCGCAAAAAACCGTTGAATCCACTGTTGGGGGCGGCATGGTTACGGCGGTGGCCAGAGGTGATAATACGATAGTAGAAATACGCATTGAGCCCGATGCAGTTGATCCGCAAGACGTTGAAATGCTTCAGGACCTGGTGATAGCGGCTGTAAATGATGCGTTGAAAAAAGCACAGCAGATGATGGCGGATGAGCTTGGAAAAATTACCGGCGGGTTAAATATTCCGGGATTAATGTAAAATATGGCTCATCGCCTGAAAGCCCTTGATAATATTTTGGCAGAACTGGAACGGTTGCCGGCTGTCGGACGCAAATCCGCTCGACGTATAGCGTTTCATCTGCTGAAACAATCGCCGGAAAAGGTTCAACGGCTGGCGGCTGCCATTGAGAATCTTCATGATAAAATCCGGCCGTGCAGCCGATGTTTTTATCTGGCCGAGGAAGAACTGTGTTATATATGCCGGGATCCGGACCGCGATAATGTTATCTGTGTTGTTGAAGATGTTGGCGATGTGATTGCGCTGGAAGGAACGGGTGAGTATCCGGGACGATATCATGTTCTGGGTGGAGTTATCGCGCCGCTGGATGGGATCGGGCCGGAAAATCTGAATATTGAATCCCTTTTGAAACGTATCGAGCATGAACAGCCGACGGAATTGATTATCGCTACGGGTTTTACAGTTGAAGGCGAAGCAACAGCAATGTATATCAAGCGTGTTTTGAAAACATTTAACCGGAAAATATATCGTCTGGCATACGGATTGCCGGTCGGGTCAACCCTTGAACATGCGGATGAGGCAACGATGGTCAGAGCTCTGGAAGGAAAGCGGGAACTTTGATATTTTTCCGATGGGGTTGGCGGGTGTAGCTGCCCGAAATCGAATTTCGATGAAAAATTTGTGCTAATGTATTATTATAACTGTTCGATAACCGGATATGTTTTATGGTTTAAGCCGGTTATCAAAAAAGGTATTATGTTTAAGTAATTGTTTTAAAGACGTTTTTGGAAGGAGATTATAAATGAAAGAACGTATGATGGAACCTATGGATGGCAATACCGCTGCAGCTCATGTGGGACATGCCTGCAATGAAGTCTGCGCGATTTATCCCATAACTCCCAGTTCAAATATGGGTGAGATTGCTGACGAAAAATCAGCGAATGGCGAAACCAATTTATGGGATATTGTGCCGGAAGTGATTGAACTTCAAAGTGAAGGGGGCGCCTCCGCATCAGTTCACGGCGCTTTGGCAGCGGGAGCGTTGTGCACAACGTTCACCGCCTCGCAGGGGCTTCTGCTGATGATCCCGAATATGTATAAAATTGCCGGAGAATTGTTGCCGACCGTGTTTCATATCGCGGCAAGATCGTTGTCAAGTCAGGCGCTATCGATTTTTGGTGATCATCAGGATGTCATGGCTGCACGATCAACCGGCTTTGGAATGCTGGCTTCAGGATCTGTTCAGGAAGTAATGGATCTGGCGCTTATCGCCACCGCAGCCACACTGGAAACACGTGTCCCGATGCTGCATTTCTTTGATGGTTTCCGGACATCTCATGAAGTCAACAAAATATATCCTTTGACAAAAGAGGATATGAAATCATTGATTAAAGAAGAATTCATTATCGCGCATCGTGACAGAGCGTTGCGCCCGGATGTGCCAATGATCAGCGGTACCAGCCAGAATCCCGATGTTTATTTCCAGGGCCGCGAAAGTGTCAACCAGTTTTACAATGCGGCGCCTGAAATCATTGAAAAATACATGCAGACATTTGCTGAAATAACAGGTCGGACATACGAACTGTTTCAGTATTACGGTCATCCGAAAGCTGAAAAAGTCATGGTTGTTATGGGTTCGGGAGCTGAAACAGCGCATGAAACAGTGGATGAACTGGTCGCAAAAGGTGAAAAAATAGGAATGATAAAAGTGCGTCTGTACCGGCCGTTTTCTGTCAGACATTTTATCGCGGCATTACCAGCCACAACAAAACGAATTGTCGCGATGGACAGAACAAAAGAACCGGGCGCCAGCGGCGAACCGTTGTACCAGGATATACAGGTCGCAATTGATGAGGCATATACCGAAGGAATCGCTCCGTTCAAAACGCGACCGATTATCATCGGAGGACGGTATGGTTTGAGTTCCAAGGAGTTTACTCCCGGAATGGTCAAGGCTGTATTTGACAATCTGGGCGCCGATAAACCAAAAAATCATTTCACAATCGGGATCATTGATGATGTGACCGGCACATCACTTGAATGGAATTCCACGTTTATCAATTCATCCGCCAATGCGTTCCAGGCCATGTTTTACGGGCTGGGTTCGGACGGCACTGTTGGAGCTAATAAAAACTCAATCAAAATTATTGCCGGTGGAACCGACCTCCATGCACAGGCATACTTCGTGTATGACTCGAAAAAAGCCGGCGCGCAAACCGTCAGCCATTTGCGTTTTGGCAAGAATCCAATCCGTAGCACTTATCTGTGTAATGATGCTCAGTTTCTGGGGATTCATAACTTCTCATTTGTTGAGAAATACAACATGCTCGAGAATTTGCGCCCCAACGGCACATTGCTGCTGAACAGCCCGTATTCTGCTGATAAAGTGTGGGATTATTTGCCCCGCATGATGCAGGAACAGATTCTGGAAAAATCACCGAAAATATATGTGATTGATGCCGGACACCTGGCCATGAAACTGGGGTTGGGTGGCAGAATTAACACCATAATGCAGACAGCATTTTTCAAAATCAGCGGTGTGTTGCCGGAAGACGAAGCTATCAGTCTGATTCGCGATACTATTAAGAAAACATACGGTCACAAGGGACAGGAAATCGTTGATATGAACCTGCGAGCTGTTGATGCGGCGCTTGATGCTGTGGAACAGGTTGATTATACAGACAAGAAACCGGGTAATCTGTCAATGATGCCGCCAGTGCCGGATCATGCGCCTGATTTCGTCAAAAACGTATTGGGTAAAATCATTTCCAAAAACGGTGATCTGGTGACAGTCGGCGAAATGCCCTGTGACGGCCGTTTTCCAGTCGGAACAACTCAGTATGAAAAACGAAATATTGCTATGGAAATACCGGTCTGGCAGAGTGAAAACTGTATTCAGTGCGCCATGTGCTCATTCATTTGCCCGCATGCCTCAATACGCGTCAAGGCCTATTCGGAAGATGAACTGAAGAACGCTCCCTCCACCTTTAAAAGTATTGACGGCAAAAAACCCTATGATGGAAAGAAATGGACCGTTCAGGTAGCACCTGAAGATTGTACCGGATGCGGCGTATGCGCCGATATCTGTCCGCCGAAAAATAAAGCTCTGGTGATGCAGGAACAACGTCCGTTGCGTGACAATGAAGCCGCTAACTGGGACTTTTTCCTGAGTCTGCCCGAAATGGATAAGACAAACATCAAAAAGCATACAGTCAAAGGCAGTCAGTTGATTCGACCGCTGTTTGAGTTTTCCGGCGCATGTGCCGGGTGCGGCGAAACACCATACGTCAAACTGATGACACAACTGTTCGGTGACCGACTGCTGATTGCCAATGCAACCGGCTGTTCATCCATTTATGGCGGGAACCTGCCCACGACACCATACTGCACCCGCGAAGACGGTTTGGGACCGGCATGGACCAACAGTCTGTTTGAAGATACAGCCGAAATAGCTCTGGGATTCAGAGTTGCCGTTGACAAAAAACAGGAACAGGCAGTCAAAATGCTGAAAGACCTGGATATATCATCTGAACTGAAAGATGCCATTTTGAACGCTGATCAAAATGATGACGGTCGTATTGAAATTATGCGTAAACGCGTTTATGAACTGAAAAACATTGTAGCCGGTAATAACCCGTTATTGGCAAGTCTGGCTGATTATCTGGTACACAAATCCATCTGGGGATTGGGCGGTGACGGCTGGGCATACGATATCGGTTTCGGTGGCCTGGATCATGTCATGGCAAGCGGCAGAAACGTCAATATCCTTGTTCTGGATACCGAAGTATACTCCAATACAGGCGGTCAATGCTCAAAATCCACTCCGCGAGGTTCAACCGCCAAATTCGCTGTCGCAGGAAAATCGCTCCCGAAAAAAGATCTGGGGATGATTCTGATGACATATGGAAATATCTATGTCGCCAAAATAGCCATGGGCGCTAACCCGAATCAGGCCGTTAAAGCTTTCATGGAAGCCGAAAGCTATCCGGGATGCTCCATTATTCTGGCCTATAGCCCCTGTATCGCTCACGGAATAGATATGCAGACCATGATCGGTGAACAGAAAAAAGCGGTTGAATCCGGTCACTGGCCGTTGTTCCGGTTCGATCCGCGTCGGCTTGAAGACAATCAGAATCCGTTGCAACTGGACAGCAAAGCGCCCAGTATTCCGATGAAAGATTACATGTACAGCGAAATCCGATATCGGACACTGACCAAAAGTATGCCGGAACGCGCCGAAGAATTACTGAAACTGGCTCAAAGTGATGTTGATGTGCGATATAATGTTTACAGGCAACTGGCCGAACTGGATTTCAGCAAATAACATAACGATCATTATTCAAAATGATAATTGGGGGCGGATTGATTCCGCCCCTTTGTTTTTAACTGACAGTTTTCGAGTGACCTTCGGTCACCGGAAGGGGCGCGTCCTTCGGCCGCTGGGTTGCTTTGCAGCCGGCCAGGGAGATAAGGGGCGTGATATGTGTTTTGGGATACGGTCTGAATTATCAGCCGGATTTCAGAACTGAATCCAGGCAATCGAAGAAATTTAGCGCACACGGAACAACAAGCGAATAGAACACTTTCGGGCCTTCTTTTCTGTCTTTCAGCAATCCGGCTTTTTTCAATACGGCAAGATGTTTGGATACTGTGGAAATATCAGCGCCGATCATATCGGTCAACTCACATACACATAACTCCCGCGTGGCCAATTCATCCATGATAAATAAACGGGTGGGATGCGCCAGCGCTTTCATGATTTTTGCGTGCTGTTTAAACTTGTCCGGTATTGGTTTCCTGTTCATCAACGGCAAACCCTCCATTTCGGGCTAACCATAGTTTACAGAATGGCGGTTTGTCAAAAGTAGGCGTAAGGCCCAGGACTTAGGGCGTAAGGGTTGCAATCTGTTGATTTGTGATTATTTAAGATGGAATCCCAAAACAAATGCAGGGGCGTTCGGCGAACGCCCTCAGAAGGATGCATGATTTTTGGGTTAATTCGTTGTTATAAATGGATTTTGCCGACCAATGAGGGCGCCGGCAAGCGACGCCCCTCCATTGATTTTCAAACCATACCTGACCGTGCATTCTCCCCTCTTCCGACGAAGACAGTACTCCCCTTTTCACCTATTCCCCCTTTCCCCCCATCGCCCCATCGGCTGCAAAGCAGCCTCGCGGCCGCAGGCCGCGCTTATGCGGTATCAAAGATTGCTCCGAATATCAGGCCGCTGATGGTGGCCATGACCACGACCAGAGCTACAAAAACGGCTGTTTTTTTCGTTCCCATCACATTTCGTATCACCAGCATATTCGGCAAAGACAACGCCGGTCCGGCAAGCAGCAGCGCCAACGCCGGACCCTGGCCCATTCCGCTGCCCAAAAGCCCTTCCAGTATGGGCACTTCTGTTAGAGTCGCAAAATACATGAATGCTCCGGCAATCGACGCGAACAAGTTGGCGAAAAGCGAGTTGCCACCCACCGCCGCATTCACCCATTCAGACGGAATCAATCCTTCCGTTCCGGGACGGCCCAGCAGTACACCGGCCACCAGAACACCCCAGAAAAGCAACGGCAGAATCTGTTTGGCAAATCCCCATGACGATGTAAACCAGTCATTCATTTCACCTTTGTTCAGATTGGTTATGATACTCAAACCGACAATACCAATGATAAACGCTACCATCGGCTGCTGTGAAAAAATCAGCGCCGCCGCCGTGACCGGCACTGCAGCAAACAGAATATGTAACCATGGAAGTTTCATCCATGCCACAAGAATAACAGCTAACGCCACTGCGAAAAATGATGTCAGCATCCATTTTGATGAATAAACCAGATACCAGAAACCACTGGTTTCTTCAGGACGACCCCAGTTGGCAAACACCAAAATACCAACCATGGCGACAAAGTACAGCACATTCTGCCAAAGCGGCCGCGTGACCTCCGGCTCCGGTAACCCTGCCTGACTGTTGGCTTTCTCCTCTTCTTCCTTTCGAAAAATCAAATGCATCAACAAACCAATAACAATACTGAAAACAACCGCTCCAACAGCTCGACCAATACCCAGCGCCGGCCCAAGAACACGCGCCGTCAATACAATAGCAAGAATGTTTATGGCCGGTCCGGAATACAAAAAAGCGCTTGCAGGACCGATGCCGGCGCCCATTTTGTAAATACCGGCAAATAACGGAAGTATGGTGCAGGAACACACCGCCAGTATTGAACCGGATACCGATGCAACACCATACGCCAAAACCTTTTTAGCGCGAGCGCCCAGATACTTCATTACCGATGCCTGACTGACAAACACCGCGATGGCGCCGGCAATAAAAAATGCGGGTATAAGGCATAAGACGACATGCTCCTGAGCGTACCATCGAATCAGATGAAACGCTTCCATAACCGCATTGTCAAAACGCTCCGTGCCAACAGGCAAATAATAACAGGCCAGAAAAACACCAATGATTAACGCCAGTTTTTTCCATTCCGATTTCCAGTCCATGATAATAATCCCCTCAAAATGATTGATGCTCAAAGAAAATGGAAGACCCGGTTATGACCGGAAAATAGCTGTCAACACCTTGACAAATCTATCATTTGGCAATTTAGCCAAATGGTTGTGTAAAGTCAAGCTGAAAAAAATCTGCCATTTTTGCACACTGTTACAGGTGCGATGTGTTACGCTATCGTGACGTTGTCCAGAAGCATATAAGGCGCTCGAAGTGAGCATGACGATGTGTCCGGCCGCTCTTTGGAAATGGCAGCAAGCTGATCCCCCAGCAACTCATATATATTTCCGGAAAAACGCATATCTTTTATTCTGCCGGCAAGTTTACCGTTTTGTATTCGATAAGCCAGATGGGTTGAACCGCTGATATCGCCGCTGATCACATTACCTGACCATACATCCCATGTTGCCATCAGATAGATCCCGCTGGTGACACTTTTCAGCATGTCGTCAAACCCGGTATCTCCGGCGTTGATCACGGTATTCGTTTCTTCTATACCAGCAGCGCCGGATGGTCGCGCTTCATCCAGTGTTCCGGGAAAACGGCTTCCGTGTCCGGTGTGAGGGTATTTCAGTCGCGCGGCATAATCCAGATTAGTCAGGAACGATTTGAGAATACCGTTTTCGACCAGCGTCAACCGTTTTGGAGCCGTACCTTCGTCGCCAAACGGAGTATATCCTGACAAGGTTTTATCGTTTGGATCATCGGTAATGGTGATGCGTGAATCGAAAATACGTTTTCCGATCGAATCAGCCAGTGGTGACACCTTGTCAAACACAGCTTTTCCGTCAATCGCATGGCTGAATGCCGTCAGGATGCTCTCCAGGGCTTCGGGGTGCAGCAGCAACATGGTTTTTCCGGCATCAATATGCGTCACTTTTTCGGCTTGTTTGGCTCGCCATACCAGATCGTTGACGAACGCTTCAAACATGGTGTCATTCGGATATTGTGATCGTGAGGTCACAACTTCAAGAATATCACCTTCTTTGGGCAAGGACGCAACGACGTAATAATCACAGGCTTTTTCCTCAAAATACTGGTTAATTCCTTTTGACGAGACCAGATGATTGATTGCTTTTCCGACTGTAATACCACCAGACAGTGACCATTGCGGCAATTCAGATTCCAGTCTTGACAGTAATCGTTCAGCCAGTTCCCGGGCGATTTTGATATCAATATTTTGAATCAGCGGATCCTGATGATACGCTTCTTCTGTTTTTCCTGAACCTTCGGGAATCTTAAACGATACCGGTCGTGTATGCTGCGACAGTTCTTTTGCGGTATTCAGAAGGTTTTCAAGCGGAGTGCCGACACTACCCGGAGCTGTTCCGGCCCGACCGTTGTGAATAATCCGGACAGCTTTTCCGGACACTTCTCTGGCCTGAATATCGCGCAGTTCATTGTCCTGAAAATTGATTGTTCTGAGGTACCGATGTGAAATCAGCAGTTCTGCCGGTTCTATTTGATTCTTGATGAGCCGGATTTCGTTTTGATTGTCCATCAGACGCCTCCAATCGTGACATCGCGAATACGAATATGGGGTGATGATGCGGATGTTTCCAGCGGAAACTGTGCACCTTTGCCGCAGCCGCCCGCATCGTCGCAGAGTTTGAAATCATTGCCAACTGCTTCAATATTATCCAGTGTTCTGAACAGATTGCCTGACAGTTGCACATCGCGGACCATTTCAGCCAGTTTGCCATTGCGGATCATATATCCGTATGCGGCATCAAAACTGAACATTTCACCGCCTGTTCCTCCCGGAGCATCCACTGCATAGATACCCAGATCGATATCGCTGATCATATTGTCGAACGATTCCTTACCCTGAGCAATACAGGTGTTACGCATTCGGCAGATCGGAGCATGTCGGTAATTCATGCACCGGGCATTTCCGGTTGGTTTTTCACCGAACCAGGCCGCTGTTTCGCGGGTATGCAGTCGACCGGTCAGAATACCGTCCTTAATGAGCCATGTTTTTTCGGTTGGCACCCCTTCGTCGTCATAGCGAATATAACCGCGTGATCCTTCATCCAGTCCGCTGTCATAAATGCTGACAATATCGGAAGCAAATCTGCGGCCGGGAGTGAATATTTTTTTCATTTCCGGATTTTTGTAATATTCATCCGCTTCGCTGGTATGTCCGAACGCTTCATGAACAAACGTGCTTCCCAGCGCCGGATCCGCCACAACCGTATATCGGCCGGCTTTAACACGTTTGGCTTTCAGCAATTGAACAACTCGTTGAGCGGCAGGTGTTACATCTGTCTGCATTTGCTGAACAACACCAAAATCATTGCTGCTTCCGGTAGATACAATTTGTGTCTGTGACACACCGTTTTTGCAGGCCTGAACACTGACACCTGCCCCCAGGTCCATCTTTTCCATAACCAGATCCGTTCCTTCGGAAGTCATGAAACAGACAGTGCGGAAAGTCTCAAAATAACCCGCCGTTACCGTACTGATATCACTGGATACAGACCGACCAACATCAGAACAGTTTTTCAGAATATCCATTTTGTCTTTCAGCGGAATATTTCGTGGATCTGTTTTCGGGGAAATCCTCACATGGTCAATCACAGGTGTCACCGCCGCAAGCATCGTTTTGTCACGAGCCAGACTTTGGGCCTGTTCAACAGCCAGTTGAGCGTATTCGGTCAGTTTTTCCGGTGAGTTCAGTGAGACAAATCCCCAACCTCCGCGAATACAGACCCGTATGGAAAATCCATCGTCCTCGGATTGTTCCAGTCGTTCAAGTTCATCATTTGAATAATTCATACCAAGACGTTGCAATTGTTCAGCCCGTATATCCATATAATCTGTTTTGTGACTGAACTGTTTGAGCACATCAGCCATGCGGGACCTGATATCAGATGGGTTCATTTCAAAACTCCTGTTGCACAAGTGGATCGTGGACAGAATATCCTTCAATTTCGGCCGGTATACGCATTTGAAGAACGTCGGTCATCAGAGGTTGCAAAATACGTCCCTGCATATTTCTGGCAACCGGCAGATTCAGCAGGAACATAACAGTTGGCATAACATCAGCAGCCATCAGCGTATCCAGTTTCGATTCATCCTGCACGATGATATCAAACGGCGCTCCAAACAAACACATCCATCCACCCGGCCGTTTGATCACAGTGTTTTCCCTAACAGGCTGCCAGGGACTCTGATCGGCATTCGTCAACATTGAGGCTGATATTTCTACAGTCTTGTCACGCTGCTCCCAGATAATCTCTGGAAACATGCCTTCCCGGCGGTTTACATATTCCTGTTCACCACGATATACGCCGGTAAACAGTAATCCACCCCGAGTATTGTCATCTCCCCTTACAGGTACCCGAATACGACGCAGTTTTTGACCCAGTTCCTTGCGAACCTCCTCATATTCATCTCTGGAAACAATACCCGAAGAATATGAAAGATAACGGTTGACACGAAGTCCGGGTTCACCATTTTCAGGATAATCAACATAAAACGCTGTGCTGGCGCTATAATCTATTCTGCCGTCTTCCGTCAGCGTCAAAAACTCATTCTGTAACAGCCATTGATTGATATGAAATCGCCATGTGACCTGCCGGTGATGCATTGGACTGACCAAAATCCATGTATTGATGATATCCTGGTATGGCAACAATGTATCGTTTATCATTCGCATATAGTCATATCCGGTCATTTCCATTTGCGGCACATAGACAAGAATAACATCAGCTTCGTCAGTATCAGATATTTGATAAAACCGTGTTTCAGACTCCGCTGTGTCCGGTTGAGCGTTTACATCGTTTTCGGGCCCGGTGAACGGCATTACTGTTTTCAAAGTGACTCCATACCGCTGCAAAACATTCATCATATCACCATCCAGCGTCTGCCAGGGTGATCGGCTGATGACCGAGTATGTTTCCGGATCAAACATATGCGGTGTTACCATCAGTTTTGTCGGATCTTTACCTGTCAGAATTTCCCGAATCGCCTCATCCATGGATTCAGCGCCGTTTGGCATAACTTCACCACACATTCCGACTGGTCTTAATTCGGCCAGCAACGGCAATGTATCCGCATACTCATCCATTAAATGCCGGTCAACCGGATCCAGTAGGACAACACCAATCGTACCGGGTTCGGCAGGGGGTGGAGGCGGCATAGGCAGTAAAAACAGGTATCCAAGGACAATCATTGAAAGAGGCGCCAGCACACAGATTAACAGTTTCAGATATTTCATTGTTTCACCTTTGACACCCGTTGATACAGTTTTTCAGGCAAGGATTTCAGCGTATGCTCGAATGCAACTTTTCGGTAATTTGTAGTCAGCCGAAATGCAAACAGCATACGTAAAAACGCATGATAAACCGCTTTGAACCCCGACGATTTCAGAAACTGCCTGTTATAGTATATTGGAGCAATATAATTGACATACTCTATGAAAGCTCTGTTTTCAGGCTGAATCCACAGCAATTCATCAGAACCGATCCAGCCTTCGCCAGTAAAATTTTCTGATGCCCACGCTTCCAGTGATTTAGGTTCCTCAAGACCCGCTTCCAACGCTTTCCGGTAGAGTTCCGAACCGGGATATGGCCGGAAAATCTGCGGTCCGATAAAATAGTTTTGATTCCCCATTTTTCGTATCTTATCCATAACGCGGAGCGTTTTCATCAGATCATCCGGAGTTTCACCGGGAATCGCCATAATGAATCCCCAGACGGCCATGAAACCCTCAACAGACAAAAGTTTCGCCGCGTGTAACCCCTGTTCAACCGTAATTTCTTTTCGGATGATTTCCAGACATTGTGTTGAACCGGATTCAAACCCGAAAACAAGATTGACAAAACCGCATTGTTTCAGCCGTTTCAGGAATGTGCTGTCAATATATCCATCCCGGAAATGATTGACCCGACAGGTGGCATTGAACCGAATATGGTTCAAACCGCGAGATTGGATTCCATCCAGAATCGCTTCAACACGCTGTCTGTCAGCAAAAAACTCCTCATCTGAAAAAATGATCATCTCCAGATCATACCGATTGACCAGTGTTTCAATCTCGTCCAGCAAATCGTCCGCTGACCGGCAACGGTAGCGTCGGCTATTATTTAGTGTGGTATTGATACAAAACGCGCAGTGCCACGGACAACCGCGAGCGCTCTGAACAGACATGACACGAACTTTGCGCAGTTCCTGAAGAGACCATGTAAAGATGTATTTCTCCACATCAACAAGACTGTAATCCATCCATGGAAGCGATTGAAAATCGGGTAGTTGTTTTAATGGGGATGAGACGACTTTTCCATCGCGTTCAACCGCCAGGCCGGGTATCAACTCAATCTGTCCGGTTGACCTGAGTGTGTCTGCCAAAGTGACGACGGTTTCATCGGCTTCGCCCATTACTGCGGCGTCACAAAACGGATTCAGGCAGGTATCCGGATACAAGGTCGGATGAATACCACCCCAGACAATGGGTGTATTCGGAGATATCTGCCGTATAAAACGGGCAATTTCCAGAGCATGCGGCGCTTGCGGAGTCATGGCCGATATGCCTGCAAACAAGGCATTTGAAATGTGTTTTCGAATGGTTTCTTTATAATCCGAGTCAACACATGTATCAATAACAACCGGTGTATAGCCGGCGTTGGCCAGCATTGTGGCAGGCGCAAGGATATTGACCGGAAATGCTATCGTTTCCTGACCATAACGCCAGTTGCGATGATAATGCGGGTTGACAAGAATGACTGTATGTCCGGCCGACGCGTTTTTCACGGCAATAATACTAGCAGGCAACCCGTTGATTAACAATCCATTGTCATTCACTTCGAATACCGGCTGTGATAGTAAGCAGACAAAGATTTATGCGCTGATCAGGGAAAACCGGTTTATTTTCGTTTGAATAGATGTCGGTTCAATGTGCGAGCCATACCGTAAAACAGCCTGTAAAACGGATTGAAAACATTTCTGTGAAACAATTTAACCATGAATGGATGACTTAAAATATCCAATGCCGGTTTGGGAATGCTGTGCCTGTATAGTCCCAAAACAATGTTCGGGTAAGTTGCCTGACGTTTATGATATTCACGTTTTCCTATTGTACCGTCATCATTTCTGTTGTCAGCAGCCGCCTGTTTATACAGAGCTGTTTCAGGAAAGATAACCAGCGAAAACAACTGTAAACGATACGGTCTGGGAAACCGGCGAACCAGTTGTAATGTTTCAGCAATATCACCGGCTGTTTCCCAGGGTGAATCAATAATGAAATCATATGTTGGAGGAACCATGCGGTCGGTGTAACGATTCAACAGTTCAACTGCGTCAAGAACTTTTTTGTTTGATATCGGCCGATTATAGAGGTTCTGAATCCTTAAACTTCCGGTTTGAACTCCCATTTGGAGCCCGTACATGCCGGCATCCAAAAGCGCTTTGAGTTTGGGTTCGGTAATTGTCAGCGGACTGCCCAGACAGAAAAACGGCAGTCCCACAGCTCTGCGGTAGGCGTCAGCGAACGTTTCAATACTGCGATTGGAAGCAACAAAAAATGAATCGTCCGAAAACCCGACACCAGTAATAAACCCGTATTTCCTGATGGCTGTCTGCAATTCATCAAGGACATTTTTATCGGAGCGCCGTCGCAAATGTTTCTGTCCACTATACAATTCCTGCAATACATCGTTGCAGCAATAAGCACATCGATGCGGACATCCTCTTGTTGCCATCGTTTGATACGTAACGGTTTGACGAATTCGTGAAATCGGACCTTGAGACAGATACTTTTCCAATAGACTCATTGTCATTGGAACCAGAGTTCCAGCATCGCGATCCCATACAAAATGATTGTCGGGACCATAATCCGGAAACGGCAGGGTATCCAGGTTCTGTATCAGCGGGCGCACCGGTGATATATGCACTTTGTCATCAACACGACTGGCAACATTGGGCACACCTGTTGTATCACCATCGTTCTGAAGGGTTTCAAGAAGATCGCAAAACGCTTCTTCACCTTCGCCGACAATTACATAATCGGCTGTTTCCAGGCATTCACCCGGACGAATCGTCGCATGAATGCCTCCCCAAACCACCACAGGTGATCCGTTTCGCCGCACAATGCCGGTAATCAGTTTTGCGCGGCTGACATAATTGGTCATCACAGTGATTCCAACCACATCACACGAGTCAGCCAGTTCCTGAAGCTTCAAAGCGACTGTGTCCGGATATCTATGTTCATCATCATCCAGACGTGTTTCTTCATCAGGCGTGTTTGGCAAAAACACCATGCGTACATCATGGCCTGCATTGCCGGCACATGCAGCGATGATCCGCAACCCTATGGATGCGATGTCAGAATATGGTGAAACAAGAAGAACTCTCATCGAAGCCGAATCGTATCAGACCAGTGTAATCATATCAATCAGGAAGCAACAGACCTGAGTCCTACATTAGCGGCCTATTGTGGGCGTTCGCCGAACGCCCCTACCCCTGGCGAAAGATGGTCGGTACCATTGACCTTTGAGACGCCCGGCCGGGCGTCTCTACATTTGTTTTGGGATTCCATCAAAAATAATAACAAATCAACAGACGGCAACCCTTGCGCCCTACGCCCTCCGCCCTAAGCCCAACTACACAAATGTAATGATCAGTATAAAAATCAGAATTCCCAGAAACCAGCAGGCCATTCGTTTCATCAGCGCCTGCCATTCAAGCGGTTCACGGCTGACAAACAGATCCCGTGCGGCAACAGCCAAAACCGGTATCAGTACAATCGTTGCGAACCAGGTATCCCGAAGCAGCGTCATTATGATGATTCCCGAAGTCCCGGCAATAATTGCCGATTCAAAACTGCTGCGAGTAATATTTGTGACTATTAATCCGATACAAAACATCAGAATTCCTGTCAGGAACAGTTTTGACAGCGGCGCTGGATATGCTTTCAACGGAAACAATTGATTGAGTGACAGCCAGAGTAACATCACGAGCAAAAACAGCATCAATCGAAACACCATTCGTGTCAGCCACAATGACGATCGGGATACCGGTTGAGACAGAATCAATGGCTGAATGTTTTCGGCGGCATCACCGGAGATCATTCCGGCGCTCAATACCAGACCCGCCAGAAACGGCAGCGCTATGAACAGCATTTCATATATCATTTCAACAAACGGCGCCTGACCATACGAATACAGGCCTGATATGACGGCAAACAGAGTGTAGCCAGCGGAAAGCAATACAACGACACCTTTCAGGCGATGCCACTCCAGATTACACAATGTTTTTACCATAACTGACGTCATTTTCGACCTCCTTCCAGTTTCAGAACGGATGTAAATACGCCGGTATCAGGGTCAATCAATCCGTATTGCCTTCCATCCTCATGAATAACCGCCAGTTGACTCGTGTCAGTCCAGACAGCCTGTTTCAGTACGTACGCGACCGGCTTGGTTTTCATAGTCTCAAGATCAATCAAATGCGCGTTGTGACCGGTATCAGGGCTACCCCATGTGAATATCCAGCGCCCACAGAGTGACACTTCCGGGCGATGAAGTTTTATATCGACAAAAACCTGTCTGTGACGGCTTTCGATATCCATTGCAACCGTCCAGGTTCGGGTATCATCACCCTGATATTCGGTGTCTGACCAGACCATTACGCGTTTTTCCGCGTTATATCCAATCGTCTGCATCGGGATTTCGGCCAGAAATTCGGATTTACCGGTGAACGGAAACACTTCCATAACCGGCGCTCGCAACGAATACTCCGGTGATACCGTATCGTCGCCTGGCCATGCCGGCAGAATGACACTTTTCCGTTCCGGAATCACGGAGCTGAAATAGTCGAAATATGTCTGACTGACGCGATATGGCCATTCATCACCTTCCCAAATCATTTCAGGCGTTTGTCCCGGAGTCATCTGCCACAATCGTGTAATACTTCTGTTATCAGATATATGCTCCAAATCATAAAATACCAGTGTTTCGTTGTCGAACCAGCCTGCAGGCCGGATTGTGCGAGTATCCCGATTATACGGGATAACGTCGAATGTGCTTGTCAAAACCGGCTCCGATGCGGACGACGGAATGAAAACAGCGCCGATGCCGCCGGCGGTCCGAACGGATGTAACAAACCATTGTTCATCCGGCGACCACAAACCGTATCCTGGAAAGCCAGTATTCACTCGTTCGCGCCGCATCAGCTCACCCTGTATGTTCAGTATTTCAATCTGCATTCCGGGTTGATCAGACAACTCCGACACAACAAAAGCGGCCAGATAATTTCCTGATAAAGACGGTGTCACGGACAGCATTCTGAACGATTCCGTCACCTTGATTACGTCCGTTTCGGAAGTTATGCGCCAGATACCGGCGGGTCTGCCGTAGCGCCAGCCGTATAACAACGTGTTGCCGTCAGTAATCGGGTTCGGTGCAATCTGATCCAGAAACGACATTTGATCCATTTTTTCCAGCGGCATATCCACAATCTGATACGGCGTAAAGGCCATCAGACCCATGCTGCCGATCACAGCGATTGTCACAGGAGCAATAATCCTGACCCATGTATATTTGAGTTCCGGTTCACGAAGTCCGGCATTTGCGATCAGAGCAATCACTGACGCAATCAGAATCAGTATTTCAAATGGCGGAGTTATCGTTTGCAACGGAAGCATCATTAAAACATGGTTAAGCGGATGGAGCCACAATATTACCAGCGCTGCCAGAAGCACAACGATTATCAGAATAACCGTGCTTGCCACCGCCGACGATTCGCGTCGGAACGCGGCGCTGAATGCGGCGGTTGGAGCCAGCCCGAGAATCGTCCACCGAATGGTCTGCATTAGCAATTGCGGTATATTTGAGTAAGCTTCGGCAACCTCAGGCGCCAAAAACGTGAATTCCATGAACCGGGTTCCAGCGCTGAAGAACAGATCAAACCGCCATTTCAAAATGACCAGAACTCCGGTAACAACCGATGCGACAACCAGGCGTGTCAGGAACCGGATCATAACCGTGCTTACCGGCCTGACCGGTAGCGCTGCAAAATATTTGTCGGCGCCCAGACGGCGATCACGCGCCATCAATCCGGCGCCCATCAGAATACCGAATAGTATCCACGCATATTCCGGTATATGCAGCGGCCTGTTGTCACCCTGGGCATGAATTATCACCGCCAGAACCAGCATCAATGCTCCGCCGATCACTGGCGCAAGCACAGCGCGCAAATCCTGTCCGATCAGTTTCGTTATCATGTTATTTTTCATGGTCATTACCTCCATGTTGTGGACGCGCAAGTTCCACATAAATATCTTCCAGCGTTAACGGCAACCGCTCAACCCGCGGCGACAGTTTGTCCATGGCATGTTTCGATATTTCGGTAAATGCATCAAACAGCGCCACACCGCTCCGGCCTTCCGGCATCCAGTTGCGAAGCCCCGGCAACGATACAGTGTCCGGAGTATTCGAATCCGCAAATGCTATCCGGTAGCGCCGCCACTGATTGTGAATCGTTTCCAGTTCGGCCGAATACAGATTCCGACCCTTGTGAAGCACGACAATCCGGTCGGCAACCCGTTCAATATCATCCACCTGATGTGTTGAAAAGAAGACCGTCCGCCCTTCATCCGCCAGAGCGCCGACTATGCCCTCAATAAACTCGCGCCGCGCCAACGGATCAAGTCCGCTGGTCGGATCATCCAGAATCAGCAGCTCAGGCCGGAACGATAATGCGCCTATCAAACCCAGCCGGGCCCGTTCACCGCGCGACAACGTGCGTGAATTTTTGGCCGGATCCAGATCAAAACGTTTCAGCAAATCATTCTCAAGTGTGGCATCCCACCCCGGCCGAAACGCTTTCACAAAATCCAGGTTCTGCCGCACCGAATACAGCGGTTCACCTCGCGGATCTTCAGGAACAAAACCCGTGCGCTGACGAATGGCAACATCGTTGACAGCCGGATCATGCCCCAGAACAGACACATCACCGCCATGCCGCCGCAACAAACCCATCAGAATATGTATCGTCGTGGATTTGCCGGCGCCGTTCGGACCAAGCAGACCCGTGACACTCCCGGTCGGAACATCAAAACTTAATCCGTTCAAAACACTGTTTTTACCAAACGATCGCTCAAGACCGTTCACACGTATAGCTGTCTTCATCGTGCACCTCCTTCTGCAAGCGCTTTGTCAACCGTTGTCCGTAACACCTCCGGCGTTATACCCATCGCCAGACCATCCAGTATCGCGCGCCGAAGACTCTCCAATGCCTGTCTGCGCCATTCAGCACGCGCCGGATCAGCGCCACCGGCCGATACAAAATAGCCGCGGCCATGACTGGACGCCGCAAAACCCAGCAATTCCAGCTCGCGATACGCCTTGATAACCGTGTTCGGATTAATACGAAGATCAGTCGATAACGACCGAATGGACGGCAACTGATCGCCATCCCTCAACTCCGCCGCCGCTATCCGGTAGATCACCTGATCAACGATCTGTCGGTAAATCGCAACCGGACTGGCGGTATCAATTGTGAAACTCATGGTCACCTCCTGTTAAACATAAAAACCACAGTGGCCAACTGTTATACTCAAATATAACAGTGATACACTTTTCTGTCAAGAGGTTTTTTATTTTTTTTGAAAGGGGCAGGGGAAGGGGGAAGGGAAGGGGAAGGGCTTATGAGGTTGAAGGTAGAGGGTTGAAGGTTGAAGGGTTGCAATCATTGGCGTAAGGCGCAAGACTTAAGGCCTAAGGGTTGCAAACGCCTTTTCACCTATTCACCCTTTCTCCTTTTCGCCCCACCGGCTGCGAAGCAGCCTCGCGGCCAATGGCCGCGCCGGGAAAGAGTAAATCATTGTAACCGCAAAGTGACACAATCTCTCCTCATAGGAGAGAACGCAGTTGTTCCGGAAATGCCGCCAGGCAGAGACGGTTACAACGCGAGAGAGGTCGTCATGCGTAATGAAATACATCGTTTCTTTCATGGCGGTCTGACGAATAGCCTCAAAAGAAGGCGTGA
>PWNJ01000014.1 GCA_003558985.1 candidate division CSSED10-310 bacterium
ATCTGACACCCTGGGTTGGTGATGAAGTTACCATTGAATTTCATTATCTTGCATCATTGGTTGTCAACCGTGCCGGCTGGTATATTGACGATGTGCGCATTTTTTCGGTAACTGCTACACCGACTCCGGAACCAACACCGACTCCCACTCAAACGCCGGAGCCAACCAATACACCACCGCCGACGCCGACACCGACGCCCGACTGCATCCATCACGGCGATGTCAATCTGGACGGTGTTATCAGCGCCGCTGACGCACAATTGGCTTTCCTGATCACTCTGGGCACATATATTCCAACTTATGAGGAAGAATGCGCTGCTGATTGCAATGGCGATGGCGTTGTCACTGCCGCCGATGCCCAATTGATATTCCTGACGGTTCTGGGCACCGGTAACTGTGTTGATCCACTGTAAAAGTGAGTGAAATCTTCGCCGGATTGCTGAGCACGCGCACAACCGGTAGTATATATCCTGCCGGTGACACCGGACGTAACGGGGTTGTTTAATCTGTTTGTCAGGGAGACTGTCATGAAAAAACGCGAATTGGTTCTGATCGTTCTGATTGTATGCTCAGTTGTGTCTGTCACCGCTCAACATTTACCGTTTGATGTCATCTTTAATGACAAAGGCATCATGAATGCTCATTTCAAATCAGAAGACAGTCTGATCGAAATGTTCGGCCAACCACAGATCAAGCAAACAGAAATCCATCTGGGGGAAGGCGAAATGGCCGCCGGAACCGTTGTATATCCCGATGATCCGCTTCGCAGAATCGAGTTTGTCTGGAACAATTCAACCGACCGATCCAATCCGGAACGCATCATCATTCGTGGAGACCACTCGCTTTGGAAAACCGAACACGGCATTTCGCTGGGCATATCCCTGAAACAGATCGAAACAATAAACGGCAAATCATTCGATCTGACCGGATTCGCATGGGACTATGAAGGAACCATCGTCGGATGGAACGGCGGCACATTAAATAATCTTGACGGTAATCCGGAATCGGAAACCGCCCGATCGTTGTTGCTGCGATTACGGCCATCACAGGATTCCGTCGAATCCATACCCGAAACCGATTTCCGGTCTGTGTCGGGTGACAGCATCTTCAAATCGGATCATCCGATCATGCAAACTCTTAATCCCGTTGTTTATGAGATGATTCTGTTTCCTACCCCTGAAAAGGTTAACAATTGAATAACCTGAACGACATTAGCAAACATGATTTTTACATGCGCGAAGCGCTGAATCAGGCGCAAATGGCGGCTTCCATCGGTGAAGTGCCGGTTGGAGCTGTCGCTGTTGTCAACAACCGAATCGTTGCCGGTAATTGCAATCGCATTGAAACAACCTGCGATGCTGCCGCTCACGCCGAAATGCTTGTTTTGCACGATACCTGCCGAATTCTGGACCGCTGGCGGCTGGATAATGTCACGCTGTATGTGACGGTTGAACCATGTCCGATGTGTGCAATGGCCATGATTCTGCACCGGATTCCCCGTATTGTGTATGGCGCTCCGGAACCCAAAACAGGCGCGGCCGGAAGTTTCATCAATCTGATGCATAATCCACGACTGAATCACCAAATTCAGGTTGTTCCCGGTGTCTGTATGGATGAAGCAGCGAAACTGATGAAACAATTTTTCAAAAGCAAACGCATGGGGTGACCTGAGACCGCTGGCTGCTTTGCAACCGGAAAAGGGGAAAGGAAGAAAAGGGGAATAGGCGACCAACCCCAAACTCTGGCTTCAAAGCCCTGAATTGTGCTAAAATGTAACCGGTATGAGTACTACTGCAAAGAAATCCCGATTTTCTGCTTTTTTCAAAGTATTACGTAAAATAATAACTGTATCGTTCGTTATCGCGACGGTATTCGTTGGTTTACTACTGATATTAATACAGTTTCCGTCTGTTCAGCGCACTGCTGTCAACACGGTTTTCGACCATTTCGGTAGTGACTTTGGGTTTCGTATCCGGCTTGATTCGCTCCATATCAACTGGTTCAGAGGTACCATTCAGGCTGACAATATACGCATGATGCCGGTACCGATGGATAGTCCGGCGCGGATTACCATCGAATCCCTTTCACTGGATATTCGGGTCCGCGATTATTTCCGTGGTTTGACCACCATAAAATCGTTATCTGTTGTTAATCCGGCGTTCACAATCGAGCAAATGCCTGATGGTGTCATCAAATGGCCCTGGGTGACACAACCTCAACCCGATGAAGCGCCGCCGAAGCCGGATAAAAAACCAAAGGATCAGGATGCGCCCGCTTTTCCGGATACGTTGCGTATTGATTCGGCCACCATAGTTAACGGGCAATTTGAAATGCGTGCCCGCAACAGTAAATTACCACCGACAGCCATTGAAGGTCTGTCCCTGAGTGTGTCAACTGAACCCGGTCTGACCAATCTTCTGGGCGAGCTGATCATCAACTCGGCCCACTGGCGCAATCCGACTACCGAAGAAACATTAACTCTGACACAACCGCTGACGCTGAACCTGCACACTGATTCTCAGCCAATTTTTGTTGCGTTGAATTCTGAAATATCCGGGTTTCCAGTCACACTGGACGGCCATATTTCACCGCTAACCGAAGTCATGACATACGATGTTTCACTGAAGGGCAAAGGCCCGGTCACGAATATTCTGAATACTTTCGGCGTGACCGGTATATCCACTGATGAACTGGATATCTCCATCAATGCTGCTTCAGACGGAATGCTGGTGCCAGACCTGGCGCTTTCAGTCAAATCCCCCGGATTGACAGTGGGTCCCACTCAATTTGATTCCGTGACACTTGCATCAACAGTTTCGCAGGAGACGCTTCATGCTGATCTTGTTGCTGAAACCGGGCCGGGTCGGATGTCGATAGCTTTGGAGTCAACGGTTGTCCCATCTGTTGCAGACTGGTCGGCTGATATTACGTTCCGACGTTTTCCACTTGATATGATTGAGCCATGGATACCGGATATGCTTGATCTGAAAGGACTGGTTGATGGAGCTGTCAGCGCTTCCGGGCCATCAACGGACTGGACCGAAACCGATGCCGCCGGAACACTCACCATTGCCCGAATACCTGGCCGCGTCCGTCCACCCGCCACCGTCAGCTCCGATGACACACCGCACTATGTTTTAAGACCGGAAGGGACTCTTGACCTGACATTCCGCAATCAGCAACTGAATCTGACACGTATGAATCTGATTGATGACTCGCTTCGAGTCAATGTTTCGGGTTTCTGGAACATACCCAACCAAGCCTGGTCAGCATCAGCGGCAATTCATTCGGATGATCTGACACCGTGGGCCGCCATGGCCGGATTTAATGCCGGAGGCAAAGCCGATATCACTGCAACAATGGCTCAATCTGAAAAAGATGCTGATATTGCCGGCGAAGGACATATTGAACTGCTCAACGCTTTTTATGACACGTTTGACATTCCGGTAGCCAAACTGGATATCACCGTTGCCGAATCACGGTTTTCAGCAGATATAGAACAGCTTGTATTTGATGATCTGACACTTGCCGGAAATGCTTCCGGTGATATGGTCATGCCCGAACACGCCACGCAGAAAATTACTTTGCGGCTGGATACACTTATTTGGAGAGATCTGCCGGAACAAGCCCTGACAGCCACCTGGGAACGCTCAGCGCGCGGCCAGAAAGCAACGGTCCAGACCGATGATGATACTGTCAGAGCTGAACTGACGTCTCCACCAGCCGGTGGCTGGAAAGGATTCTGTATTCTGGAAGATTTTGATCTGAGTCTTGCCGGATCGTTTTTGCCGGAACCGCTGAATGACCTGACTGGAGCGTTGACCAGCCGCATTAAGCTGGATACAACTTTGCCGAATGACGCCATGGAAATAGCGGTTCGTCTGGATGATCTGACGGTGACAATCATGGAACGCACCATTCGAACTGCTCAACCGGGACACATTGTGTATCGTCCGGAATCAGTATCAGTATCCGAACTGGTGTTCAGAACAGATGATGGATCACGCGTTAGCGCCAATGGCCTCTGGGCATTGAAAGATACTTTTGAAACAGAGCTTCACACGGATATCTCGATACCGGCTCTGCAATCCTGGCCAATACCCGGCGCGCCCGATGATCTTGAAGGCGCCGTTACCGCAGACCTGATTGTGCGCTCAAAAGAGACTGACATTGTTCCGGAAGGAACCGTTTCTGCAACGAACGTTACCGTTTCCGGCATGCATATCGCCGATATGGACATCCTGTTGTCTCCACCTGAACCGCCGAATGCATTCAGCGTGATATTGACTGTTAACGGGTTTCGTCCCGGAACAGGCGACGACATCCCGGAAATATCGACAAAGGGTAAAATCGATATCGGGCCGGGATATGAATCGTTTGATACGTTGTCGGTATCGGTCATGCTGGACATGCTTGAAGCCGCGTTTCCCGATCCGGTTTTTCGAAATGACGGGCCGCTAATATTCCATCTGCGGAATCAGCAGGCGCTGGTGGAGCAATGTGTCATTACCGGACCTGACATGGAAGTGACGCTTCAGGGCGGACTGGCGCTGACGGATCAGATATCGGAACCGGAACGGTTGAC
>PWNJ01000049.1 GCA_003558985.1 candidate division CSSED10-310 bacterium
TGATGTGTATCGGCCTCGTGATCGATTTGCCCTGAATTGCCTTTTTTTTGATTCATCCCACGCACCTTTCAAACCTGAAAACGAAAATACTAGTATTTTCAGCTCCAAATTTTACACTTTCGCACACAATAAGTCCAGCAAAATATTACAAAATTGAAATATTGATGAAAAAATGTGTTCTTTTTTTATGTCAATAGATTTGTAGGGGTAATTTGCTGAGATATCCATTTGAGTTGAACGGGTATATTTTGTATGTTTACCGTTGTTTGAACTGCGTTTACCGCTGTTTTTTATGTATTTCTTATGAAAACAAGAGACCTTCACAGAATACTGCTTCCTTATTGGAGACCTTACAGATTTCGTCTGATACTGGGATTTGTGTTCTTGTTTGGATCATCCAGTTTGCTTATGGTTCAGCCATGGATAATGAAACTTGCAATAGATGATATTGGCACAGACCGTTTTTCTGATCGAATCCTGTTTTACATTATTACTATTCTTGGAGTAACTGCTCTTGTTTCATGTTTTCGCTTTTTAATGCGATATTTGATTATCGGTGTCAGCCGTTATGTTGAACATGACATCAGGCGGATTGTGTTTAGTCATGTTCTAACGCTTCCAAGGGGCTGGTATGATACGGTTTCAACCGGAGATATCATGTCACGGATGACAAATGATATTCAGCGTGTGCGTATGATACTGGGTCCGGCTTTGATGCAGGTGGGAAATACTTTTTTTTCTCTTGTTTTTGCTTTGACATTTATGTTCATGATAGATGTCAGACTTACACTGCTATCACTGATACCTCTTCCATTAATGCCATATATGTTTTACAGAATGGGGAAAAAAATCCGTTTTCATTCTGAAAGGGTCCAAAAGCAGATAGCCGAGATCACATCCTGTGCTCAGGAAAACCTGACGGGCATCAGAGTAGTCAAGGCGTATAACCTTGAAGAGGTTGAAAGCGACAAGATGAATCTATTAAGTGACAGTTATGTCAGACGCAATCTGGATCTTGTACGTGTTCAGGGTTTGTTTGTACCGTTGGCAATGCTGCTTACCGGTATATCAACAATAGTTGTATTGGTGCTTTGTGGCTGGTGGGTTATTGCTGGTCACATAAGTATTGGCAGTATGGTGGCATTTCTGGAGTATCTGGCCATATTGTCATGGCCGATGTTTGCAATTGGCTGGGTGACAGGCCTTGTCCAGCAAGGTTCGGCAGCAATGGAGCGTATTCAGGATGTTTTGAATGAAACGCCTTGTGTCGGCATGCTTCCGGAATCTGCCGAAAATCATCAGTTTGATCTGGCGGGTGATATAACATTTGATAACGTATCTTTTCGTTATCACCCACAGAAGCCCGACATTCTTCAGAATCTTGATGTTACGATTGAAAAAGGGTCTATTGTGGCAATTATGGGGGAGTCTGGATCCGGTAAAAGTACGGTAATAAATCTATTGACAGGAAGCTATTTGCCTGATGCCGGAAGTATCAGGTTCAATGGACATCAAACCAGTGATATTCCGGAGTATGTCATTCGTGATTCAGTTGGCATCGTGCCTCAAAATATTATTCTGTTTTCAGATACAATACAAAGTAATCTGGCTTTTGGCACAAAAAACGGGGAACCATCCAATTATGATGAGGTATTGGAAATTGTAAACCTTGACCGTGAAATTGCTGAGTTTCCTGATAAATTGAAAACCCATCTGGATGAGCGTGGTGTTAATATATCCGGTGGTCAAAAGCAACGCCTGACTCTGGCACGAATGCTGGTGCGACAACCCGATATCATATTGTTGGACGATCCGTTTTCAAGTGTCGATATCGTTACGGAAGAAGCTGTATTGCACAACTTGCTTTCTCAAAAATCGGAAAAAACCGTTTTGATGGTGACTCATCGAGTCAATACTGCCAGAAAAGCCGACAAAATTATCATTCTGGACGATGGGAAAATTATTGAAGCGGGAAGCCACCGGGATCTGTTTGAAAAAGGCGGATATTACTATCGGTTATGTTTAAGACAATCACTCATGGATGAACTGGAGATGCTGTAATGCCCCCCGGAATGCGTCATGCTGCAGAAATACCGGAAGGATTCAAAATTGATTATCGTGTTGTCTCCAGAATTCTTTCATTTCTTAAACCATATAAACTGCAGGTGTTCATAGCTTTAGTATGTCTGGTACTGTTTTCAGGTCTGCAATTGGCCGGTCCATACCTTATAAAAGCGGCAATTGATGGACCGATAAATGACAGGGACTTTAACGGTCTGATTAACATAACCGCTCTATATTTATTGACTATAATCGGCAGTTTTTTTGCCTTGTTTGGCCAAATTTACACGATGGCGTTAACGGGACAGTCGATAATGAATGATTTGCGAAAATCACTTTTCAAACATATTCAAACGCTGGATATTCGTTTTTTTGACCGATTCCCGGTTGGTTGGGTGATTACGCGTCTGACTACTGACATTGAAATGCTGAATGAGCTGTTTACATCAGGGGTGGTTCAATTTATTGGTGATTTTCTGACACTAACAGGCATTATCGTAATCATGTTTCTGCTGAACAGCCAACTAACTTTTCTGGTTTTACTGAGTATGCTTCTCTTTGGTTTGAATGTGTTTCTATTTAGAAAAAAGTTCCGTCAAACCTTTCGGGCGGTTCGTGAAAAAGTTGCGGCCATAACGGGTTTCTTGTCTGAACATATTCGTGGAATGCATGTGATACAATTGTTTAATAAGTATGTTTATGTGCAGAACCGTTTTGACAAATTTAATCGAGATACTTTGAAAGCTCATCTGAAAACAGTGTATTACTTCGCGTTGTTTGTACCGACCGTCGAAATAACCAGCGCTATAGTGATTGTCCTGCTTTTAAGTTACGGTGGCCGTATGGTTACAACAGAAACTATAACTATTGGTGTTCTTGTTGCTTTTTTTCAATATGCCCGCCGGTTTTTCCGTCCGATACAGGACATGTCACAAAAATTCAACATTCTTCAGTCGGCATTGGCATCATCGGAGCGAATTTTTCAGGTTTTGGATATGAAAAGCCGGATAACTGAGCCGGACCCTGACGAAGCTATCATACCTGAAGATATAAAAGGTGAAATAACATTTAAAAATGTCTGGTTTGCCTATCATGAACAGGAATGGATTTTAAAGGATGTATCATTTTGTATTTCTCGGGGTGAAAGTATAGCCATTGTTGGAGCGACCGGAGCCGGAAAAACTACAATTACCAATTTACTGTGCCGCTTCTATGATCCTCAAAAAGGATCAATACAGCTTGACGGTATCAATATAAAGCAAATTCCCTTGCGTGTTCTGCGAAGTTATGTTGGATTGATTCATCAGGATGCTGTTATCTTTACCGGCAGTATAGCGGATAATATACGGGTTGGCAGGTCCGATATTACTGATGAGGATTTAAGTTCTGTAACACGAAAAAGTGGTTTGGAAGCCTTTATCAAACGTTTGCCCGATGGTTTTGATACTCAAACAGGTGAATCCGGCAGTCGTTTGTCGGCAGGGGAGAAACAACTGGTTTCATTTATCCGAACAATGAGTTTCGATCCGGAAATAGTGATTCTGGATGAAGCCACATCAAATGTTGACACAACGACTGAATATGCTTTGCAAAAAGCGACAGAAACGCTTTTAAAGAATAAAACAGCGCTGGTTGTTGCGCACCGTTTATCCACAATCAAACATGTAAACCGAATCTTTGTCATGCATCGGGGCAAATTGATTGAGCAGGGAAGTCACGAAGAACTAATGATGAATCCGGAGGGTATCTACCCGCGTTTGTATCAGTTATATTATGCAGGGCAAACAGCTTGATTTGTTAACAGGGGTTGCGGTAACAGGCATAAGCTGGTTATTGTAATAGCAGGAAGGGAGATAATGAATGAAAAATAAATCAATACTGGATGGTGTATTAATTGCACTTGTTTCAGTTATTGCAGGATGCGCGGCAATACCAGTACAACCGTCCAGAGATGCTGAAACGTCTGATCCGATAATTGATGACTGTTTTGCTCTTGTTGATCAGAGACGTTTTTCTGATGCTCTTGATATATGTGAAATGGCTGTAATGAATTATCCCGATAACTTCATAGCACATGTCTCATATGCAAGAGCTCTTGCAGAAACTGGCCAGTCTGATATGGCTCAGGAATATTATTATCGCGCTCTTGAAATAGATCCGGCAGTTGTCAGCGCCCGGATGGAACTGGGAATTTTACTTAAAGACAGCGCTGATTACAGTAATGCTCTGGAAGAATTTCGTGAAGTGATTGAGCGTCGTCCGGATTTTGCTGCAGCATACATACAGAAAGCCGAAATATACAGACTTCAGCGTAATTGGACTGGAGCTGCTGATTTTTTTGGCCGGGCTGTGGAAATTCAACCTGAAGACGAAACGTTGCGAGCTGATTATGTTCAGGCATTGTCAAATGCCGGACAACACTCACAGGCCCGTGCCGCAATGAATAATGCATCAGCGGATTTCCCTGATTCTATCAATTTGGCGCTGACATTTGGAGTTTTGTTACAGCAGCAGCAACGCTATCAGGAGGCGATTGCACAGTATAACCGGGTATTGAGAATAGACCCTGGCAATGACTCAGCACAATACAATATAGCATTGTGTCATTTTCAGAACCGAAACATTCGTGAGGCCGAACGAGCCATTACGTTGTATTTGCAAAGACGACCAGATTCAGGTTCTGCCAATTTTCTTGCCGGTCAGATCGCATC
This sequence comes from candidate division CSSED10-310 bacterium, assembly GCA_003558985.1. Taxonomy (GTDB): domain Bacteria; phylum CSSED10-310; class CSSED10-310; order CSSED10-310; family CSSED10-310; genus CSSED10-310. The sequence continues at coordinate 4,773 of PWNJ01000049.1, forward strand.
CAGTGTCAATAATTTTGCTGAAGCTGAAATGTATATTCGAAGGGCATTGGATCTGGATCCTGATAATGGCGCTGCCTGGGTTATGCTTGGCAATATACTGCGTCGCCGGAATGACAGACGTGAAGCTGCAGAAGCTTATCGTCAGGCCCTGAGAATCAATCCGAATGATGAAGTAGCGCGACGAAATCTGCGTCGGGTTTATTGATCACTTGTCCAGAGCATTTAGTAAAATTTCAGAAATATCTCTTACTTTGATTTTTTCTTTCTGTTTGTCGCGTGAAGCATCATTCAGCATAATCAGACAATATGGACATGAAACAGCGATTTGATCAGCTCCGATCGCTTCCAGTTCATCAAATCGTTTGTGATTAACTCGATCACCGGTTTCTTCCAGCCAGAACATACCACCTCCGGCGCCGCAACAAAGAGAATGCTCACGGTTTTTTGAAGCTTCCATCGGAATTATTCCGTTGATGCCATTCAACACCTCTCGTGAACTGTTGCAATCCTTGTTGACTCGGGCCAGATAACACGGATCGTGAAAAACAACACCATGTAACTCCGGATGTTCCGGAAAGACTGGATTGTCCCTGATCCAGTCGGCAAACAGCGCTGAGTGATGGACTACGTCATACTGACCACCGAAATCTGCATATTCATTTTTAAATGTATTGTAACAGTGAGGGCACAAAGTCAGAATTTTCTTTACACCCAGTTCGTTGAACAACTCAATATTTTGCTGAACAAGCATTTGTCCCAGTGCTTCTTCACCCAACCGACGGGCTGTCTCGCCGCAACACATTTCATCAGAACCCAGTATGGCAAATGATACATCCATTCGGCGCAGCAGACTAACAGTCGCTTTGGCTGCCTCAATGGCACGATCATCCAAAGATGCTGCACACCCCAAATATAAAAGGTATTCTGCATCAGGCGCTTCAGAAAAATGCGGGATATTCAATTCCTTACACCAGTCGGCACGTTTTGAAGAGCCGACATTCCAGGGATTACTGTTATTCTCCATACCTTTGAAAACACGTTTCAATTCCTTTGGAAACTCGCCGCGATTAAGGTTGGCAGCACGGCGAAGACCAATGATACGATGAACATATCCAATATTCACCGGACAGGCCTGCTCACAGGCATGGCAGGTTGTACACTCCCAAATAACTGTATCACTAACCACTTCCGGAACCAGGGCTTTTGACGGATCCAGTTCCGGGTTTCCGGACAGTATCCGATCGGCGTCTTCATCCTGCAGGAAATGATTTTCATTCAATGTGATTTCACGTGGAGCAAGAGTCTTTCCGGTCTGATAAGCAGGGCATTCATCATTGCATCTGCCGCATTCAGTACAGGTATACATATCCAGAATGTCTTTCCAGGTATGATCCTCCATTTTTTCAATACCGAATGATTCAATGCTTTCATCTTCAATGTTCAGTTTTGTCAATCTGCCATCCCGGTGAAGCGGCCGAAGATAAACATTGAACAGTGATGTCAAAATATGCATGTGTTTCCCGGTTGGAAGATATACAAGAAATCCCAGTATACCCAAACAATGCACAAGAAGAGCAATATGACCGGCCGGAACAGCCCATGATCTTAGATGACCGGAGGGTCCGGTAAACAGAAGGCCCATGATAGAGCCGAATGGTGCATATAATTTGAAACCGGGGTTCATGGATGCGTACCATGCGCCATCAAATATCAGATCGGTGATCATCAGCATGGATATCATGCCCAGCACAAATGCAGCGCCCCCCGTGTTTATAAGTCTTGGCACTTTAAATATATACCGCCGAACAGCCGCATAGATAACCATGACCAGAACACCGACAATCGCCAGATTTGTCAAAAATGTCACAAATCGGGTCAGAAATTTGTCAGGTCCCAGGAATGGAAGATGAAAACTGAAACCGAACAAACTCATACCAAACATTGTTAACGCTCGTTGCAAAAGAATAAGAAACCCCCAGAATATAACAGCATGCATTAACCCCGGTTTAAATTCCTGAAACAGTTTTTTCTGTCCTAGAAAAATAGTGAAAAACTCCTTTATACGGATTGAATGATCGGCTATCGAATCAGGAACAGGCGAACATTGTTTCATAATGAGCAGTTTCTTTTTTACTGCAATGTAAAAGAAATAAATGGCAACAGGGATTGCCAGTGCTATAATCAGCGAATGCACCCAAAAATAATGATTCATAGCTGCCTCCAGAAATAGTGATTTCCGGTTATTTTTCCAATATTTTACTTAATTCAGCACGCAGCGCCGGCAGTACTTCAAACAGATCACCGACTATGGCAAAGTCGGCTTTTTTCATAACCGGCGCTTCCGGGTCAGTATTAATGGCAATAATGAATTTTGCAGAACCCATCCCTGCAAAATGCTGAATAGCACCGGAAATTCCACATGCGATATACAAAACAGGACTAACAACCTTACCGGTTTGCCCCACCTGATGACTGTATGCAATCCAGCCTTCATCAACGGCCGTGCGCGATGCGCCGACAGCGCCACCCAGGTGTTGTGCCGTTTCTTCAATCAAACGGAACCCGTCCGGGCCTCCGACACCACGACCACCAGCAACGATAATGTCGGCTTCAGTAATATCCATTGCACTTTGTGCCTCAGATAATGCCGCTATCACTTTAGTGCGAACATCCAAAGGAGTGATATTTATTGACACAATATCTGCTTTTGAGTCTGATTTTTCAGCAGGAGAAAGCAGATTGGGTCTTAACGAAATAACTTTCTTTTCAGCGCCAATTTGCATTTTCGCTGTCAATTTTCCTGAGTAAACCGGCCTGTCCACCATCAGACCTTCAGAAGTATCGATTGCAATCACGTCTGTTGCCAGAGCCGCATTCAAGCGTGCGGCTACGCGGCCGGTCAGATCGCGCCCCAGCGCTGTTGCTGATGCTATTATAATATCGGCGCCTGCCTGATCAGCAATCTGGCAGAGTGCATCAGTGAACGATTCGCTTTGATATGACTGACAACTGCTGTCATCAACAACATATACAGTCTTCAGAGGATAAGTTGATAATGTTTCGGCTGCTGATGCATCGCCGATCAGGGCTGCTGAAATGCTATTGGTACCGTTTGAAATTTGCTGCGCTGCTGTAATACATTCAAGGGTTGATTTTCTGATTTCACCGTTTTTGGTTTCGGCCCAGATTAAAATTTCGGACATAATTATTCCCCTTTCCTGTTAAAAGGCCTTTGCATCGTTTTTCAGCCATTCTGCCGCCTGGCGCGCAGTGTCACTCGGTTCACCAGACACAATTTTACCTGCCGTTCGCTGTGGAGGTTCCAGCAGGGTTTTGCACTCTATCAAAGGTGAATCAATATTAAGCCCGAGATCCTGAACAGACAGAGTTTCAATCGGTTTTTTCTGAGCACGCCTTACTGCCATCAGATTCGGATAACGTGGTTCATTTAGTCCCTTTTGACACGAAACAACTCCGGGTAGCGGGACATCGATCTGCAGGATGTTTCCATCAATTTCCCGCTCAGTCGATAACGTTTCTGAAGTAAAATCCAGTTTGGTGACATTCAGCACATGGGGCATGTTCAAATATTCGGCCAGAGCAGCCGCCAATGCATCGTCGGAAGTATCGATGTATTCGCGTCCGCATAACACCAAAGATGGTGATCGGGAACGCAGAACTTCGGCAATAACTTGAGCTTCGGTTATGATATCTGATTCCAGACCGGTTTGACTCTGAATGTGAACGGCCGCATCAATTCCCATTGCAAGGGCGGTTCGCAGAGCTGTTTCTGACCTTTCCGGTCCAATACAGACAGCAAGAGTTTCGGCATCTTCATCTTCTGCAATGCTAACTGCCGCCTCCACCGCATACTCATCATACGGATTCAGAATCCACTTCAGATCATTCTCAAGGATTCGCGTTGAGTCCTTCGGATCAATTATAATCTGTGCTTCAGTATCAGGAACTTGTCTTAATACAACTGCTATCAGCATCGTTAATCCTTTCGTAAAACTAAATCGTTTGATCAAAACAAGATAAAATCTTACAGCGATCTACCCGATTTTTCAATTGGAATGATATCTGTTTACTCGTAAACCAGCGCTTCTTCGGTACCATTCATGACACGAACAGCAGCATCACGCAATGCTGCCATTTCATCGCCTCCGGGATAACACAATATTGGTTTATTCATCCACTCAATCCGCTCAATAATCCACGGTTTAAGTCGCGGATCATAAACAATACCTCCGGTCAGAACAATCGCCTCAAAATCCCCCGCCAAAACAGCAGCCATTGCGCAAATATCCTTGGCGATCTGATAGACCATACCTCTCAGACATAATGTTATAAAATCTTTATCCACACCCGGTTTCAATGATTTGATATCGTCTTCAGATACGGGCTTGTTATCCAGATACTTTTCGAGAAATATGAGGTCTGAAGTTCCCAGATACGCGACCAGGCCACCTTTACCTTTCATTTTGAGTTTCATCTCTTGAAGTGTGTATTTGCCGGAATAGGCCATCTTCAGCAAACCACCGCCCGGAACGCCACCCGATCGTTGCGGTGTATACGGACCTTCGCCGTCCAATGCCTGATTGACATCAACAACACGGCCTTTTTTGTGAGCGCCGATGCTAATGCCACCTCCGCCATGCATCACAATCAGATTGATATCCTCGTAATTTTTGCCAAGGTCTTTCGCTGCTAAACGAGCTACCCGTTTCTGGTTGAGCGCATGAAAGATGGAAACACGCGGATTTTCAGGCATGCCGGATAGTCGAGCCAGATCATCCATTTCATCAACGACGACCGGATCAGCTATGTAAGCAGGAATACCCAATTGTGATGCCAGCGAATGGGCCAGCAGACCGCCAAGATTGGATGGATGGTCGCCAAACTGGGTTGATTTCAGATCGCGAAGAACAGCCTCATTAACAATATAGGTGCCACCCTGTACCGGACGAAGCAAACCACCGCGGCCAGCGATTGCATCCAAATGTTTCACATCAACATTATGCTCTTCCAGCGTGTCCATAAGCAGTTTTGAGCGAAACTCAAATTGCGCCGTAACTGGTTGTGAATCAAACGGATCCATCTGCCTGGGTGTGTAACGGACGGTTTTGTGAAAGACTTTTTCGGTTCCTTTGAAAAGACTGATTTCGTCCGATGTTGAGCCTGGATTAATGACAAGAATAGTTAACTTTTTTTCCATTGAAATTCTCCTTGGAACGATCGATATATACGCTGGCGAGGATACCCCTCAGTCAGGCCGGTAGCATTACCACAATACGACTTCATTCACAAGAAGAAACAAAAAATTTGTACACTTGTGTTTATCGACAATGACGCTACTTTTTTACCGAATCCACAAAAATTGTTGATGAACCGATATGTTTGGACAGATGACGCCCTGCAATGTATGTCAATCCGGCAAGCCAGGCGGCAAGTATGAACCCGAATATAATCACAATAAGCGTCATTGTTATACCACCAGCAGTAGTCATCCCGTAATTGGCAGGTGTTTCAGAAATTTCGGATATCAACCGAAACAGATCGTCCGAACGCAACTCCCAGAATGCGGTGATTGATTCCGATGCGTTACCACCGGTCAGCACATGGACAAGGCGGGTTGAGAGAATTGTGCCTATTTCAAAATAATCACCGGTCAGGTTATAGAAACCGGCCAGACCAACAACAATTCCTGGTCCGAAAAGCCAGAATTTACGTGTATATGCCGCATGACCTATCAGCCAGATTCCGGGAAAAAGAGTTAAGATATACGGTGCAAACACTGTTGCCAGATATCCAATATCACCATTGGGCTCAAAACCGGTCACCCGACCGGCATATTGACCGGTTTCAGGCGTGATAAACGGAAATATTTTTGCCAGAAAATCAGCCCCATACTCCCTGCCCATGACCAGCTCTGTTACTGTTCCACCAGTGACGACACAGCCAGCAACATGAAGCAGCTCATGTATCGGAACATAGATAAACCAGGTCACAACAATGCTTGCCAAAAGAATTAATCCGGTTTTCGTCGCTGATTCAAGCTCCTGAAAAGGAATGATCAAACCATTGTAAATATCCCGGAAAGCCTGTATCCAGCCACCGAAAAGAAACCGTATCCAGCCCGGAGCCGGTTTTGGGGATGAAACTGATTGCTGATTGTTACGTTTGTTCGTACTCATAACGGCGCAACCTTAACGGAATAATTCTACGTTGACAAGAAAAAACACGTGGTTACTTACCATGAAGTGAATTCGTTTAAAACATCAGCATTCGAGTTCCAGCATTTGTTTTTGTTATATGCGATCTTTATAATAACGTTTTGGGGAGATACCTGATAAGCTGGGGGACATATTATGATTTCGTATCTGAAACGAACATTATGTACGTTTATATTTTGCCTTTTCATTTTTGAGACCGCTGTGAGCGCTTCCGTGATTCCCGACCGCCGGGTTGTTGCTGAATGGGAGCCGGCAATCGGTGTCATGATACGCTGGCCTCTGGGAATTCCCGAAAGCCTGGTTGTTGCGCTTGCCGAAGAACCCACGTTGTTTGTACTGGTGGATGATGATGATACCAGCGAAGACGATGCCAGAACGTTGTTTCAGGATTTGGGAATTGATCTGGGGCACGTTGAGTTTGTTTTCACCGATACTTATTCACACTGGACGCGCGATTACGGCCCGCAGTTCCTGATATCGGAAACCAGTTGGGAAGTGGTTGATTATGAGTATCAGGGGTATCCCACGCAATGGGGTTGCACTCTGTGTAACCCCGGGATGGAACGCTATGATTGTAACGGCCAGCGGTTTTGTAATGATGTGCTGTTTTATCCCGGTTATGACTGTGTTGTAAACGATGGCACCTGTGAAGATATCACCGGTGACGGTCAGATTAATGACCTGCTGGGAGACGGATTTTGTGACAATGGTCGTTATGTTTATAATTTCAGATGTGATGAATATGGCTGGGATTGTGGAGATTGCGGGGATCCGATCGTTGACCCGAATGGATACTGCGACCGATATTTTGATGGAAACTCCGGCATGCGTACGGCGTTGTTATCGATGGACGGTCGTCCGGCCCCTGAAACCCCCGGCAGAAGTTTTGCCGATGATTCGGCATCCAACTATGATTTTGCCATGCATATTGGCTGGGATATGCTGAGTTTGCCGCTGTATTTTACCGGAGGCAACTTTATGACTGATGGGTATGACATGGGATTTGCGACATTCCTGATGCTGAATGAAAATACCACAGAGTTTCATGATTTGGTTGGAATTGATGATTTTAACGGGATTGTAGATCATTATCTTGGTCTGAAGAATTTTTACATGATCAATAACCCTAATATCGATGGCATTCAGCATATTGACACCAATGCAAAACTTCTGAATACCGAAACAGTATTGGTCAGACAGGTACATGAAAATCATCCCGAATATGAGTGTATGGAGGAGCTTGCAGAATTTTTCGAGGGACTGACGACATTTTATGGCCGTCCATTCAGAGTGCACAGAATATTCTGCCCGTCCATATCCGGGGGAACACCGACAGCCGGATATGTTAACTCTCTGATTTTAAATAAACGGGTATATGTGCCGCTGTTCGGGATTGCCGGGGATGCCCAGGCCATAGCAACCTATCAGGATATCATGCCCGGATATGAAGTTCTTGGTTTTTACCATGATCAGTGGTTTTCATTTGATGCGCTTCATTGCCGGACAATGGGTATTTTTGATCCTCAAATGATGCATATTTCTCATGCCGCCCTTCGTGATGAGGATGTCAGCGCCATCGTCACCATTCCCGTGCAGGCGCTGATTACCGATTACAGTCAAACCGGTATTGTGTTTGAAACAGTGGCGCTGAACTGGCGTTATGACGGGGAAACGGACTGGCAAAACATGCCTCTGACGCATGATCCCGAAACCGGAATGTTTCATGGTGAGATTCCGCCGCTTGATGAGTTCGCCACCGTTCATTATTACATTTCGGCACAGAATAATGCCGACAGAACCATATCGCATCCTTCAGCGGGCTGGCATGTGTTTGAAACCGGTGAGTCCACTGTTCCAACCCCGACTCCGACACCGGAATGCCTGCATCACGGCGATGTGAATTTCAGTGGCACGATTACTGCGGCTGATGCTCAGTTGGCGTTTCAGATAGCCATAGGACTATATCAGCCGACGTTTGCCGAGTTTTGTGCGGCCGACTGCAATGGTGACGGACTGGTTACAGCCGGTGATGCACAGCAGATTTTTTACGCCGTATTTGGCGGTGAGTGTGTTGATCCGCTTCCGTGACCAAGCCTGATTGCCAAGCACGACAAGAATTGGCACTTTTCGGAGAACATCTGGTTATCTGAGCAGAGCGACCAAAAATATTTAGTCTGACGAGGTAACCGGGTCCTGGTCTTCAGACTGGTCATCATTTGGAACGTCCGATTCCAACTCTGTTGTTTCGGCGTCATCCAGAACCTTGACTCCGCTGAACCATGTATCAAGACGTTCAAAATGGTTTCGCATCCATTGCGGAGACATCCGCATCATCAGTCCTGAGCCGACATAACTGAACATCAAAATAAACAGAAACAGAACCGGTGCATGCAAAACAGCGCCCACCAGTATCATGATGATAACCAATGTTCCAACAGGCCGCCGGCGTCTCCAGTCTATATCTTTGAATGAACGAAACCTGCATTTTGAGATCATAAGCCATGCCAGTCCATACACTATAACCAGAATCAGTGTTCTGAGCATTATATTGTCCGGCAGATCCGGTTTGAGCATGACCGTCAAAGCCAGACATATTGCCGCTGCCGGTATCGGCAAACCGATAAAGTATTGGGATGATGAATAGGAATGTATTTCTTCGAGCACGTTGAATCGTGCAAGCCGAATAGCGCCAGCCAGCATATAAATCAACGCCGCAATCCAGCCGAGTCTTTCAAATCTGAACAGCGCCCATGCATACACCAGAACAGCGGGAGCAATACCGAACGAAACAACGTCGGCAATAGAGTCGAGCTGAGCTCCAAACGGACTGGTTGTTTTGGTCAGACGAGCGACACGTCCGTCAATGGCATCGAAACAGGCAGCAATTACTATCAAAAGACCTGCGCGGTAGAAATAAAACGAAGGATTGTCTGTCTGAGCATATTTAAGCACCAGAATAATGGAGTAAAACCCCAATACAATATTCACACCGGTCAGAATTGAGGGAAGAAGGAAGATGCCTCTGGGATAAACGGAAGGTAATTTTTGCTGAACATCATTTTTCATGATTTGATCCTGACGGAAGAACTGCTAATTGTGTCAGACCAGCTTTCACCCGGCAACCGGGCTGCACCAGCAGTTGCGATGTTTCCGGTAGATGAACGTCCACCCGTGATCCCAGTTTTATCATGGCAAATCGCTGTCCCCTCAACAACGTATCATCGGGCCGTGCCCAGGTTACAATCCGGCGAGCCAGCAGACCCGCTATTAAACAAAATTTGATCATGCCAAATTCACCGGCCAGCGTAAACTCCATGCGTTCATTTTCACCCGGCGCGTTCGGATTATCTGCAGGCAGGAAGCGTCCGGGATAATGATAAACACTTCGCAGCTTCCCCGATATTGGAACCCGGTTAACATGAACATTAAACACATTCATGAAAATGGATATGCGAACATAATCCGGGCAATCCTCGTAGGTGCTTTTCTCAATCGAAATTACTTTGCCGTCTGCAGGCGATATAACAGTCCCAATAGGAAGATCGGGTGTTTTGCGGTCGGGGTCTCTGAAAAAATTAATCAGCAGGACCGTCACAACTGCCGCAACCAATCCCGGAATCCAGTGAATATACCATAACACCAACGTCACAATGATCGGTGGAATCACATATCGTAAACAATCACGAGCTATCGGTATTCGCATTGTTAAACAATCTCCATTCGCAGTTTTCTTGCCGAAACCATTCACTCAACCGGTGATTTGTTATACACTAATAATGGTTATGAACCAAGAGATGTCAAAGAAAAACAGTCAGATAATTCAACATTCCAAAGAAACATGAGGTGTTATGAGACAACAAGGATGGCTTTTGGTTTCCGATGTGGATGGAACTTTGACCACTGAAACAAGTGTTTGGGAATATTTTCATAAAAGCCTGAATAAATGGAACGATGAAGGATTAACAAATCTGAATGCATATCTGTCAGGTGACATCGATTACAATGAATTTGCCAGACGTGATGCCGAAGCTTATACAGGACTCTCGTACAAGTCACTGGATCAGATGGCCGCATCGATTCCCCGCAGATTTGGAATGGAGCAGATGTTGACAACGTTTAAACGACGAGGGTTTACAATAGCGCTTATTTCAACTGGCCTGGACATTCTGGTCAATCAGATTCCGGAAGCTGATATACGAATATCCAATGAACTGGAGTTTGAAAATAGTATTTGTACTGGTAAACCAGTTGTCAACATTCCAATGGATGCGAAAGAACAAGCTTTTGTATCGCTGCTTTCAGACCACGGATTCAGCGCTGAAAAGACTATTGTTCTGGGGGACAGTTCAGGAGATATTCCGATGATGCGTCTGGCTGGATATTCAATAGCAGTTGAAACGATGGATCAAAATGTTTTACAGGTTGCCGATGCGAACATTGATGGAACGGATCTGATGCGTGTTCCTGCTTTGGTTGAGGAATACATTGAAACTATTGTGTCACAGCGATCAACACGTTGTCGTTGATTAACAATTCGGGCTTGAGGACACTGAGCCGTATAAACAGATCACTGAAATTTGTACCGCCATACGTCAAATTGGAACCCAGTCCGATATGGATGACCTGGTTGGAGTAAAAACTGAAAAGCCTGTTGTCCGGATCACCGTTAATTCCGGGATTCATGCCAATTCCAATACCAGCGAAACTATTGCTGTCGCCATACGAATTTTTTAACAGATCAACGAAAACCTTATGATTATTCTCTGCTTGACTATCGACGAGTTTTCCATCCTGAAACTTTAATAGAAGCTTTTTAACGATTGATTTGCCGATATTCAATGAATGAATCATTACCTGACCATTAACTGTCGTCTCCACAGGCGAAAAAAACAGCATGCCGCCCGGAAGCATGTTGCGTCCATCCTCTCTCATAACCGAACGGTCATTAAGACGACAATCCAATCGAAACTCAGAGTCTGATATCAAACTGATCTGCCTGGATTTACCTCGAATTTGTTCAGCAATTTTTCGGCAATTGCTTCGTAATTCTGCATAATCTATATCCAGACAATTTAAAAGAAGATTTTCAAATTGGTCAAAACTGATTCCGCAATAATCTGCGAGTTCAGGTGTTGGAACATATACGGTAGAGATTTTTTTCTGTCGAATTTGACCGGTAATTTTTCGCTCGGCTTCTCTGTGGGCTTCTTTACGCTGATCGCCTATATGATGCAGTATAAATGTCGGCGCATCAGCGACAATGTTAATGTGTTTATCAATATCTTTAATCCATTTGACCATATGAGGGGGTGTTTTTCCGATATATTTGTCCGGGACGGTTTCCATGAACCTGCGTCGGTATGAAGGTGAGTTCAGTCGAATAACCGGATAAGCGCCAAGGTGTGAGATGCGTAATGTAAATGCATCAAGAATATCAATATATCTGGCCTCACCCGTCAGCGTGACCTCAACCACCTGACCTTCTTTGATACGAATAGCGTCCTTTACCAATTTGGGAGCAACACTCAGCAATTTATCTGAAAAAACCCGAGACGAATTTTGCAACCTGAACCTCCCCAGCACAAGCTCGATTACACAAGCTTCTCAAACCAGGATAAATTCTAACTGAAAACCGACCGATTTACCAATCAGAATCATGCTATTTAACTGGCAGAACACTTCTTCAGTCTTGAAAAGTAAAATAATCGGGTGCAGGGAAAACACGTTTCAGGTCTGTTTCAGACATTCGAAAAACAACGTTTTCTTTTGAACTTTTTATCCATCTTCCAACACCGTCTTCAGGTGAACCGCCCAGAGTTAGCGTCACAAATGGCTCATCTTCAAGGGCATCATCATAGAGTCTGATGAAAGATTCGGGTTCCCCGAATGGCACATCATCCGGTTTCAAACCGGTGGCTCGAAGATGTGTCAGAGTGGACAGATAGGAGCCGACAGCAGTTGAATCTGTGGCAGGTACTGCTGGTTTCTGCA
>PWNJ01000240.1 GCA_003558985.1 candidate division CSSED10-310 bacterium
ATAGGCGTAGGGCTTAGGACGTAGGGCTTAGGACGTAGGGCTTAGGACGTAGGGCTTCAGGACTTGACCGCCGTCTGTTGATTTGTGATTGTTTGTGATGGAACCCCAAACAGGTGTAGAGACGCCCGGCTGGGCGTCTAAATGTTGCGAATCATCTTTTACAACAAACCGTAGGGGCGTTCGGCGAACGCCTTCATCAGAACGCACCAGGCAGGTTAAATTATTGTAACCCCATAGTTTTATTTTGGCCGAATGTAGGTAGGGGTCTTGTCGCTACACAATGGACGGGCATAAAACCCGTCCCTACAGATTTTTATATTAAATACAATAGGTTACATTAACTTTTTTGCAGGTTATATCGCCATGAGAGGTCCCCTCCTCTATTCCTCTTCTCATCATCTCCCCCTGTTGTGTCTTGGGTACCAATTGATGTAAACTTCCGCCTGGTTGAGTGATGATATTTTTGTTGTTGCTTGAATCGTTTAATCTGTATGCAGGAGGGAATAAAAAGTATGAAACCATTGATAGAATCATTAAAAGCTATGGAAATCCTGGATTCGCGCGGAAATCCGACAGTGCGCGTATTCTGTTCATTAAATAACGGCGTTGTCACATCGGCCTCAGTGCCGTCAGGCGCTTCAACTGGCGAACATGAAGCTGTTGAATTAAGGGATGGCGACAAGCAACGCTATGGCGGCAAAGGTGTTTTAAAGGCAGTCAACAATGTTAACCGAATGATTGCTCCTGAATTAATCGGTAAAAATCCGTTTCATCAGAGTGAGCTGGACAGAATGATGCTTCATATTGATGGGACCCCCAACAAAGGTAAGCTCGGTGCAAACGCGATTCTTGGCGTGTCAATGGCGGTTGCACGGGCAGCAGCAATTACGGCATCTTTGCCGTTGTATGCGTATCTTGGCGGTCCGGGAGCCCGGCGGATACCGGTGCCGATGCTCAATATTATCAACGGGGGTCACCATGCCGATAACAGTGTTGATTTTCAGGAGTTTATGGTGATGCCGGTCGGAGCTCCCACATTTGCCGAGGCGCTTCGATATGGAGCAGAAATTTTTCATGCTCTGAAAAAAATCCTGACCGCGAAAGGGTATGCTACCGGTGTCGGTGATGAAGGAGGATTTGCTCCCAACCTGAAAAACAATGATGAAGCATGTGATGTGATTATGGAGGCTATTGAAAAAGCCGGTTACATACCGGGAAAGCAAGTTGCCATTGCACTTGATCCGGCGGCCAGCTCGTTTTACAGAAACGGCGCTTACAATCTGGATAAATCCGGTCAGGGAAGAAAAACAACCGAAGAAATGAATACGCTGTACCACGATTGGGTCCAAAAATATCCGATCATATCCATTGAAGACGGTCTGGATGAAAACGACTGGAATGGTTTCAGGGAACAAATGAAACTGATTGGCGACAGAGTTCAGATTGTCGGCGATGATATATTTGTGACCAACCCGGAATATGTTGCACGTGGTATTCGCGAAAAAGCTGCCAATGCTGTTTTGATCAAACTGAACCAGATCGGCACGGTTACCGAGACCATTGAAACCATCGATTTATGCAGAAATGCTGGCTGGAACTATGTTATTTCACATCGAAGCGGGGAAACCGAAGACACGTTTATGGCTGATTTCGCTGTTGCCATGGGAGGTGGCCAGATAAAAACCGGTTCTGCCTGCCGCAGTGAACGGATTGCCAAGTATAACCGGCTTCTGGAAATTGAAGCGGAACTGGGAGATTCGGCGGTGTTTGAAATGAATGCTTGAGCATTCATTTCAATGAAAAGGAGAGTAGGTGAAAAGGGGAGTGGGGGAATGTTTAATCTTTGAGATTGGAGAAAGTCCATTTCGTCGGGTTTTTGATCATTGTGATAATCTGTCTGATAATTTTTTCGTAGATATTGTTTAAAACTGACCATTGATCCTTATCCAAATAACCGCATTTTAAACTGAAATCCAACCACACCTGCGTTTCTGCTGCTTCGGCTTCTGCATCGCTGAGTTTCGCTATAAACGCGGCTTTGTAACGCCGTTTATGCCAGGCTTCAGCAATATTGCTGCAAACTGAGCGTGATGACCGGCGTATTTGATCAATCAAAGAATATTTTTCTTCCCGAGGAAATGTTTTTGAATATTCGAAAATCGTCATTGAGGCATCAAAAGAACTCTTGTAAACATTCAGATCTCTAAAAATCTTGATTTTCTCCAATCCTTCCTCCTTTCCCCTTTTCTCCCTTTCACCCTTTCTCCCTTTCACACTTTCTCCCTTTCACCCTTTCTCCCTTTCACCCTTTCACCCTTTCACCCCTTCCCCCTGTCCATCAGAGTCCCAGGAAAAGAGTCGCGGTGGTGAAGAATATCAGTAGTCCGGTCACATCAACGATTGTTGTCAGGGCGGGACTGGCAACAACAGCCGGGTCCCATTTCATTTTGGCGGCGCCAAGAGGCAGCAGAGCTCCGATCAGGGTAGCTGAGATGACCTGCAACCCTAGAGCGACCGAAATGGCTGTGCCAATGGTTATCATTGAATATCCTTCAGGAATGGTAGCCCCGGCTCCGAAAAACAGAACGCGTCCGTAGGCAAACGCTGCCAGGACAAGACCGATCATCAATGACACTTTAAGTTCCTTGAACAGTATTTTGAAAATATCTTTCGGTGATATTTCACCTAATGCAAGAGCTCGAATAACAAGGGTTGCGGATTGACTTCCGGTATTACCGCCGGTATCGGCGACCATCGGCATGAACATCGCGAATATGGCGAACTGAAGAATGACATCTTCGAAATTCTGAACAATAAATCCGGATAGCAATCCGACAAATGCCAGCAGAACAACCCACAGAGCGCGGTTTTTGAAATGGCCCAATGATGACGTTCGCATATAAACACCGGCTTCGTGGCTTCCTGAAATAGCCATCAGTTTTTCAATATCTTCGGTGTGTTCCTGAGTAAGAATATCCATAGCATCATCGTGTGTAATGATACCGACCAGTGATTCACCGCCGTTGACAATCGGCAGAGCCAGCAGATCGTATTTTTGAATAATGTCGGCGGCTTTTTCCTGGTCATCGGAAGCTCGGGCAAAAATCACATCTTCGTGCATTACATCCCGTATAAACGAATGTTTCCGCGATACAATCAAATCTTTCAGGGACACAAATCCCAGCAAACGTCGTTTGCTATCAAGAACATATGCATAATAGATGGTTTCCTTATCTGGCGCCACATCGCGCAGATGATCTATGGCCTGAGCAACCGTCATATTTGGCGACAAAGTCGCGTAATCGGAGGTCATAACTGCTCCCGCAGTACCTTCCTGGTGTGCGGTCAGACGACGGATATCCTCACGTTCGGCCTGTGCCAGAGCCGGTAAAATCGCGTCCCGTCTTTCTTCAGGAAGTGTTTTAAACAGGTCAGCACGGTCATCGGGAGGCATATCCGATATCAGACGCACCATCTGGTCGCGTGGAAGTATATCGATTATTTCTATCTGCATTTCAGCTTCCAGATGACTGAAAATATCAGACCGTTCAGGAATGTCGGCATTTTTGAGCACAGTCCAGGCTTCCTGTGGGGTAAAATTCAACATTTGTTCTGCAATCAGGGCGGGGTGTGTTGTTTTGCAGAACTCAGCCAGGGCGGCTTCATCGTTTTTCGTGATCATGTCACGAAGATCGTGTTCAACAAGAAGGTGATTCATGGTTTACCTCCATTCGGTCGCAAATGTGGGCGGGGGCGACCGGAGATAAACCGTCGGGCTAATCAGATTGGAAAAACCGACTGTTCAGAGCATCGGCCGCTGAAACCGCACACCGCGATCCAGGGTCTTCAAACTCTTCTTTTCTAATCTTCTGCGTCATCGTCAACTATGCGGCTGTTACATTAAAAAAACAGCCAAACCTCCGAATTGCCAGAAATCAAGGCAGAATCAAATCTGCCAACTCTCGTTTACATCCATATCGCACCCGAAAAGATATTGCAATCTTTATATTAATCTGACGCGAAGAAAAAATGGCTTTCTGCCGGGGAACGCCTCCAGTGAAATGAGCTGAAAATGTTCGCGCAAACCGTTTATTCAGTTGACTTGAAAACATAACTTACTATTATGTTTTTATGAACGAACGAATGATTTCGAATCGATATTGGGGGCAACCATGAAACGTTTATCTGTTTTGTATACTACGCTGTTATTGTCCGTTGTTATTTTTCTGTCCGCCTGCGCCGGCAGTTTGCAGATGACGATTCTGCACATCAATGATTCGCATTCGCACATTGAAAACGTCTCGGTGTCGCCGGTGATTGACGGAGAACGCACTCTGATGGAAGCCGGCGGAGTGGCGCGCCTGAGCACGATTATCGAAGACACTGGCGAGACAGAGACCAATGTGTTGTTTCTGCATGCCGGTGACGCGGTTCAGGGGACTCTGTATTTCACCAAATACGACGGAGTTCCGGAAATCCAATGGCTGAACCGAATGAATCTTGATGCCATGGTGACTGGAAACCATGAATATGA
>PWNJ01000050.1 GCA_003558985.1 candidate division CSSED10-310 bacterium
TAATGAAATACAACGTTTCTTTCATGGCGGTCTGACGAATACCCTCATAAGAACGCATGATTTATGGTTTAATTTGTTGTTAATAAAGGGTTTTGCCGACCTAAGAGGGCGTGGAAACCACGCCCCTACCCTTCCCCTTTTCCCCTGTTCACCCTTTCCCCCACCGCCGCGTCACCCCATCGGCTGCGAAGCAGCCCGAGCCGCAATTCGTGTCTATTTGCTTTCAGTCAGCGTCACCTGATACGATTGGCACAGGACTGGTGAGCTGACAAGGAATGATTTGGCAGATATTCAGCCCTTCTGAATGACGAGGTCAGATATGGGCATTTTGTTCCCGGATACAGACCCCAAAATTGAAGCGTTGCAAATTCGTTTGTGGCGTGAGGCAACGCCTGCGCAAAAAATGAAAATGGTTGCACAACTGAATACCGCAACGCGTATGCTGGCGATTCAGGGTCTTCGAAAACAGTATCCCGGCGCAGACGACGCTGAAATCCGGCGGCGCCTGGCTGATCGTATTCTGGGAAAAGAGCTGGCTGAAACAGTGTATGGGCCGTTTGATGATGATAAACGAACCGCTTGAAGTAACACTGAAAGTAACCCGTGTATTTGAGACGATGAACATTCCTTATCTGATTGGAGGTTCACTTGCCAGTTCTCTCTACGGAATCATCCGCTCAACACACGATGCCGATATTGTGGCCAGGATGTTGCCTGAGCATCTGGATTCCTTTGTCTGTGCTCTGGATGATGAGTTTCATATGAGTCGCGAAGCTATTGGCGATTCTATTCGGCGCAATGTCTGCTTTAACATTATTCATCGTGAAACGATGTTCAAGGTTGATGTATTCATTCCGCGGCCGGGACCCTTTTTGCATTCGCAGTTGTCACGGGCTCAGAGGCACCAGTTATTCGCAAAACCAGCGTTGACCGCGCTATTCGCCAGCCCTGAAGACACTGTTCTTTCAAAACTGGAATGGTATCGCCTGGGTAATGAGATTTCAGATCGTCAATGGCGGGACATTGTCGGTATTTTGAAGACCTGTGAAGACTCGCTTGACTATGAATACATGAATAAATGGGCAAATGAACTCAACGTGAGTGATTTGCTTGAGCGTGCCATCGACGCGGCAACCTCAGAATAGAAAAAAACCTGTCACACCCGGCCGTCTGATTATTCTTTCATATTTGACTTGCAGATTCCTTGTGCATACACTGCGTCTTCTGTTTTTGTGGCCGTCTGCCGGCCGCATTCGGTTTCACCTTTTTCGAAATATATGCAGGATGAAAGGTCAAAGTAATGAATGTGATTCCCGACTATATTCAACAGATTAAAGATGATCTGGCTGAGGCGGTTGACGCGCTTGAAAAACATTTCCCGTTTGCTCAGGCGCTGTTTACCGAACAGGACGGTATTGCCATGCATGTGACGGCAAAAGACGCCGGCATCGCATCAATACCGCCCCGACGCGGTGTTGTTCTGTCGGTGTTCAATGGCGTGTCGTATTCCGAGCTGGCAACATCCGATACTCGAAGCGACAACCTGAAAACACTGGTTGAACGCCTGAAAAACGCCGTGTCCTCTGAACCGGGTGACAGCCCGTCACCGGGTGATGTTTTGCATGCGGATTATTTTTCCGACTGCAAAGAGGATCCGCGAACCATGTCAAACCGTGACAAACTGGATCATTTGAAAGCTTTGCAGCAGCGTCTGTCAGGTATGAGTTCCAAACTGGTATCAGCTCCTGTGCGTTACAGCGAACGGATTGACCGCCGGGTATATGTCAACCGCTCCAAACAATTGTTTCAGGAGCTTGTAAACACAATATGTGTTCCTGTCGCCATTGTATCAGACGGAAAATCATCGAAAGTGTATCATTCCGGTAACGGTATTCAGGGGGGCTTTGAAATGGCCCGCATCAGCGATGATGAGCTGGCAACCATGGTCGCCAATGCAGAAAAACTGCTGACGGCGCGTCATGTTGAACCGGGAACCTATGATGTTATCGGCGGACCGGCTCTTGCCGGTGTGATCGCTCATGAAGCGTTCGGCCACGGTGTTGAGGCGGATATGTTTTTGAAAAACCGCGCCATGGCGGCTGATTACCTGAACAAACAGGTGGCATCGTCAATTGTTGATCTGATTGATAATCCGGCGCTGCCCGGCAGTTCAGGAAGTTACTTTTTCGATGATGAAGGATATCCGGCCTCCGAAACAAAAATTCTTCAAAATGGCATTTTAAAACGCGTTCTGACCGATCAGCGTTCAGCCATGCTTCTGAATCTTCCCCGCACCGCCAATGCCCGCCGTCAATCGTTTGCTCACAAAGTCTATGCCCGAATGAGCAACACATATTTCGCTCGCGGAAACAGTTCACTTGAAGATATGATCGCATCCATTGATTATGGTCTGTATATGCCGGACGGCAGCAACGGGATGGAAGATCCGAAAGGATGGGGTATTCAGGCCGAAGCGCCGTTCGCGATTGAAATCCGGAACGGCAAACTGACAGACAACATTTTTTCGCCCGCCGTTATCACCGGGTTTGTACCCGATTTGCTGAAATCAATAACCATGGTCGGTGACACGATCGGTTTTATGGGTCTGGGCACATGCCAGAAAGGCCATAAAGAACAGGTCAAGGTTGCCATTGGAGGCCCGGCGCTGAAAATGATAGCGCGCGTCGGTTAACAGGAGTGTATCAATGCTGGACAAATTACAATCAACACTTGAAAAAGACACCCGTATTTCGGCCTGGTCAATTGTTGCGTCGATTCACAACGGGTATCAGATTTACACCAATCTGGGAAAACAGGAAGCCATACGGGCCGTCACACAAAAACAATGGCGGATACTACTGCATACTCCGCTGAAAAATACCGCCGGTGAACAGCAGATCGGCCAGACAAGCGTCGAAATTGTTGAAGGGGAGAGGGATATTCAGTCCCGAATTAACGCCGCGGTGGAACAGGCGCGCCTGCACGGTTTGCCGCCCTACACATTGCCGTCCCCGGGTGCCGTTTACCCCGATTTCAACGATACCGATCCGGCTATTCGCGATAACCCATGGAAAACTCTGGAACAGCTTGAAGATCAAATCCGGGAAGCCGTTTCCCGGGAAAACCATATCGAAACAGCCGCGTCAGAGTTTTTCCTGAATCACACCGCATTACAATTGATCAATTCCAACGGTTTGAATCTGGAAACGGAAAACAGTGATGTTGTGTGGGATATCTGTCTTTTGTATAACAACGGCGCATCTGAAACCGAATTCTGGGACGTCAAAAAACGTGCCGGAACACACCACATGGATATTGGGAAAGAAATATCCCGGTTTGCTCAGTTTGCCCGCGATGCCGCAGTTGCCAAAGCGCCCAAAAGCGGCACATGTCCGGTTGTGCTGACCGGTGATAATTTATATATCCTGCTGCTGTATTTCCTGAATCATTCCGGCGCTCTATCCGCATACAACGATGCTGCCATGTTCAAACCCGGTCAACCGGTGCTTCCCGAACCATTTAAAGGCGACAACCTGAGCATTGCGTCCAACGCCATTCTGCGCGGCGGCACGCATTCCTACCGGTTTGACAACGAGGGTTTCCCGGGACAGCGTATTCCGGTTATCGCAGACGGCGTGCTGAAACAATACTGGGGAACAGCTCAACACGCTCAATATCTTGGTATTAAACCGACCGGAGCATTCGGAAACATTGAAATACCGCCCGGAACATGTTCATGGGACGAGTTGTTTCAGGGCAGTGACAGAGTCATTCTGGTGCATCAGTTTTCAACGTTTGATCCTCAACCGGTGGCCGGAAACTATTTGGGCGAGATACGTGTCGGATATGAATACAGGGCGGACGGCACCGTGATTCCTCTTCGGGGTGGCAGTGTGACCGGAAATGTGGTAGATGGTATGATTAACTGCCGGTTCAGCCGGGAATGTGAAACATTTTATGGATATTTCGGACCGCGCGGAATACGTTTTGAGCGCGCGCAGGTTGCAGGAGATTAAACATGAAAAATCAGGATCCTTTTGTTATTCAGATCGAACAGGAATTTGACGCGATTCTGCGTCGCATGGAAGCGCGAGGTGTCAACGGCCGTGAGCTGATGGAACATCTTTCTCAACGCTATATTGAGGAACGCTGTCTGGCCAGCGGCAAACCGTTTCCGACATTCTTAAAACCGGCTTTCATGTCGCCCTCTCAGTTCAGTATGGTCAAACGCGTCACCAATATAACCATGCGGTGTCTGGAAAAAGTGTCCGACCTGTATTTTGAGGACCCGAAATATCTGCCGCTGTTTGAAATGGCTCCCGGTGAAGACGACCTGGCATCGGTTCGGGCTCCCTATCCGAACAAGGTTCAGCACGCGCGTCTGGACGCCTTCATGTGGGGTGACGACCTGAAATTCTGTGAGTTTAACTGCGATACTCCCGGAGGACCCGGATACAGCGACATTCAGCTTTCATTGCTGATGGAAACCGAACCGCTGAAAGAAATACAAAA
>PWNJ01000129.1 GCA_003558985.1 candidate division CSSED10-310 bacterium
AGCCCAGCCGCCGTTTGTTGTCACTGAATTCTCGGAAAGAGCCCCGGCAGTTGTGGTAAAGCTGACAACCGTGCCATCAGTAACCGGATTTGTATTAGAATCATAAACAAAAACCATTACTCGGGACGCAGACTGTCCATCAGCGGGTATATGTCTTGGATCCACGCTTATATTCATGCCATATTCCTGAACGTGTATTTCGATATCTTTTTTAGCATGGACAGCATCTGCCGTCACAACGGCTGTGCATGGGTAATTTGAGGCTGTGAATATGACCGAAGCATAACCGCCTGACAAGGTGCCGCTGGCTATATCGAGTGTTCCGCAGGTTGTTGACCAGTAGATCGGTCCGTCGGCAGGGTTGCCTCTTCTATCCAGAACATACGCGACAATTTCTGTTGTTGATTGACCGTCAGCAGGCAAATGGGAACGAGTTGTGGTTAGTGTTATTCTGCTGGTAGCCGCCGGTCCGGTTGGATCGGGTGATTCACAGGCTGTAAATCCCAGTGCGATAATTGCCATTATTAAAGCAAAAGTTCCTGCGCTGATTGCGATTCCGTGTTTTATCGTGTTCATTGATTCACATCTCCTTACCAGGCATTTTCAAGGCCGATAAAACTTTCATAAAAGTTTTGATCAATACTGATTTTCTGACGCACCTGATCCGAAATTGCCTGAGCCTCCTCGGGAGTATTAATAACCTGTGGCGTTAAAAAGATCAGCAGCTCCGAAGCGCGTTCGGAATATCTGTGCCGACCGAAAAAGTATTTCAAAATCGGTATTTTGTGAAACCACGGGACACCCTCAGAACTGGGGTTTCGAGTTCGGGATATCAATCCGCCGATGACCAGTGTCTGCCCATCTCCAACCATTACTGATGTCGTTGCTTTTCTGGTTTCTATAATAGGTGATGAGATTCCTTCGATCAGTTGTTCAGACAGATTTGACACTTCCTGAGAAATAATCATGTTTACAAAGTGAGCGGAATTGATATGTGGTGTAACTGTCAGCAAAGTACCTGTTTTGCGGTATTGAATGGTTCTATTGACACGTCGGGTGCCCGTTGCATCAAATCCTTCATCGGTTTCGCTTGTTACAACCGGGATTTCAGAGCCAACATCAATAGTTGCCTGCTGATTGTTTGACACCAGAATATGCGGGCTGGCCAGAACCTCCAGTTTGTTCTCCTGGGCTTTAGCCGAAATAATTGCTCTGAATCGATCCACTTCAAAAAGATCATATACAAAACCGGACCCGGGGCCTCCAATCGTCTGAGAGACCGATGATTCGAAGTATCTGGTGCGGCCTCCAATATCAAGAGCTCCTTCAGTTGCCATTGACCATGACACCCCCAACTCATGACTTTCGTCCAGAGTTACATCCACAATCAGCACTTCTATCAGGACTTGTTTGGGCATGATATCAAGCTGTCTTATCGTAGCTTCAATATATGGATAATTGGAAGGAGCTGTCACAATTATCAATGAATTGGTTCGCTCATCAGCAACAATTCTGACCTCACCTTGAATATCCGTAGCGCCCCCAATCTGGCCCGTTACTCCCGGGCGTGTTTGGTGTGCTTGCTGAGGAGCTGTTCCGGGGCGCCTTGCGACGCCTCCACCAGTATCAAGACCCGAAAATACTGCTTCAAGCAAGCCTGCAAGATCAGAAGCAATGCTGTTTTGAACATAGTATATATAAGCTCTTTGAGTGATATATATATCAACATCCAGTATTGAAATAATTTCCCGAATAAACTCAAGATCACGCCGTAAAGCAAACACGATCAGAGAGTTCGAACGTGTATCCGGAATCATGATAGCAGACATGTCAGTTCCAGTTGTGCCTTGCCGGGCGGCTGGTGGTTGTCTTCTTTGGCCCGGCGGGGTCCTTTGTTGAGGAGCTTGTTGTTGAGCAGCGGCGGAGCCTATAGAAATTTTTGATGAGATCACGCGTTCAACGACCGATACTATATCCTGTACATCTGCATATTGAATCTGGAATATTTCCAGTTCCATCAGAGCTGTTTCCTGATCCAGGATATCAATAATACCTAACAGGCGTCTTATATTTGAGGATATTTCGGTGATAATCATCATATTGGCGCCCGGGTGAGTAATAATCGTTGCATCCGGAGATATAAGAGGTCGTAAAGTGTTTAGAATTTCATCAGGCGAAATAAATTCAGTTACAATGATTTGAGTCACCAAAACGTCTTCATGGGGTATACCAGAAATATCGCGACCGTATCTTGTGGTAATGGGACTGAACCGGGCATCAGGTTTTGGAATAATTTTCTTGAATGCCGGTCTGCCATCAATTGTCATCGGTCCATCCGTAACTGCCAGGTTATTCATGTCAAGTATTGTGTATAAAACTTTTTCAACATCAACTCTTCTGAAAGGTCTGGTTGTGCGAAGTGTCACACTTCCGGTTCCAACTTCCGGGCTGATGATGTAATCCCATCCAGCCATTTCTGCCAGGAATACAAGTATTTCCCGTAATGATGCATCCTCAAAGTTCATCTGAACATATTCCAGATCTTCGGGTGAAAGCTCTGGTTCAGGCGTCGGTTCAGGCGTCGGAACAGGTGTGGGCGTATGCTCGGGTCCCGAACTTAGAACCGGTGTAAATGGAGGAATCTCAGTTGGCGTTGCCGTGGGTTCTGGTTCGGTATATTCATCATCAATATCCGGTAAAGTTTCATGTGTAAAATCATTTTGATGCTGATAATCCGGCGGTTCGGGCCCGGAAACACCGGCAAACCAGGCACAGCCGCTCAACAATGAAAGCAATATGATATAAAGTACGATGTGACGAGAAAACATGATTCCTCCTTAAAACCTCGCTAAATCGATCGGGTCAGAGTCGATACCGTTCTCTTCGGGAGACCTGATATATCCAGTCAGTTCAACTTCAATTCGTAATATGTCCAGACCACGACGTTGAGTTCTAATCGTCATTGACGGAACGGACAGTAAATAGGGTGATTTTTCAATTTCATGTAAAAATGTTACAAGTTGTTTGATATTTCCGGTAAATGGCAACCGTAAACTAATCAGCATAAAACCATTTTCTTCAACAATTCTGTTTGGAGTTATTCTGGTAAAGCGAATATCAGCTTTATCTGCGATTTCTCTGGCAATACCCTGTAATTCAGCATTCGCCAGATCGGGGCTAGCACCTCTAAGCAACCCATCATTAATAGAAGTCTCTATAGCAGCGATTCGTTCCAGATTTTCTCGGGTACGATCAGCCGTTGCTAAAATATGTTCATAACGAGCCAGCAATTGCTCAAGCGAATGCAACTGGTTTTTCTTTTCATCATAAGACTGCAAAAAGGGGTCCAGTACATAATTAAAACCGATAAATACCAGTGCAATGCCGATAGCAAGACTTATCATTGTTTTTTCGCGCGTCGACAAGTTGTTCCAGAAACTGACTATTCTGGCCATTCTGATTCCCCTTCGTATTCTGATTCGGAGATGCTTCTAAGAAACTCCAAAAAGTTGGCTGCGGATTCTTCCGTATCCAGATCCTGGTAACGATACCCGGTCTCATGATCAAAATCGCCCGATTCCCTGCGTTCCTGTATAAAATCAATTAAACGAGCCCGCATTTCCTCCATTTCTTCATCCGTATGTTCATCAAAAAACTCGTCATCAAATGGCAATTCCGATGTGTCATCTTCTTCAAAATCCGAAAATTCTTCGGGTTCTTCTTCTTGAAATCTGGGAAATGCCGGACCACGTGGACGCGTCATTTCCGGTTCATGGTATTCACCATTGAATTCCTGCTCAGGAGTATGCA
The DNA here is from genome assembly GCA_003558985.1 of candidate division CSSED10-310 bacterium. Classification (GTDB taxonomy): domain Bacteria; phylum CSSED10-310; class CSSED10-310; order CSSED10-310; family CSSED10-310; genus CSSED10-310. The sequence goes on from PWNJ01000129.1 coordinate 3,811, forward strand.
TCGGCAGAGCTTGTTCAGCCGGCTCTGCAACCGCTGATTCGGGGCTGGTTGGTTCAGTATCATCAAATTCATCAATGTATTCGTCGCTTTCATTATCTAAATCTGCATAATCCGGTTCATCAAAACCATGTGTAATTCGTGATATACTTGCTTTAATCGTAAATCGTGTTCCGGTCACTGTTCCATCAAAGCGAACACGCTCAAAATAAGGCGAATCTTCCAATATCGTAATAATTCCTTCTGGAGAGTCAGAATCACCTCTTAACGTGACTTCCTGATTTTCAATATCCAGTTGTTCAAGCCAGACCATCCGGACAGTTTCTGTATCTCTGTCAGGCAGTAAACGAGTAGCCTCCAGAAGTACTTCAAGATTGGATGGATAATTCAGATTTTTGTTTGCAAAATAGTTTCTTTTCTCCTGTGATTTCGAGAGTCTTCGATTAACATCTGTAATCAGATTTACCTGATGCTCCATTGAGGCAATCCGTGCTTGAGTTTCCAGCAATTTCAAATCTGTTGCCCAATAGTTATTGGCGCCGACAATAACCATAGAAGCCACCAATAAACCTGCTGCAACCCCTATGAGTATGCGACCCATATCCCGCCGGACAGGTCTGAGAGCTTCTGGCAGAAGATTAACGGCGCCCGCATTGTCAAACATTTCAAAAGCCA
>PWNJ01000177.1 GCA_003558985.1 candidate division CSSED10-310 bacterium
AGATAATTAATATCAGTAATATCTCCGATCCAGCTATTCATGTATTCAACCTGTTCCGGAGAAAAAGTAACATTCTCCATGGATCGATTTGACGGATCCCTTGGATTTCCGGAGTAGTACATTTGATCAAAAGGCGCTGGAGGATTTAGCGGTGTATGGGTATCAAACAGGTGCAGCCAGAAAAAGAAGGGTTGCTGACTTGAATGTAAAGCAGCGTTTTCCAGCCATTCCCGCGCAGCATTCAGTGTAATCATGCCGCGTCTTTGGGGTTGTCGGGGCGCATAAAAGCGTTCAAATCCGGGTCCGAGTCCATGTGTCAGGGCTGACAGCCATGTTGCGCTGACGGCTGCCGCCGAGCGATATCCAATTGGTTCCAGTAACACTGGCACTGTTTTGTGACGCGGATCAAGCGGTGTCAGCATGTCATAAACACCATGTGTCCGGGGTCGTTTGGATGACAGAATGGTGTAATGTGAGGGTGGTGTATTGTTAATCTGACAAATACATTCACTGAATGTGAAGCCGTCACGGGCCAGTTTGTCCAGAGCCGGTGACTTTACGATTGCATCACCGCCCGGCCCGAAGCGATCAGCCCGAAAAGAGTCAAGAGTGATCAGAATAATACTGGGTAATCCGGCTATTTCAGAAGAAGGCAAATCCATTCCTTTCAGATGGAGGTCCGCAAAATAAACAACTTCACCGTCTATTGCTTCATTTGGATCGCTGTAAACATGGAAAAGAATGGTAGCTTCAGAGCCTGCAAATCGTTTGTCAATCTCAAAACCGGCTTCATGCCAGGCATCACCGGTGGGTAATCGGTAACGAAAATCTTCGGGTGGTATTCCGCCCGATTCAACGCGTATTTGAATATCCCGACCCCGATAATCTGGAGTGTTACTTGTGCCGCCTGCGCTCATTTCAAGGACGTTTTTTCCATCACTTAACTGGACAGAAAATGCAACCGAAACATCGGGAACAGCCAGCAATGACAAACGAATATCTTCATTCATGCCAGCATATCCGATTCTGGCGCCGCCTTCCTGAATTTCAAGACTGCTAATCTGTGTAATCGCACCTTTAGTTACATTCAATTCGATAATATTAGCCCCTTTTGATTGATTTGATGCTGGTATAACCCATTGAAAAACATATCCGGAATCAGTTGTTTCAGGTTCCAGCAATGGAAGTGTGTTGGAATTTAATGTTGCTGAGATGACCGGATGGTCTGTCGTTTCAATTTTCATTTTTAGAATTCGGTCCCGAATACGTGTAAACTGAAATTCAAGAACGGGGTTTGCAGAGACTGGTTGAATAAAACCGGGCTCGGTATTCCAGCCGGATTTAAAAACACGCATATCAAAAAGGTTTGAAAGATCATACCGATTGATCCGTTCAATAATGGTAATTTCAGAGTCGGCCTTCAAAAGTTCCACACTGAGTTCGGGCAAATCGATTGAAGACTGATCGTTACTGCAGCTTACAGTCATGATGATTAGAACAATAATGGCAGCTATTCGGTGCGTTTTGAATATTATGTTATTCATATATTTATTAATCCTTTTGAATCATAACCAGGCGTTCAAACATGACCGCCAAAGGTCTGAAATCCCGATTACCAGGATGGTCAATAGCAGGAATGGACACGTAATTGTAATGAAACACCAGCATGTTTATACCCGGAAAAACATGGTCATCCTCTATTTCAAATGTAACGAATTGCCATTCATCCCGAAGGTCAACCGGCGGTAAAACCTCATGACCATTAATCATGACGCTGAGTGTTTGATTGCCTTTTGATGGATTGAAATACGGCCGCACCTTAAGTGAACAGGTGAATCCGGAATCCCCCGATAAAGGAATTGCCAACTCGCTGAAAGTATAACCCGTTGACCAGGTAATCAGATGATTCTCACTTTGCTCGTCAATCAGACACCAGCCACGTTTATAGAATTCACGCGCCTCAGGCGTCCCGAAATTGATGACTCGCTCCTTTGGATCGGTCGGTGTGCTATCCATCAACCTCGACAGCATTAATTTCTGATAGTTGAATGCGTCACCGGAAAACCCGGTAAACGGTATCTCAAGCGGTTCGTTGCCGATTTGAAATATTTCGACAGCGCCGTTGCTAATCGTAATTGTTCCATCGGTAAGAGTTTCCGGAAGATAACCCGACGTTCCCGAAGAATTCAGAGCATAGCGTATTCTGCGAAGCCCCGGCTCGTTTATACGAAGCGTATGCGTGTTTCCTGTTGACTCAAGACTGAAAGGCAGATTAATTCGTTCAAACCGGATTGACGGCTCAGCTCCCTGACCGATAGTGGTTGTTCCATCCGGATTCAAAGCAATCTCCATCGCGCCAGTCGCCGGATGAATATATCGAACATTTGAGCAGCTCTCATAATGATAAAATGGAGCTGTATCAGGTGCATATTCGATTCGGACTCCAAGCGCATCGCGAAACTCACCGGCCTGTGACATTGCTGTCCCGGAATCTGAGTTCAATACAATCCTGTCGCTGAAAACAGTTGCGGTGATGTCTGCGGTTCGATTTGCAATATGCGCACTGGCGGCCTGTGGTTCGGTCACAAAAGCATATCCCTGAACATCACGAAACCACTCCGATTCAAGAATCATGGATTGAAACTCTGAATGCAATTCTTCAAATGAAACAGCATCTTCAATGAACTCAGGATGAAAATAAAACGTGACCGGCATACGTAGTTTCGCGGGGAGTATTCCGCGCTTGCCCAGCGGTGAGTGTAATGGTCTTGCGGGCAATGGTGAGCTGATGACAAGCGGAAGAATCCGGCCGTCCCTGTTTTCAGGCATAAATGGCGGGCAAAAGGGCGCGTAAGCAGAGCTGGTGCAGAAAAACCATGGAAACAGATCGATTGGTGACAGGGTTGCGCCGCCGTAATTGTGAAACAACCCGGCATCAAGCAATGAATGAAATGTTTGCCAGATTGGTTGTGCATGCGTGTAAAACACGTGATTATCAGCGCCGGTTATGCGATCCTCCGGTATGCCGATGTCTTTCAAACCTTCTATATCGCGCTGAATGTGATGCTGTTCTTCACCGGGGGTCATCAGAGGTTCCAATGTCAGATGAGGATTGACCGGTATACCTGACTGAATGCAAAATGTTCCAAATTGATGAGCGGCAGACTCTTTTCCAGTCATCATGGGTGTGTCAAACCGCGTCAGGTCGGATCGAACGGTAAAAGACGGTATTGATCCACGTTTCATAAGAATTTCCGACCATCGCTGAGGGTACTGTCTGTCCCAGTTTTCAAAGCAGTCCAGATGATTCTGCCATGATAGGGCGGGAGCGCCGTTGGGTCCTGGAACCCGCTCAATTGACAGTCCGTACTTGAGTTTGGCTGCCAGATTAACAAGACTGTTTCGAAACAGATAATCCAGGCCGGCGGCCCCGTAATGAAAATTTGATGCATTGGAATCGGGATATCCCAGACTGAAATCCCGAATAGTGGAAATGTTCTGAAACAGTTCCTGCCGCCGGCTGAAATCAAATGACCACAGAACACCTCCAACACCGATCTCACGCCATGTCAACAACGGATTGCCGTCCGCTGTTGCGGCCAGAACAGACGCTGCTTCTGTTTCAAGATTGAAATCAATCGTCCAAACCGGACAATCGGAAACGGTTTGAACAAATCCCGGCAAATGGGTTTGCTCATAATGAGTGCGCGGAAACAGAACAGGCGCAGCGGTAACAGTCCGGAAAAGACTTTCAAAATGTCGAAGCAGTGGTGGAAAAGGACGAAGCACGGGTGTTACGATTGTTGCTTTTGAGGCGCCGGACAATCGCAGACCAGCAACATGTATGGCTTCTGAATGTGCCCATTGCGGCTCAAAATAAACCAGAGCGCCACGTTGCGCCGCGTTTTCAATCAGGTCACAAAAATGCTGAAGACGGCTTCCAACAACATTAAGATAATCACCGGCAATATAAATACAGTCAGCATTGCTTATCTGATCGGCAGAATGCTTATCTGAAACAGTGACCTCCGTTGTCAGATTCCAGCTCTGACGAAAATGGCTTCCGGTTTCACGCGCAACCTGTTCATCGGATGTCAAAATCAGGACGCGGACAATGTAGTTACGTTGTGAAACATCCGATTCGACACTTGGCGGACGACATCCGGGCAACAAAAATAGCAGAGCAATGATGCAAGTCAGATGTTTTTTTAAATAGCCAATGATGTAGTTCATAAAACGCAACCTTGTATTTATTGTCAAAACCTTTCTCTTCAACTGACTATCTTTTACAAGACAGGAATCGGTTGTGTCAAACGGCATGTTTAAGGCGCGATCAGTATAAATGTATTCGTAAAAAGCTCATTCATTCGATTCCATTGACAACACAGTTGTCTGCTGGTAGGAATTTCTTTCACTGTAGTGACTACCACCTGTCAACTGAAATGGAATCCGAATGTTTATGAAAAACAGCAATAAAAACA
>PWNJ01000165.1 GCA_003558985.1 candidate division CSSED10-310 bacterium
CATGCGGATGGGCGTGAAGAAATACGCTAAGCTTTCCTTTTTGAAAAAGACAAAAACAAGGCAAATTATCTTTCTTAATAAAGATAAATATCAGTTTATTTGCTATTATTGGATTTACTTTGAAAAATTCCGGACACGTTTCAGGTTATAACATGAGGTTTAAAGGGAGTTGGAAATGTACAAACAATTAACAATATTGATTATGGCATTTGGATGCTTTTTGACCTGTCTGGCAACCGAATCACTCAGCGATACACTGCGTGAAAAACTTCAGCCGTGCATGGTTATGTTTGACGATTTGGAACCGGAAGACCGCTCAAACTTCATGACTCGCGTGGACGATCCGGAAAACAGATATTATCACGTGTCCGGAATGTGGCCGCCCTGTGGTTGTGAATGCAGCATGACAGTCAAAGCTTATCGATATGATATGGCTGAATATCTGGTTATGACGACCGAAAAACATCTGTGCGACTGGGTCAGCAGAGTAACATTTGATCGCGATCCGGCATCAGTGCTGCCCGACAACTTTGGTGTTCAAACATTTATTCCGAACTGGCCGGAAGACTATTCGATGAAACACACCGCGTTCTATCTGGATATGTCTCTGCCGCAAACTGGCACGGATACCGTCGTGACCATTAAACCTGTTCCGTTTGGATTGCATATCAAATCCGGAAAGAATATCACCTGGGAAACATCTCAGGGTGAGAACAGTCGGCCACTGTATGCTATTCGAACTATTGCGCAAAGAATAGCAGATGAAACCGCTCTGGTTCACGTAATGACAGGGCAATTTGACCGAGTGAATGATGCCGATATGGCCATTGTTCGAGCAGAAATCGGAGAAACATACGGCAAGTTTGAATCAATGGATATCCTGCAAAAACATTTAAATGAGTTGTCAGATATATATATGGTGTATTCGCGGATTCCGCATAAGTCCGTCGTGTTCGGATGGAATGCACAGGAAGGCACGTTTTTTCTGAAAGAAAGAGGCGACCCGGTCCAACGTGTGACATTCAGGGAATTTTTAATTGAAAACGAATACTGGAGTGTTGCATGTTAACAAATGATATCTCAGAAACACAAAAGAAGGCAAAATCCAAATCGTTGATAATATACTTCGCTGGTTCGATTCGGGCGGGTCGCGATGATACCGGGATTTATCAGCAAATCATCCACTATTTAAGGCGGTATGGTACCGTTCTGACAGAACATGTCGGCGATAGTGACATCGAAACCGGGGGTGAGACAGTTTTGACCGACAGGCAGATTCACGATCGCGATTGTGACTGGCTGATGCAGGCGAATGTTGTGGTGGCTGAAGTCACGACACCGTCGTTAGGGGTCGGATATGAAATCGGTCGCGCAGTTGAAAACGAAAAGCGGGTTTTGTGTTTGTTCCGGCCTGAGTCCGGACGAAAACTGTCCGCCATGATTGCCGGGTGTCCGGGTGTCATCACGGCAGATTATCATGATGTTTCCGATGCGTTTCACACGATTGATGCATTTTTTCAATCATAGGCAGGTCATTGAACCTGTTTTACTATTTCAATCAATAAGAGCTGTGACTGAAGACTATTTTTAATTGATGATGGTCTCGATTACGATTACGATTACGCGCACGAGCACGATGGGTTGTTGCAAGACGCCTTTTTGGAGCGGGTGACAATATAGAAAATGAATGGACACGTATGAAAGCGGGAATGATTTTGAGATATGAAAATGTTTTGTTTGATCTTGACGGCACATTGACTGATTCAAAAGAGGGCATCATCAATTCCATTTTGTATGCGCTGGATAAATTTGGCATCACTGAAAAGCGTCCTAATGAACTGGAATCGTTTATCGGGCCGCCGCTACGTGAATCGTTTATGAAACGCTATCACCTGTCAAACGATGATGCCGACAGAGCGGTCCTGGTCTATCGGGAATACTTTTCCGACAAAGGGCTGTACCAGAACAGGGTGTACTCCGGAATTCCCGAACTGCTGCAGTATCTTGGCCATAACCTTGTTCGGTTGTTTGTCGCCACCTCCAAACCCACCATGTTTGCCACCAGAATTCTTGAGCATTTTCAGCTTGATACCTGTTTTGACGGTATCATCGGAAGCAATCCGGACAACTCACGCACTGACAAAACCGACGTGATTGCTCATGTTGTGTCCAAATACCGTCTGAACCCATCCCGGTCAGTTATGATCGGTGACAGAAAACATGACCTGATTGGCGCTCGCAACAATTCGATGGCATGTATCGGCGTAACCTGGGGATATGGTTCTGTTGATGAAATCGAATCACAGCAGCCGGATGCAATTGTGAATACGGTTGATATGTTGGGAGAAATATTTGCGGGATGGGGTGAAGGGTTTAAGAGGTTGAAGGTTGAAGGTTAAAGGGTTGCAATACGATAGCCCGATCTTTATAACAAAATTGATGAATTACAGATCTTGTGTGAAGATGGTGGATAACTAATGGGCGGAAAACAAACATGAAACGGCAATTTTTTAGTACAAAAAGTGGCATTATCCTGGCAGGTGCGATTATCGGCATTATTGCGGCAGTGTTACAGTATATGGGTAATCCGGCAAATATGGGTTTTTGTATCGCGTGTTTCGAGAGAGATCTGGCGGGTGGACTGGGTCTGCACAGGACTGAAGCGGTTCAGTACATCAGGCCGGAAATAATCGGCATAATCATAGGCGCTCTTCTTGTTTCGATGCTGACAGGTGAATTCAGACCTCGTGGAGGATCATCGGCAACCATCCGATTTTTTCTGGGAGTGTTTGCCATGATCGGCGCGTTGGTGTTTCTGGGATGTCCCTGGCGTGTGTTCATCAGACTTGCCGGGGGTGATTTCAACGCAGTCACCGGCATCGCCGGCCTTGTATCCGGGGTTGCAGCCGGCGCGTTCTTTATCAGAAAAGGGTACAGTCTTGGCCGCAGTTATTCACAGCAGAAACCATCCGGTCTGGTTATGCCGTTGTTCATGCTGTTTCTGCTTCTGCTGTTCCTTTTCAATTTCCCGCGACTGTTTCAGAGCGTAACGGGTCCGGGCGCAATGAAAGCGCCTGTTATAATAAGCTTGCTCAGCGCACTTGTTGTTGGGGCTGTCGCGCAACGAAGCCGTTTCTGCACAATGGGTTCGGTCAGAGACGTGATCCTTGTTCGGGATTTTCACTTGCTCACCGGTATTCTTACGTTTACCGGCGCTGTTTTTGTCATGAATCTGCTACTGGGACAGTTCAACCCCGGCTTTGTTGGTCAACCCATCGCTCACAACAGCCATATCTGGAATTTTGCTGGTATGGCGCTGTCGGGCCTCGCGTTTGCTCTGGCTGGAGGATGCCCCGGCCGACAACTTATTCTGACCGGTGAAGGCGACACTGATGCCGGTGTTTTTGTGCTTGGAATGATCGTTGGAGCCGCATTTTCACATAACTTCGGTATGGCAAGTTCACCATCGGGAATTGGCGATTTTGGAATGTGGGGCATCTTGGCAGGGTTTGTTTTCTGTTTTTCACTGGCATTCGCAATGATACAAAAAAGAAGGAAATTAGCCGGTCCCACCGCAAATCACAATGAAAGAGGTGGAAAATGAGTCATTCCGAAATGGAAACCATTGATACGCGAGGTCTTTCATGTCCGCAACCAGTGATAATGACAACGCAGGCAGTCAAAGATGCTCTGAAAGATTTCGAGGTTCTGGTGGATAGCGAAGCGTCCCTGGAAAACGTTTCGCGGTTTCTGCAAAGCCGCCATTACGCCATTGTTGTTGAGGACAAAACCGATCACAAGGTTATTCGGGCTGTCAAACAGGCATGATCTATCTGGATAATGCAGCCACATCGTTTCCGAAACCGCCAGAAGTGACGGAGGCTGTTCTGCAGTTTATGACCCAAATTGGCGCTAATCCCGGCCGCTCCGGCCACCGTTTGTCCATGCAGGCCGGTGAAATTGTGTTTCGTGCCCGAAAAAGTATCGCACAATTTTTCGGATTGAAGAATCCGATGCACGTGGTTTTCACCGCAAATGCCACGGAAGCTCTGAATCTTGCAATTAAAGGAACTCTTAATCCCGGTGATACTGTTCTGACATCCACCCTTGAACACAACAGCGTCATTCGTCCGTTAACACGTCTGGAAAACGACCTGGGTATCCAACTGACAATACTGCCGGGAGATGATTTCGGGCGAGTTACTTCGGAAGAACTTGAGACCATGATTACCAATCATAACCCTGTCGCACTCATATTGAATCATGTTTCAAATGTAACCGGCGCTGTTCAGCCGGTTCAGGAGATTGGCCGATGGTGCCGGGCCAACAATGTGATGTTCATCCTGGATTGCGCTCAGTCGGCAGGGATATGGCCGCTGAACATGTCTGCTGTTGA